>NZ_JBHSEP010000012.1:0-187653 GCF_042654645.1 Cohnella hongkongensis | reverse complement strand
TCTACACCACGAATCCAGGGGGCTGGCCCCCATCGATTTATCGTGAAAGAATGCTGTCACAAGCAGCCTAGCAACAGGATTTCTTCATGAGTGTGTTTTCAAACTGCACTTTTCTTGACAACTCCAGCCATAAAAGTAGACCTCGAAGGCTATTACATCGAACCGGTCCTCGTTCCACTTTCTCAAACGGGAGTGACGGAGACCCGCGAACTGCTGCCCGCCGAAGACGACGAGGAGCCGGAAGAAGTCGTTACCGGCTATATCATAGCCGAGAAAGTCTCAAACGGGCTGTTTAAACCCCGATGGAACTTTGCTTTGTGGGCGGACTATCAGGCCGCGCTGATCGCCTCCCGTGAAGCCCACGATCAAGCCCTGGCGGACTGGTACGCCGAGACGGAGGAGGAGCGTGGGGAGCGCCCGGCTTATGTCGAGCCTCCGCGCCCGGAATGCTGGGTCGAGGGTATGCCGCAAGAGGAGATCGACGCAATCCGGAACGCGCCGCAGCCGGTCACGACAGAGCAGCGCGTTGCCCAACTCGAATCTGAAAGCGTCGAAACGATGCTCGGGCTTGCCGAAGTCTATGAGACATCGCTAACGGCCAACACTATCCGCGAGCAGGAGACCGTCGAGACGATGCTCGGACTTGCTGAGGCTTACGAAATCATCCTCATACAGCAAGCAACGATAGACGCCCTGTCTGCTCGTGTCGCCGCCCTGGAAGGGGGTGAGAGTTGACATGGCACAAGTATACGCCAATCTGATTCGCAAGGGTCTGAAGACAATCGAGGACGTTCCCGCCGAGAAGCGGGCAGAAGTCGAAGCCATCCTGAATGCCCAAAACAGTAATCGCTGACAGCCCCTTGCAATAAGTCCATCTCTGGATTAACCGGTAAGGGGGCGATAAAAACATCTCCCTCGTCCTACTAATTCAAGCCGACCCCACACGCGCCTCAAACATCTGCCGGAGGGTCAGCATGCAGTTCGGCATCGGGAGCCGTCAGCGACCAGCGGGTAAACACGACCTCCAGGCCGGCCCTCGTTGGCGCGCATACCAGCGGACCTGCCAGATTGCCGGACGAATAGGGAAAGCGCGCCACCCGAACCGTACGCCAGCCTTCGGATCGCGTGCGGGCGCGGATAATGACGGCTTCCTTCATCCGGGAAGCGCGGATCGTCACTTCCTCGCCGAGCCATTCGGGTACGGGGGCGAGCGACCAGTCCGAGTAGCCGTCCGTCGCGACGACAGCCAGATGCGGGACGCCGTCGTTTAATTCGATCCCCGCCTTGATCCATTGCTGCTGGCCGTGCCACAGCATCAGTCCGGCCTGGTCGTACAGCTCGGTCAGGGAGTCCAACCGGAAGCCGACCTCGACCGCGCGCCCGTCCGTCCATTCCGCCAGCAGCGCATGACCGTCGCGGTGCTCGAATTCGTAGAGCGTTTTCTCCCAATAATCGCTTCCGTGCTTGGCTCCGACCCTTAGCAGCCCTTCCTCTTCTTTCACGGATAACGGAGCCGTCGTCCATTTTCCCCTGCTCCATGGAATATCCTCGGACTTGATTGACATGGCGAAGTCCCCCTCTTGTCGGATTCTTTTAGTTTACCCGACCAGCCTCGATCTGGCGATATGCGAAAAAGGAGATGCGTTTTACACGCTCCGGTTTCGGCCGTCTCTTCGTCAGGTTTTGATAGGCGGAATACGGTAGAGGTCCATCGTCCAGACATGCAAAAGAGGTACAGCTCCCCCACCTGCTTGAGGAACTGTACCCTTTGCTTTTAGCTTGCGATTAGACGAATCGAGCGTAGGTGGTCAAGTCGGCGAGCGTGCCGGCGTAAGAATACCGAATTTTGTACGTGCCTTGCGTAAACGAAGTATTAAACGTAATCGTATAGTTCACAACGCTAGGGTTGGTGTAAATGTTCGAACGTCCGCTGGTCACGTACTCCTCGACACCGTTCACGATGCGGTATACGTCCGCGAAGATGATTCCGGCCGGAGGGCTGTTGCTAAAATAAGCAGTCCCGGTAATCAAAATATCCCCTTGCCCTGTAACGGTATCCGTGTGGTTTAACGGGGTGCTGGCGCTCGAAGCGGTCGAGAAGGCAAAGAGCAACACGACGGACAGCAGAAGTGCCGTTAACTTGTTCATTTTCACGAATATCCATCCTTTCAATGTGGGATTGTTTAGAAGGAGTTTCTGGAGGCTGAATGCTGGCCAGCGTTCATCGGGAGCTGCAACCCTTCCAACACCAGTATGACATCATTTGTAATTTCATGTAAATGATGATAAAGTACGGTACGCGATTCGACACTTAAGTCCGCAGACCTAATGGCCGAATCGACAAAATTCTCTTTACGGGTCGGAACGCGGGCAACAGCCGATCATGGAGATCGCGGGCAGGTCGGGATTCCATTCGTGTCTCCGCCAGGTTCCGCAAGCTTGGTGCCGTAGGATAGCTCGCGAATTAGGGGCTCCAGGATTGACAAATACCCGATCCGTGGATCGTCTCGCACAAGTTGCAGGAGAAGATCACGCCGGAAGGCGCTTTGAAGCCTTTTTACGGCGCAACGACGGGGTATCGCAGATCGGAACGAGATAAAGCACGGCGGAGGAAGTAGCCGATCTGTACGATATGCTGCGCGGCCCGTTAGGCCCCCGTTACTCTGCACTGCCGATCGAATCGCCATACCGCCCCAACGCTTTCTCCGCCGACTCCAGCATCCTTTTGCGAAGCCCGTCTCCCTCCACGACTTTCACCCTCAAGCCGAGAAAGCGGATTTTGGCTAACAGATACTCGCTCTCGTCCGCGAGGTAAGCGACCCGAATCCGATACAGGTTGGACTGTTCGTCATAGCTGACCGTCTTGTCGAAGCAGGAGAACGCATATAAAATGCGCGACAGCTCGGCATTGTAGGTGCGTACGACCTCAATAACGGTTTGCGCTTTGCGAGTGTCCAGCAGGCAGGCAATCCGATCTCGCATGGCGGCGATCCGTTCGGCAGGGAGCGCCATTTCCTCGACCGAGAGAATGTGGCTCAGCTTGGTGGACATGAGGATACGTTTGCGCGCGCTGTACCAGAGCAAATACCATTCCCGCTTCACCATCGAGTACTCCAATTTGAAAGGAAGACCCGACTGGCTCGCCTGGATCCCCCCATGCTTGATCCGGTAGGTCAGGCGAATGCCCATATCTCGCATGACGATGCGGCGAAGCGTTCGCAGAAGCGGGTGATACACCTGGCGTTCCCGGCTCTTGGCTTTCTCGGTCAACATTCCGCGAATGTCGATTGAGGCTTCTCCCTGAAGCAGCAGCTGCAGCTTGTCCAACGTATCGGGCGTGAAAGCGTCGGAGGAGGCCGGGTGCTCCAGCATCGTCTTCAGCCACGATCGTTCTTGAGCCGTCAGCGCGTAGGAATCCGATTCGTCCAGACGGGAGATGACTTGGTAATTAAATATTTTCTCGAACGGATTCATAGTACGCCTGGATCTCCTTCCACTCGGCAATGAACTCGCGGCGGAGCCAGGCCGGCTCCAGCACCTCGCAGCTTGATCCGAAGCTTCTCAGCCACGGCTTGATCTCGTATATCCCGTTAACCGTAATTTCATAGAGAAAGGTAGATTCGGATTCCTCGCGAACCGTTCCCCACTGGCCTTGCGCCTCCACCCGTTCCCGAATGAAGTTGGCCCCCGCGCGGTCGGGATGGTAGAAGCGGGCCACGACCTTTACCGGGCGCAGCGTATCCGTGACCCAGCTCCGTTCAAGCTGCTCCCGAGCGCGATCAAGCCGGGCGGCGAATCCCGCTTCGTCCACCGCTTCGCCCGTCTCGATCTGCGTAATTCCCTCCATTCGGTATTTCATCATGCCCAGCTTGGCGTGGTGACCGATCAGATACCAGCGTCCGTACTGATGATCGTAGACGACGAGCAGCGGAAGCGTTGATTCGTCGCTGCCCTCGGTTTCCCTCTCGAAGAGGGGGTTCGTATTTTTCGAGGCGTAGTTTTTCCCCTTTTTGGGGGACAGATAGAGAAAATGAAGCTTCTTCCGCTCCCGGATCGCCTGAAAAATGGCGTGCAGATGCGCCTCGTCGAGAATGCGCGAATGGTAGTGGTACTTGTACAGATGAATGTCCGACGCCTCCGGGGCGAAGCCCCGCTTGCCGAGCGCCTTCTTGAGCGTGTCGCGCAGCAGGTAGCCTTGAACCGCCGGCACCTGAGTGTTGGCCATCACGTCGACGTAATCGTACAGATCGAGCAGCTCGTCGTCGGACAGCCGATCGACCAAATCGTTGGCGGCTCGATAGCGGTAAGGACGACCGCCTTCGCAGCGCGCGATGACGCCGACCTCCTCCAGATACTTCAAGTCGCCTCGAATCGTCTTCTCGTCGGGGCAGGGGAAGTCGGCGGGCATGTTTTCGCTGCAGGCGTCCAGAAGCTCCATTGCCGTCAATTCCCGGTCCTGCAAAAGGGTGATCGTCAAGGAAAGCCGGACGCTTTCCGACTCCTTGAGCGATTTGGCGCGGAACAGGAACAGAAGCAGCGGGTCCGCCGACTCATAAGGATTGTAGCGAAGCCCCTCCGCGAGGTCGGACTCCTGCTTCTCGGAGAGAGGCTGAAGCGACGTTCTCATGTCCTTGAGGTGGCGAAGCGTTTTGTCGTAGGTATGCACGGAAATTCCCAGACGCGAGGCGAACTGCTGCCTATTGTACGCGCCGCCGGCGAGCGCCAGCAGCCGAAGAAACTGCACCTCTTTGTCGAAGCTCTCCCGGGCCATTCTGTTTCCTCCCGTTCTCTTCCGTTTCCGTATACGTTTCATTGTAGCAATTACAGAGGTTGGGGAAAATGGCATTTTATCGAGTCTGGGCAGCAGATCCAAGTGCCGGCCGCCGTTAATGCGTTAAAAAAAGAATGGTTCCGGCCGCTACGTTCCACTATAATCAATTCCAAAAAGTCTAACGGACAGGGGATGAGGGCGATTCGGCGCAAGTTCAGCATCAAGCACAAGCTGTTCGTGATTTTTCTAGGCGTCTCGCTCCTTCCGATTATTCTGATCACCGTCGTGTCCTACAGAGGATACTCGGATCTTATTCAACGGCAGGTGAGCGCGACCGCGGCCAATCTGCTGGACAACAGCATGAACAAGGTCGGCGACGCGCTGGACGAGATCGCGGACGTGAGCCAGACGTTCGCCTACCAGCCTTATTCGCCGGACAATCGTTCGATCATCGACATCTTGAGACGGCACAAGGCGTATACCGATGATTTGAACAACTTCGAGCTGTTGCAGAGCCATCGGGACTTGAAGTTTCTGTTCGAGAGTTTGCTCTATACGCATCGCTATATGAACGGCATCTATTTGTTTGCCGCAGGGGGCAACTCCTTCTATTACGCCAGAACGGATAACGATTTGCGGCTCGGGTACCGCCCGGAGGGGGCGGAATGGTACAACAGAACGCTGGAGGACGGAATTTATGTAAGCGATATCGGACGCAAGGACTATTCGATGTCGGTCAAGCCTTCGATCTCGTTCTCCCGTCTGATCGTCGACCCGACGACGAACGAGCCGCTGGGCGTCGTCTTGATCGATTGCAATCTGGAGCTGTTCGGAGGCATCGACAAAAACATCCTTCCCCAGCAGTCCGCTATGTTCATCACAAGCCTGGACGGACGCATCGAATACGACAGCTCGGAGGGGAAGGGAGGCGTGCCTCTGTCGGCGAGCGACGAAGAGCTGCTGTCCGGCAAGGAGGCCGGGCAGTTCATGGACGACGCGGGCGAATGGCTGACGATCTTCAGGACGTTCCCGAATTACGAATGGAAGCTCGTCCTTCGGGTGTCGATGGCCGCGTTGGAAAACCAGTTCATTCCCGTGCGCAACGTGCTGATCGCGATAGCCGTCACCTGCTGCATCATGTTCTGGGCGATTTCCTTTTTCCTGTCGCGCATGGTCACGAGGCCGATCGTCAACTTAAGCCGCATCATGAAGTCGGAGAAGTCCAATGAGGTGCTCTTGAACAACAAGCACCTGCGGGGCAGCGACGAGATCGCGACCTTGTACAACGAATACAACGCGATGATTGCGGAGAACAAGGCGATTATCAAGGAGCGCTATCAAAACCGAATTATTCTGCTGGATTCTCAGATGAGGGCGCTGGAGGCGCAGATCAACTCTCATTTTCTGTACAACACCCTGGAGTCGATCAACAGCATCGCGGACGTGGAGGGCGTTGTCAGCATTACGGTTATTACGAAGGCTCTGGGGGATATGTTCCGCTACAGCATCAAGACGGACAGCGAGCAGGTGCGGCTGCAGGACGAGCTTACTCATGTGCTCAATTACTTGACGATTCAGAAGATGCGCTACGGCGACAGGCTGGTCTTCGATATTCAGATCGACGAACCGCTGCGCGAGGAAAAAATATTGAAGCTCATCCTGCAGCCGCTGGTCGAAAATGCGATCTATCACGGTCTGGAGACGAAGGAGGGGCCGGGGAAAATCGCGATTTCGGGACGGATGGACGACGAAGCGATCGAGATCGACATCCGCGACGACGGCTCCGGGATGACGGCGGAGCAGCTTGAACGCCTGCGGCGTCAGTTGAAAGTGCCGCCTCGCTTCACGGAGATGGGGCGCAGGGAGAAGGGCGGCATCGGCGTTTCCAACATTCATTCGCGTATTCGCCTGTATTACGGACAAGCGTCGCAAGAAGCGGGAATCGAAGTAGACAGCGAGCAGGGCCGGGGCACGAACGTGCGCGTGCGCGTACCGAGGCTCAGGCCATAAAGGCAGGAGGGAGCAGGCTTATGATGTACAGCTATGTCATCGTGGACGACGAGCCGCTCATTCGCAGCGGCATTCGCAGCAAAATCGACAGCTTCGCCGAGTCGCTGAAGCTCGTTTGCGCAGGAGAAGCGAACAACGGGAGGGAAGCGCTGGCGCTTATCGCCGAGCGCGACCCGCAAATCATCGTGACGGATATGCGCATGCCGGGCGTGGACGGCCGGGAGCTGCTAGCCCTGCTGAAGCAGCACTATTCGGACAAGCAGATGATCGTCGTCAGCGGCTACAAGGATTACGAGTATATGATGGGCGCCATCGAAGCGCAGGTGGCCGGCTATCTGCTCAAGCCGTTCAGCCGCGAGGAGGTTCAGGCGGTGATGGCCAAAGCGATCGAGGCGATCGAAAAGGCAGCGGCGTCCAGAGAGCTTCGGGAGAAGCTCGACGACATGCAGGCCGAGCAGGAACGCTTGTATGAGCAGTATGATCTGGAGCTGTGCCGCGTTCAGATCGAGTCCGGCAGATCGGGAGCGGCTTCCGCGGAGCTTCAATCGCGCCGGGGCCGCACGCTTCAGGCGTTCAAGCGCTACATGCTGTTGGCGCAGTATACAAACGAGGCTCGAAGCGTGCAGAAGACGGGCTTGCGTCGACTCGCCGATCTGTTGCGGGAGCCGCACGAGTTCATCTCGGAGCCGGTCCTTATTCCGGGGTCGGCCGAGGCGTGGCTTTACCTCGTCGTTCCGTTGAATTCGGAGGACGACTCCAGGCGCGTCCATGCGCTGGCGAAGAAATCGATGACGGAAGCGGGCCCGCTTGTAGACGATACGACCGAGAGTCGACTCCTGATCGCCGCGAGCTTGCCGAAGCGGGAGCTGGGGCAGCTTCACGAAGCATATTTGGAATGCCGGTCGGCAATGGACGCCTGTCCGGCAGCCGGGAAGTACGGCTACAGCAGCTACTTCGAACGTCCGTCCGCAAGATCGGAGCGATGGGAGGAGACGGAGCGGTTCGTTTATTGGCTGGAATCCGGCTCGACAGATAAAGCCGCAGAGGAGATGAACGAGGCCCTATTCCGCGACAACCCGACCTGGAGCGAAGTCAGGTCGCGGTGCAGGCAGCTGATCGAGGCGATAACGAACGCGACGCGCCAGAAGCTGCTGCTGGCGCCGCCCGATTGGGCGAAGGAAGCGGATGCCGTACTGAACGACGGGTACGACAGTCGGCGGCTGGCCGAGTTCATGCAGGAGCTGCTGCAAGCGATAGAATCGCCAAGTCGCTCTTCCGGCGCGGACTCGTCCCATAGCCTGGTCCGCAAGCTTCAGAGCTATATCGAAGCGCATTACCAGGAGGAGCTGTCTCTGCAGAAGCTGGCTCAGCGCTTCTATGTCAACGCCAGCTATTGCAGCTATATTTTCAAAGAAAAGACGGGGATGAATATATCGGAATTCGTGCTAGCCAAGCGCATCGCCAAGGCGAAGGAACTGCTGGAACGAACCGATTACCCGCTCGATCGCATCGCCAGACTGGTCGGCTACAGCAACGACAAGTATTTCATTCGGATTTTCAAGAAAACGACGGGAGTTACTCCGCAAGCCTTTCGACAGTCCCGGCGGCGCTAGCGCCGCCTCCCCCAAAAAAAGTACACCCCAAATGCCAAAATCCTGTTCCGGTTTCTCGATTATAATCGATTTGTGCACAGTAAGGGCGAGCTTGCCGCAACGCATACGGGCATCGACAATCATAGGGAGGGCTTGTCTGAGATGAAAAAAAGCTTAGTAACGACGCTGGCGATCTTGCTGGCATTTGCCTTGGCCGCATGCGGGAAAGGCGACAATTCCGCCAACAATGGAAGCGGTGCCAATTCGCCGAAAACGGAAAACGAACCGATCACGATCACGATGCTGGGACCCGGGAACGCTTCGACGGATAAGAAGGATTTCAATACGGAGATTTTCCCGGAGTTGGTCAAAGAGAAATTCCCTCACGTCACGATCCAATCGGAGACGCTTCCGAACGAGCAATATATTACGACGCTGAAGGCGAGAATGGCGACGGGCGGCGGGCCGGACATTTTCTTCTACTGGCCGAAAATGCAGGCGCTGGACGTCGTGAAGCCGGGCTATGCGAAGGAGATTACCGGACTGTCGGTGCTGGACAAGTTCAATTCCGGAGTCGTGGACGCCTTCGCCGTCGACGGGAAGCAATATGCGATTCCGTCCGGGGTCAACATTCTTGGCGTCTATTACAACCAATCGCTGTTCGAGCAGGCCGGCATCGCGGAAATCCCCGGGGATTGGGAAGCTTTCCTCGCCGCCTGCCAGAAGCTTCAGGACGCGGGCATCCAACCGCTCGTTTCCGGGGACAAAGACGGCTTCGTGGCGCAGTTCGGCTTGTATCAGCTGGCAGCCTCGATCGTATACCCGCAGGAGAACGATTTCGACACCAAGCTGTTGGCGGGCGAGCAGAGCTTTGCCGACCCGAAATGGCTGGAAGTGCTGACGAAATACAAAACGCTGTACGACCGCGGCTTCGTTCAGAAAAATTCGCTCGGAGCGGGCAATACGCAGGCGCAGCAGCTCTTCATCGACGGCAAGGCCGCCATGACGATCGACGGCAACTGGTCGCAGTCCAACCTTACGCAGAAGGGCGAGGTCGATTTCGAACGCGGATTTTTCCCGCTGCCGGGCAACGATCCGGGAGAGCCGCTGGGCTTGTCGGCAGCGCCAAGCGGAGGAACGTTCATCAACGCGAAGACGGAGCATTACGATACGATCGTCGAAATCATGGAGTACATGTACGACGGAGAATCCCCGCTGTTCAAGGCATGGGCGGAATACAACGTCGGGCAGGTTCCGTCCTATAAAGGCGTGGAATTCCAAGGCGGCGAGGTGTTCGACGAATACTATCGGCTGTTCCAGACAAGTCCGTCCTGGTACTTCAGCAACCAGGCTTGGCCGGGCGGGTTGTCCGACGAGCTGTGCGCCAAAGTCCAGGAGATGATCAGCGGCAAGGAAACGGTCGAAGGCGTGGCCAAGGCGGCCGATCTGAAGCTGTCCGAGCTGATGGCACAGCAGCAGTAGGAGTCGAGCGGGCGGCCGGAAATCGGCCGTCCGTAGGAAGGAGCAGCTATGAGCGAGGCTTTCAAGAAAAGAATGTACTGGTTCGCCGTTCCGGCTTTGGCCGTATACGTGACCTTCTGGATCTGTCCGGTCCTTCTCACCTTTTACTACAGCCTGACGAACTCCAACGGATTCGACACCCAATACCGGTTTGTCGGCTTGCGAAATTACGAATATTTGCTCAAGGACGGAACGCTCGCCAACGCCATGAGAAATACGCTCGTCTACACGGTCGGAAGCGTCATCGCAACCAATGTGCTGGCGCTGGCCCTAGCGCTGGCGCTTAACGCCAGACTCCGGCTGAGCGGGCTTTACCGGACGTTCGCTTACGTTCCGACCTTGTTCAGCACGATCGTCGTCGGCTTTATCTGGGGCTTTATTTATTTGCCCGATTATGGCTTGCTGGCCGCGCTGCTGGGCAAAGTCGGGCTCGGAGGCTGGGAGCTGAACCTGCTCGGCGACGCCTCCACCGCGCTGTGGGCGACGATGGCCGTCGACGTATGGAAGGGCTTCGGGGGAACGATGATCATTTATTTGGCCGGGCTTCAGTCGGTGCCGGCGGAGCTGGAGGAGGCGGGGCGGATGGACGGCGCGAACGGCTGGCAGCTGATCCGCCGGATCAAGCTTCCGCTGCTGGCCGCCGCCGTGACGATCAACGTGACGCTGGGACTTATTAACGGCCTTAAGCAATTCGACTACATTTACACGATGACGCAGGGCGGTCCGGGCAAATCGACGAGAACGCTAATGTTCGAGATGTTCCGGATGGCCTTCGCGGAGTCGCTGTTCGGCAAGGCGGCCGCGCTCGGCGTCATCTCTTTCGTCGTCATTTCCGCCGTAACGATGGTGTTCGTCAAGCTGCTGAGAGCCAGGGAGGTGTCTGCATGAGAACTCGCAACCGAATCCGCTCCGCCCTCCTTCATGCGGCCATTGTATTGTTTTCCGTCGCCAGTCTGTACCCGCTTGTCATTGTGTTGTCCGGCTCCTTGCGGCCGCCCGGCCAGTCGGCTGCCCCGCTTAATCTGTTCGAGCAAGTGACGATGAGCAGCTACCGGGTCGCGTACGAAACGATGAAATACCCTTTGTCGCTGTGGAACAGCGTGCTGCTCACCTTCGTCTCCGTGACGGGGGTCGTCCTGCTGGCGTCTGCGGCCGCTTATCCGATGGCCCGCATTCAAAGCCGGACCAGCCGATTTCTGGCGATGTTCTTTCTCTCGGGGCTGATCGTATCCGGCCAAATGGCGTTGATCCCGATCTACACGGTAATGGACGCTTTGCAGATTAAAGACGGGCAGCTGGCGAGCATCCTGATGTTCTTGACGTGCAGCCTGCCGTTTTCCACCTTTCTGTATACCGGATTCATCAACAGCAGCGTCCCTTACGAGCTGGAAGAGGCGGCCGTGATCGACGGGGCGGGGTTGCTCCGGCGTTACTGGAGAATCGTTTTTCCTCTGCTGCTGCCCGCCACGACAGCCGTCGTCATTACGCAGGCGGTATGGATTTGGAACGATTTTCTCTATCCGCTCGTGTTTATCACTCAGCCCGACCAGAAGCCGCTGCCTCTCGTGATGATTCGGTTTCTGGGAGATCGGGAAAATCCGACGCAGTGGAATCAGCTATTTGCGGCTTGCGTCCTGTGCACGCTGCCGATGATTGCGGCATTTTCCTTGCTGCAGAGGTACTTCATCGGGGGCATGACCGTCGGCGCGGTGAAGGGATAGGGAGGAACCGCTATGAAAACCGGATTTATCTTTCCGAGCCTGGTGTCCGCAGAGGCCGGAGACGGGGAAGCGCTCAACGTGTCCGCGATGCTGAATAAGGGAGAAGGGGCTGCATATTTATCCGTCGGCGGATCGCGCGCTCCTAGCGTGCTGCTGGACTTCGGCATTAAGACGACCGGCTGCTTCTTCGTCGAACTGGAGAAAAGCTCGGGAGACGAGCTGGTCATTCAGTACGGACCTTTACGCGACGCGCTGATTAAATCGCTTGTCGTCCCGATGCCGGCTGACGGCGTACTCTGGGTCGACGAGGAATATATCGCCTTGCGCTACATGAAGCTGTCCATCCGCAGCAAGGCGGTGCTTCCGGCTCCTTGCCATGCTTCGATCCGGAGGGTCGGCGTGAAGTTTTCCGCGTATCCCTGCGTGTACCGCGGCAGCTTCCGCGCGGCCGATCCTTTCTGGGAGAAGCTGTGGCGGACCGGCGCGTATACGACGCAGCTGTGCCTGCAGCGCTCCCGCTTTGCCAGCACCTTCCGCAGCGAGCTGCCGGAGCCTCATCGGACTTTCGTGAACGAATGGCGCAGCCCTTATTCGGATTACGTTATTTTCGACGGCCCGCGCAGAGACCGCGAGGCCTGGATCGGCGATATCCGCACCGAAGCGCTCAACATTTATTACGCGTTCGGGGCGAACGAGACGGTGAAGAGCAGCCTGCACCTGTTCCATGCGCTCCAAGAGAGCTCGGGATTAATTCCCGGAAGCGCGGCTTCGCGGCAAGCTTTTACCGAATACAACCTGTGGTGGATCATTTCGATCTGGGAGCACTATCTGTTCACGGAGGACCGGGCCTTCCTGGAAAAAATGTACGAGGGCTACCGCTCCTTGATGGACTGGATCGAATTTCAGCTCGACCGCCGCGGCTTTCTGTATAACGATAAAACGTGGATGTGGACGTTCCCGCGGGAGGGCTGCGGGTCGGCTACGCAATGCGTTCTGTACCGGGCTTTGCAGTGCGCGGCGCTGATCGAAGAGGAAGCGGGCGAGCGCGAGCGGGGAGAAGAGCTGGAACGTCTGGCCGCCCATCTGCGCCATCATCTTGTCGAGACCTACTGGGATGAGGGAAAAGGAGTGTTCCGCGACGTGCTTAATCTCGAAGATACGGATGTCGTGCTGAGCGACGTGAACTGCTATGCCGTCGTCTTCGGACTCGCGGACCGGGAGATGTCCGAACGAATCCTGAGCTACTTGAAGGCCGAGATGTGGACCCCTTACGGCTCCGCGACGCTGGATCGCAAGCTGGAACGTGCAGTTCCGGCCGAGGGCTGCTCGCATTTCCAGACGTATTTGCCGGGAATCAACCTCACGGACGAGCAGACGATGAGCTTCATGTGGCCGCATAACAAGCAGATCTGGCCGTTCATGAACGGATATGAGGTTGAAGCCCGATTTCTGGCCGACCAGGCTGACGAGGCGTTGGAACTCACCCGTAGATGCTGGGGAACGATGCTGGCGAAGGAGCCGGGCACGTACTGGGAGATGATCGACGCCGAATCGGGCGAATTTCCGCTGCGGTCGTTTTTCGAGTTTTCCAAAGGGGACGCGCTGAACAGCGCCTGCCATGGCTGGTCGGGCTGGATTTCGGCCATTCTGCAAGGCTATGCGCTAGGGGTGAGACCGCCGCGCCCCGGATTTCGGGAGACGCTGATCGCTCCCCGACTCGGCGCTGGCTTAACCGAGATCGAGGGTGCGGTTCCTACGCCCCATGGTCCGATTTCCGTGAAAATCGAAAGCGATGAGAAGCAAGTCAGGCTGGAGGTCAGACATCCCGAGGCGGTTAAGGTGGTTTATGACTTCGCCAGCCGCTTTTTCGCAGGAAAACAGGTTGTGATCAACGGAGAAGCTGGGCACTCGCAAGGGCAATCCACTTCTGAATAAGAGAGGGATCAAGGATGAAACGCGGAGTAAAAAGGTTTTGCCTGTTCGGTTTATTGCTTCTGGTTGCAGCGGCGACAGTTCCGACAAGCTATGCGACTCGCGCCTTTGCATCTCCGAGCTTGACGGTATGGGCGGCCGACGGGCTGACCAAGCTGTTTCGGGCGACGCTTCCTCCCGGCGACGCGCCGGGAACGATCCGCCTGTTGGCGGCTCGCAACGAGTATCGGGCCGGACAGCTCGGCATTCGGTCCGCGCAGGAGCTGCACGACTTGTCCGTAACCGTCGGACCGTTGACGGGACCGGGCGGCGCCCAGATCGCGGCCTCCAACATCAGCGCGAGATGGATCGACTTCATTCATCTGAAGCAGCATACGGATCAGCTGCCGGTGGAGCATCAGGTGCTCGCCCCGGACGGCAGTATGGATTATCCGGACCGAATCACCAACGATTCGACGCTGGCCGTACTGCCCGCGAACACGACGCAGCCGGTCTGGTACAGCGTGTATGTGCCTGTCGGCACTCCGGCCGGTGAGTACTCGGGGACGGTAACGGTCCAATCCAACGAGGGGAGCGCCAGCGTTCCGGTTCACGTTCGGGTGTACGACGTGACGCTGCCGGACGGACGGCTGTCCTCGTACAAGGTCGACAACTGGTTTTCGTCGGCCGGATGGGAGCCTGCGGCGACGGAAGCGCTTCGCTACCAGTACGGGACTACGGAGTTTTCGAACGACTGGTGGACCGTGATGACCCGTTTTGCCCAATACATGAAGAAGCACCGCAACAACGTCATCTGGGTCGATCCGATCGGCTACCTGGTTCCCGACGTCCAGATCGGTCCGAGCGGAGAGTACCTGTTCGATTGGACGAAGTTCGACCGATTCGTGCAGCTGTTCATCGACGAAGGCGCGATGAAGGAGCTGCACGGAGCGAGCCTGATGACGAAGGCGGGAGACCGCTACCAGGTGCGCACGATTCAGAACGTCAACGGCGCGCCGCGAATGGTCCCGGTTCCCGCTCAGTCGGCCGAAGCGGAGGCGTGGCTCGACATTTATCTTCCCGCGCTGAGGGCGCATCTGGATACGAAGGGCTGGCTGAATCTGTTCTACCAAAGCGGCGGGGACGAGCCGATCAACGATCAGGATCGCGCGGACGACAACTGGTTTTACGGCAAAGTGCATTCGCTTGCGCCGGGCGTTCGGACGATTGAAGCCAACTTCGTGCCGACCTACGCCTTCGAGGACACGCTGGACGTGCAGGTGGTCAAGCAAAGCAACTACGATTACGAATCCAACTATCATAAAATCAGGCAGGATTTCGGACAGGAGGTGTGGCTGTACATTTGCAACTATCCGACGTGGGAGTATCTGGTGCGCAATATCGACGCCCCGCTAGCAAAAACGGTGCTCCCGCACTGGTACACGTTCCGCCACGGCATGGACGGGTATTTGCATTGGGGGTTCAACTACTGGAATTTGAACTCGGCGTCCGGCAACCGTCCGGTTGCCGCATCCAGCTCCTACGAAGCGGCCGGCTGGTCGACCGCGAATCTGACCGACGGGACCGTCAGCTCCCTGCCTTCCTCCATGGGATGGAGCAGCAGCTCGAATACGGGGGTCAACCATTCCGAGTGGATCACGGTCGATTTGGGCGAGAGCACGGAAGTGCGCAAGGCGACGCTGTTCCCGAGAGACGACGGAGCGAATCGAGGCTATGGCTTTCCGATCGATTTCTCGATAAGCGTTTCAGAGGACAACGTCAATTGGATCACCGTCGTATCGGAAGCCGGCCATCCTCAGCCGACCGTGTACGACGAAGCGCCGAGCTTCTCGTTCGCGCCGGTGTCGGCCCGTTACGTCAAGATCGAGGGCACGAATTTGCGCGCCAACCCGCATGACGGAGGCGCTTACCGCATGCAGTTCGCGGAGATCGCCGTCTATGGCATGGACGACGTACTGAAGGAGGCGGATACGCCGACGCCCGGAGATCGTTGGCTGGCGTATCCGGACAAAGCCAATCTGGGCCTGTTCGAATCGATTCGCGGCGAAGCCGAGCTGGAAGGCATCCAGGATCGGGAGCTGCTCATGCTGCTGGCGGAGTCAAAGCCCGATCTGGCGCAAAATATTGCCGAAGCGCTCATCTACAACGGAACGAGCTACAATGCCGACGGGAATTCAATTCGAATGGCGCGCCAGGCGATTCTGGACAGTCTGACGGGCAGCGGCGCGAACGAGACGTTCGTAGACGAGATGAACGATTTCAGCAGCATCTACGAACGAAGCGCCAATCTGACGGTGGACGGCTCCTATGCCGGCGTCATTGCCGAGAACGATGCCGGGCGCATTCGCAGAACGACGGGCTCCGAGGAGTATATCGTGTACAACCGTTTCAACATCCGTTCTTTTACGGCTGCGTTGTATTACGAAGGCTCCCGCGATCTTCGGTTCTATGCTTCGCCGGATAATCGCTCCTGGACGCCGATTACGGTAACGGAGGAGCCCCCCGTGCAGACGTCTGCGCCTTGGAATCGAATCCGCCTGAGCGCGGACAGCATTCCGTGGGGGACGAACTATTTGAAGATCGTATTCAGCGCCGCCAACGATTACGATTGGGTTCCGCAGCTGGGGCGGATAGAGATCGTCTCCGGTTACGGAGCGGGCGGCCCTCCGGCCGTCCTGCGCGATACGATGGACAATTTCCGCTGGATGCACGATCGCAGCGCCAACCTCGTCGTCGACGGATCTTACGCGAACGAGATCGCCGGCGGGGATGCGGGACGGGTTCGCCGGACGGCCGATTCAGACGAATGGTTCGTGTACAAGCGCACGAACATGCTTAGCTTCAAGGCTTCAATCTACTACGAAGGAACCGGGCAGTTGGAGCTCTACGCTTCGCCGGACGGCAGCTCCTGGACGCCGCTCAGCCCGGCTTGGGGCACTCCCGTCCCCGCCGCTGGCGGATCGCCTTGGTCCGGCAGAAGCGTTGAGGCGCCTTCGCTGCCTTCGGGAACGAACTACCTGAAAGTCGTGCTTCCCGCGACGAATACGTATTCATGGGCTCCTCAGATTGGGGAGGTTTGGATAACTTCTGAACCAGACTAAGAGGCTCGTATCGACACGAGGACGCTTTATAAATGACGGGAGCAGCGCAGAGTCAGGAAAGCGACTGTAGAGTTGGATCATGAGCAGGCAGTTCTAGCCAGAGATACAAGTGTTAGGAATCATCCGCCTCCACCAAATCAATAATCTGCCGAATATCGCTGATGCCTGGAGCATCGGCGATTTTTTTGTTCTTCAAGTCCTGAATAGGCCCGACGAGTATCAAAAGGTAATCGTAGCTCTCCAGGACCCTCCTCCTTGAGTGCAGGTGTAAGTGCCCGTGACCGTTCTTCCGTCTCCCGCGATAGTGCCGGTATAGTTGCAATTATTGCCATCGCTGCTGTTTCTGCGCAATACCTGGACGTTATTGCCGAACAGGTTGATCGTTAATACGGCCGTAATCGCTGCCGCCCCGGGCATCGTCCATATGGCGTCGAAAATGTTGCTGTTCCCCCGGCGAGTCCAGACGCCAGTCCAACCGCCTTCTTGTACGTACCAGACCCGTCCTAGTCGGGCTGCTTCGCGCCGAATGATTGTGGCGGTCCAAGTGCCTCCTCCCCGGATACATCTATAATTTCCGGTAACCGAACGGCCGTCTGCGGAGAGCGTTCCCGTGTAGTCGCAGTCATTGCCATCGCTGCTGTTCCGTCGCTGAACATACACGAAATTGCCGAAAATATAGATGGTCAAAACGGCTGTTACGGCCGGAGCTCCGGGCATTGTCCATATGGCATCGAAGAGGTTGCTGGTTCCCCGCCTGCGCCATACCCCGCTCCACGGGCCTTCTTGCACGCGCCACTCCACGCCCAACGCTTGCTGGCCAAATAGGAAGTCGGGGATTGGGAAAGGGGACAATTGGCGGTAGCCGTACGGAGCGTAATTGGACAGATCGTAATTGCACGGTTCCCAATTCTGTCGATACATCGCATCTTCTCCTTCGTCGAATCTAATTTCCCCCTATATTATGTTGGGTTTACGCCCAGGGTACCTGCATAAAAAACGGGTCGCCGAGCGTCGGTTCTACTATAATCATAATTGTATAAAAAAAATCGCTGGTGCCTCTTAAGGGCATCGGCGATTTTTTAAGCGAGGCTTGCGGCAGGAAGGATCAATCCTTTCTTTATTGGACAGTTCGTTGTGACTATTCGCCTTGCTTAGGTCTCTTGGTGCGTATCATATCCTGCCATCTTTTTTGTTTCTCGTGGAGCTTTCGCGATTCTTCTTTGGTTAGTTTACGAATGGCCTTCATCCGAGAATGGGCGATTTTGAAAGCCATATCACGGTTACGTCGCTCAATGGTCAGAACAATGACGATACGAAGCACGTGAACGACTTGATCTGTCACGCGGTATACAATTCGAATACCGGCATCACGTAGCTTTATCTCTCTGCAGCCTGCGAGTTTGGTATCATTATTATTCCTCAGTGCTTTGCCGACTTCATCAGCCCTGAGGACCAATTCGTCGATTGCCTTATTTACTGCGCCAAGAACAGAACCATCCAGTCGGTTATATTCCTCTTCAGCATCGGGGTCGAATCGAACATCAAAACAATCTTCGGACATCATGGTTCCGGTTTACGCTTGATGTCTTTCCACGATTTTGCGGCTGTTGGATTTTGTTCGGTTCGTTCGATACGCTCTAACAAGATTCGGCGCTCTTCTTCATCCTCCAGACGAGTGAGTCGGTCATAGATTTGTTCGAAGAGTTCATAACCAATCAATACGGAATCGACTGTACCGTTATCCGTAATAAATTGCGGATTTTTTTTTGCTTTTTTTCGCAGGTCGCCAAATTTTTTGGCCGCTTCCGATGAGGTAATCAGCTGATCAACGGTAAATGTTGGTTTCGTCATCCTCTTCACCATCTTTCATTTCCCTAATTACTCCCTATTATCTTATGTCTCATTCTTAAAGAAGTCATACGTACTCTGCTTATTATATTACGGAAAATATGACGTAATAACAAGGCGGAAGGATAAGACAGGAGCAAAGTTGTATCATCAATGCGCCTATGGCCGATAGGGGAGAGAAGACAATCGAAGCGTTGGCCGAGGCAGCGTAAGCAACTCTGCACGCAGCACAAATCATCGGCCGAGCGGAGAACGAACGATTTTACGCAGGCTACGGCAGAGTCAACCTCGATAGGCATCGAAGAGAGGAATAAAACGATGCTCAAGCGCAATAAGTTTTTTTCGTTGCCATACTTTCGCCCTGTTCGTAAGCCGTCTGATCGGCGAAAATCAGATTGTGAAGCCGAGGTCGCAAGGCAAAGGCCTCGCGGTTGCAGAGGCGCTAGGAAGGGTTACTTCGGTGGCTTAAAATGGGTTCGAATCCCATCCGTCTCCCTCGCAGGAAGCTGCGACGGAGGTGCGGTGAACACCTTTCCAAACTTTTTCCTCTGCAATTTTATGAAATGAATGGTTGACATGGTTAAAGATGAGATGTTAGGATTGTCAGCAAACATTCTAATCCAGAAAGGAGTGCAGGAACATGCGTGAGATGAATCGACTCGATTGGGAGAACAAACCGGCAGTTTATGCGGAGCAGTTCAATGAACAGTGGCATGAGACGCTTATTTCCTGCATTCCATTTCATAGAGGCTATCTTTACAAACGCAGACGATTCGTTGCGGTTCTTCGGCTGATCTCTACAGCCTGACTCCGTTCGCGATCGCATACCTAGCGTTCTTGTAAAGACTGCCGAGGCCGGTAGTCTTTTTCTATGGGCAGGCTTGGCCATGGGAGAAGACGAAGGCGACAGGGGTCTTTTTTTTAATCGCTTGGCCCCTATAAAGTACATATCGCAACAATAATCCATTTTAGAAAAGAGGCGAGTCCCATGAAAACCAATCTATATCCGTTCGAACGCAATTGGTGTCGTCAGGATCATGAGATCGAGACGACGGATAGCCGATCCGCGAGAGGAAGGCAACGTCTGCCGGACGACCGGCAGAGCTGCCCTGCCTTCTCATAGCGAGAACATTCTCGCGGCGCGAATCGAGCTATCCGGATGCCGAGTCCTTTTTCCCTGTTAAGGCGGGGAGCGGGGAACGGTCCCTGGATAGCTTTTTATTCTGGAGACCATGGCGAAAGGGCGAACGCGGCGGTTTGTGACCCCGTTAGTACCCGTTCGAGTCTGGTTGGTCTCCCCAATATTGCTCGGTAGCCAAGCGGCAAGGCAGATGACTTTGAATCATCGATCGCAGGTTCGATCCCTGCCCGGGCATCCAACATGGATAGGCGTTATCAGATAGGCTGCTGCGATTCGGCGGCCGACAGATCGGCGGGGAATACCCGCTCCTGTCCTCCACGGCGTGGTGGTGAAAAGGAATAACACACGGGCCTTTCACGTCCGGATGTGCGGGTTCGAGTCCCGTCCACGCCTCCACTCGGTCCCATCGTTCAGTGGAAGAACGCCGCGTTGTCAGCGCGGAAGCAGGAGTTCGATCCTCCTTGGGACCGCCATACCGGGACGTAGCTCAGCTTGGCTGGAGCGCTTGCCTTGGAAGCAAGAGGCCGCAGGTTCGAATCCTGCCGTTCCGACCATAGGGTTGTAGCTCAGCGGGTAGAGCGCCCGACTGTTAATCGGACGGTCGCAGGTTCGAGCCCTGCCAACCCTGCCATGGGGGTGTAGTTCAATAGGTAGAACGCCGGTCTCCAAAACCGCATATGCAGGTTCGACTCCTGCTGCCCCTGCCACATAACCTATTAAATGTGAGTTCAAAAAGTTCGGTTTTCAGCACCGAGAAGGTTGGATGAAGCCAGGAACTGAGGAACGGAGTGTAGGAGAACCTACATGAGTACCGGAAGATCCGGCTGAATGCAAGATTCGACGTCGAGTATGCTTCTTGGGATACTTCGTGATCAAAAGCGGACTTTTTAAACAACCACTTGAGAAAGGAAGAAGCCGACCTTGCGTTACAGGTGACCCTTATGCAGAGAAGACAAATCCCTATGATCCACGAAAAAACGTTCCGCAACGTCACCGAAAAGGAGCTGACGATGGACGACGTGTTCGCCCGCATTCGCGGCTTCATGAACGCCGATCCGCGCGCCGCCTACCAGCTGATGGTCGGCACGGATGCTCAAGTTCACGCCGGACATACGAAGTTCGTGACGTCCGTCGTCGTTCATCGGCCAGGCAGAGGAGCCTGGTTCTGCTATCGGCAGGTCGTTCTGCCGCGGGAAATCCGTTCCCTTCAGGAGAAGCTTAGTCTGGAGACGACGTTCAGCCAGGAGATTGCCTCATATTTCGATGAGAGCAAACGCGCCGAGCTGGAGGACATCCTCCTGCCTTACGTTTACCAGGGCGCGGAGCTGAAGCTGTTCATCGACATCGACGCGGGAACGGACGCCAAGCGCAACCGGACCTCGGCGTTCGTCGCGGACTTGGTCGGACGGATCGAGGCCATGGGGTTGTCGGCTCGTGTGAAGCCTGAGGCAATCGCAGCTTCTTCCGTATCGAACCGATATACGAAATCGCCCTATCGGGGCAAGGCGGCCGCTGCCGCGACCTGAAACAAAAAATGCTCGTCGTCATACTTCCGCCATGTTCGACCGGTTGGAAATAAGAGATGATAGGAGCATGAAACAAGCGGCCGTGCGGCCGAACAACAGAGCGCAGTTGAGGCGCATGGAAGGGTTACTTCGACTTTTAATCGGCCTGTCGTTGGTTCGAGTCCAACTCCCGCCGAGAGGCGGGATAGCTCAGTAGGTAGAGCAGCATGTTCCTTTCCGCCCTTTTCCTCAACTGCCGCATTACTACGCTACCAAGAGCGAGGCGCACGAGAGGGCTACTTCGTCCAAGATCAGGGCGGAACGAGCGGCATTACCGCTCTTCTGCACGCCTTCTTGAACTTTTCCTCGCTCCGCTTAATGAATCGCATACCGCCGGCGAGGCGCCGGGGAGGGCTGCTTCGCCACTTAGCGCGCACCCATTGATTTGCCTGGGCTTTACGGCAGGTTCGAGTCCTGCAGTCCGCCTTCCCCGCCCTTTCCTCGCCGGTTCAGTTTTAAGGAGGTAATACCGATGAGCTTCGCAAAAAAGTTGTTCTCGGCTATCAGGCCGTCAATAGGCAATAGAGAAGGTTATCCGGCGTATGCTCGCTCCATAGAGGAGCAGTACGTTCAGACGCTGGTGACCAATACGCTCGGCAACACGTTCTACGCGGATCAGCAGACGCTGCTGGCCGAAGCCGACGAGCTTCATCGCGAAATGGCGCAGAGCCGCCCGCAATTCATGGCGCAAGCGCTCGTCTATGCCCGCAACGAGGGCTACATGCGGCTGCAGCCGCTGTTCGGACTGGCGATTCTGTCCCAGCATCGTCCGGATTTGTTCGCGAAGGCTTTTCCGCAGGTCGTCCGGATTCCGTCCGATTTGTCCGACTTCTTGACCATCCTGAAGGGAATGGGAAGGGGCGAAGGCGGCCGGGCGGTGAAACGCCAGGTGAGTCGGTTTCTGACGGGCTTGTCCGAATATTGGGCCATCAAGTATAACGGCCGCTGCCGGGGCTACAGCCTGGGCGACGCGATCGCGACGGCTCACCCGAAGCCCGCGGATCTGAAGCAGCAAGCGCTGTTCCGCTATCTGCGCGGTCAGGAGGCGAACCTGACTCTCCTGCCGCAGGTCGAGGCGCTGGAGCAGTTGAAGCGGGCCTCGACAGAGGCCGAACGGTTGCGCTGGATCGAAGCAGGCAAGCTGCCGCACGAAGTCGTCACCGGAGCGGTGAAGCCTTCGAAAGCGATCTGGGAAGCGCTGCTAGGTCAGATGCCGACTTTCGCGCTGCTCCGCCACTTGAATACGCTGGAGCGCGAGGGCGTGCTGGAAGACCGCCGCTGCCTCGATGCCGCGATCGCTCGTCTGACCGATCCGACCGCACTGAGCAAGGCAAGGATTTTGCCTTTCCGATTCGCGAAGGCGTTCCGTCAGGTGAAGCGCCCGGAGCTGCGCGACGCGCTTCGGGACGCGGTGGAGATCACATTCGCCAACCTGCCCGATCTGGAAGACCGCACGGCGATCTTCCTTGACATCTCGGGCTCGATGAACGGCGAGTATTTGCAGATCGGCTCGGTATTCGCGCTGGCTCTGTACAAGAAGACGCAGGGCAACTCTCTGTTCTGGCTGTTCGACACCGAGGCCGAGGATGCCTTTCCGTCGCGCCGCGACAGCATTCTGTCGCAGGCGGAGCGGATTCAGACGCGCGGCGGCACGGATACCGGAGCTCCGGTTCGCAAGCTGCTCGCCGAACGCGTCAAGGTCGACCAGATCGTCATGATCACCGACGAGCAGCAAAACAGCGGCAGCCCATTCTACCGCGAACTGACGAGCTATCGCGCCAAGGTGAACCCGCAGGTCAAGGCGTTCATCATCGACATCGCGCCTTACCGCAGCGCCATGGTTCCGCCGCAGGATCCGAACACTTACTACATTTACGGCTGGAGCGACACGGTGCTGAGCTACATCGCCCAAACGGCGAAGGGCTACGGCTCGATGGTGCAAGCGATTGAGAAGATTGAACTGTAATGCGGGAGGTGGAAGCTATGCGAAAAGCGATAACCGAACAATTGGAGCGTCTGGAGAGCGAGGAGCAAATCCGCATTCTGTACGCGTGCGAATCGGGCAGCCGGGCGTGGGGCTTCCCTTCCCGGGACAGCGATTACGACGTGCGGTTCGTCTATATCCGGAAGCCGGAATGGTACCTGTCCATCTTCGAGAAGCGGGACGTCATCGAGCGGCCGATCAGCGACAAGCTCGATATCAGCGGGTGGGATCTGCGCAAGGCGCTGAACCTGTATCGGAAGTCGAACCCTCCGCTGCTGGAATGGCTGCAATCGCCGATTCGCTATGCAGAGAAATCCGGAGTCGCGGAGCAGCTTCGCAGGCTTTCTCCGCTGGCTTTTTCCCCGAAGTCCTGCATGTATCATTACCTCAATATGGCGCGCGGCAACTATCGGGAGTATTTGCAGGGAGAGCGGGTGCGGATCAAAAAGTACTTCTATGTGCTGCGGCCCGTTCTGGCGTGCGAATGGATCGAGCGTTACGGCGAGATGCCGCCTATGGAGTTCGATACGCTGGTGGAGCGGCTGATTCCGCGATCGGGGCGGTTGGGCGAGACGGTAGCGGAGCTGTTGGCGCGGAAAAAAGCGGGCGAGGAGCTGAACGTAGAGCCGAGGCTTGCCCCGATTAACGATTATCTGGAGAAACGATTGCAGGAGCTGGAACAAACGACGCATGAGATGAAGTCGGCCGACACGAAATTAGCAGACCGTCTGGACGATCTTTTCCGAGCGGCCTTAATAGAAAACGGGTCCATCTAAATGGATACCGGCAAGGAGAGAACGAGAAATGACTTACCAAACCATAGACGGAGTGCGGATATGGGGCAATCCTGATGCCGGCGCGCTGTCCCAAGCCATAACGTGCGCGGAGCACGGCAACGTCGTGCAAGCGCTGCTGATGGCCGACCATCACAAAGGGTACAGCCAGCCGATCGGCGGAGTCGTGGCGTACGAGGGCCAAATCTCGCCCTCCGGCGTAGGCTACGACATCGCCTGCGGCAATAAGGCGGTGCGGACGAACCTGTTGGCGGCGGACATCAAGCCGATTCTGCCCGCTCTGATGGATCAAATCGCCCGAAAAGTGTCCTTCGGCGTCGGGCGCGTCAACAGCGAAAGGGTGGATCACGAGCTGTTCGACGATCCCGATTGGAGCGTGTACGCGGCCATCGGGAAGCAGGAGCATGACAAGCTGAAGGCATTGGCCCGGGATCAGCTCGGCACGGTCGGCAGCGGCAACCACTACGTCGATCTGTTCGAGGAACCGGAGACGGGCCGGCTCTGGATCGGCAACCATTTCGGCAGCCGCGGCTTCGGCCATAAGACGGCGAGCGGATTTCTCAATCTGGCCGCCGGACGAGACTTTCTGGCGAACGCTCCGGGTGAGAAGATGGACCAGCCGCCCGTGCTGCTCGTTCTGGACAGCGAGCTCGGAGACCTGTATTACCGGGCAATGAAGCTGGCCGGTCGATACGCCTATGCCGGCCGGGATTACGTCATCGCTCAGGTGCTGTCGATTCTGGGAGCAAGCGGCGACTTCGAAGTGCACAACCATCACAACTACGCCTGGAAGGAATCCCACGGCGGCAAGGACGTGATCGTCGTCCGCAAAGGCGCGACGCCTTCGGCCCCGGGCCAGCTCGGCTTCATCGGCGGCAGCATGGGCGACATTTCCGTCATCGTGAGAGGGAAGGACACCGACGAGAACCGCGATTCTTTCTATAGCACCGTGCATGGGGCGGGAAGGATCATGAGCCGTACGCAAGCCGCGGGCAAGATGAACTGGAAAACCCGCAAGCGCACCGGAGGCCAGATTACTCCCGAACAGATGAAGCAAGCCGTTCGCGCCTTTAGCGTGGAGCTTCGCGGAGCCGGCACGGACGAGAGCCCGTTCGTCTACCGGAAGCTGCAGGAGGTGCTGGACGCTCATGCCGACACGATCGAGGTGCTGCACGTGCTGAAGCCGATCGGCGTATGCATGGCTGGCGCGGACGAGTTCGATCCGTATAAGGATTAAAGTTATATATCATAAAATGAGATGAGATTGTTAATAGGGAAACGCACAACTTTTTCCATGTAAAATCGTCTTATCTAATGGAAGATGATAATAAATATGGGAGTTGATTCTATTGATAGGGAGCCGACAAATAAAATCAATAGGAAAAATGAGGAGAACGTTGCTGCTTGCTATCGGATTATCGCTTGCTTTTTCAGTGCAAGCGGTTGCTGCTACGGCTTCCGGTGGAGATGTCGAGCAGGCTGCTTCTCCTATAACCGTTTCCGCTTCAGCCTATCACAGCGTCGTTAAGACCTCCAAGGGGGACGTCTGGTACTGGGGAGGGATTGCGGATGTTATTGACGGCAAACACACCTTCCGAGATAATACTCCATGGCTCGTTCAAGAGATGGAAGATGTAGTTGACATTGAATCGTTTCGACAGCAGGAAATCTTACTGAAGAGGGACGGAACTGTCTGGGAGTGGGGGCCGGAATATAAACTGAATTCTTCGGAGAATCACGATGGTAAGACTGTATTTCCAAGTCCTACGCAGATCATAGGCTTGTCCGAAATCGTAAAAATATCGGCAAGCAGTATAGCTTCTGCGATTGATAAAGAAGGCTCTGTCTGGGTTTGGCTTCCTGACCGGTATTTCTCGGGACCTCACAAATTGGAAAATATAGACGATGCCCAAGAGATTTCCGCTAATGCCAACGGCGAAATTCATATCCTGAGGAAGAACGGAACTGTTTGGAAGTGGTCTGGTTATGTGGAAACGAAGGCAAATGGAGATTACATTGCTAGCCAGGTTAGAGGTTTGAAAGAAGTCATTGCCTTATCGTCAGGGAATGGAAAGCAAAACTTTGCGATCAAAAAAGACGGCTCGGTGTGGGGCTGGGGAGCGAATATCGTAGGCATATTCCATTCTCCAGTAACTAAGGAAACGGAAAAGATAGAAGTTCCCGTGCGTGTGCCGAGTTTAAGAAATGTTTCTTCGATTGTGACGGGCCTTTATGGAACTCTTGTGCTGAAAAAAGATGGAACGCTATGGATTCTGGGTTACGACGTTGGAGCAAATGGGAGCCTTATTGATCGGGGATCAGAGCCCCGGCGAATTGAAGGGCTGAACAAAGTGGTTAGTGCTGCAGTTGGTTATGAACACTCCGTAGCCGTTACCGAGGATGGGAAAGTGTGGGCTTGGGGCAGCAATGCTGCAGGGCAACTAGGTGACGGCAGCTTTAAAGGCAGCACAACCCCAATTGCGGTAAATCTGCAATAGGCAGCACAGAGTAGAAATCGTACAGGGACTGAGCCGACGGGATATTGACAAAGCTTCCCAAGCCCGTATATGATAGACACTATCTTATTTAAGAAAGGAGGCCGAAGGACATGACCGCAGTGATCAACCGCCGCAACGTCGTCACGCCGCAATTGAATATTTCGTTCATTGTCCATCGGCCTCTACGGGCCCCAGCCAAGGAAGGAGAAAGCTAACGCCCCGCCGGCGCATCGTCGGAAGGGGAAGTCAGTCTTTCGTTTTCACTGCGCGCAGAAGACCGTAAGCGAATGGGCTTGCGGTTTTTTTGCGTTTTCATTTTAACGACAATACTCGGATTAAGAGAGGGTTTAAATCATTTATGGAACAAACATTTAACGATTCTTATTATCGGCGAATCGATCTCCCGGCCGGGGATCTTCACGTATTCGCGCACGACGATCTGTTTTATGCCATGGGGGCCAAGGTGCTCGAGATGGCGAACAATAATCTGCAAATCCCGAATATCCGATATATGAGCTATACGCCCGACGCTCATGTCGGAGTCGGAACCTGCATCGGCACGACGGCGGTGTGGGGCGTGGAGGACGGCTTCGTCTCTCCCTCCATCGTCGGCAGCGACATCGGATGCGGGATGCGGGTGCATCTGACGAATCTGCAGGCGGAGGACCTGCGGGACGTCAAGCTTCGCCGCAAGCTGGTCAAGGCGATCGAGAAGCGGATTCCGGTGGAAAATCATGCAAGAGGGCATTTCTCCGACGTCCGGCTGGAGGACGTGCTGCGCAAAGGGCTTCACGGCCTGCCGGGCAAATACGAGCCGGACGCGTACACGCCGAGAAAAGCGACTTCCCTGACCCATGTCGAGTGCAGCCGGTTCCGGTTCGACGAGAGCGAGCTGGACCGCATTCCGATGCCGGTATGGCACCGGTCGCATCGCCAGCTCGGCACGCTCGGCAACGGCAATCATTTTATCGAAATTCAGGCGTTGAGCATTCCGGAGGACAATCGGGCCATCGCGGAGCGGTGGGGGCTTCGGGACGGCCAGGTCGTGGTCATGATCCATTCCGGCTCGAGGTCTTGGGGAGGCGCGGTCAACCAGCATTGCGGCTCGCAGGTGGCGAAGACGATGAGCAGGCTCGGGCTCGGCACGGCCGATCCGAAGCTGGCTTACGCGCCGCTGGACAGCGAGGCGGGCCGGGCGTATGCGAATTTGATGTATTCGGCGCTGAACTTCGCGGTAGCGAACCGGCATCTGATGGCGTACGCCGTTCGCGACGCCTTCAAGGAGACGTTCGGCTCCCGGGCGGAAATGAGCACGCTCTACGACCTCATGCACAACTACGCCTGCGAAGAGAGCCACGGCGACGAGGCGATGCTCGTTCACCGCAAGGGCACGACGCGCGCGCTGCCGGCCGGACACGCCGGCAATCCCGAGCCCTATCGTGAGACGGGCCATCCCGCGCTCATCCCCGGTTCGATGGGGACGGCCTCTTACTTGATGGTCGGAGCCCCGGAAGGCTCGCGCAACTATTACTCCATCTGTCACGGAGCGGGCCGTATTCGGTCTCGCAACGCGACCAAGCAGCTCGTCACGGTAGACGAGTTCGCTTCTTCCCTGCGCGTCGGCCAGGAAGACGAGGTCGTCCTGAACCACCGAGCGCTCGAAGCGCTCGTGGACGAATCGCCGCAGGCTTACAAAGACGTAGACCAAATCATCGACAGCGTCGTTCAGGCGCGCTTGGCCTCCGTAGTGGCCAAGTGCCGTCCTCTGGCGGCAGTAAAAGGAGTGTGATTCAAGAGATGACGATTTTAACGAGGACGGCTAAGCCGCCATTTCTGGTGAAGGCGGACGGAGCCGTTCGCGAGCCGCTCGATGCGGAAAGCTATTTCAACTATATTTCCGTCGTTCAGGCCATCGTCGATTTTCTGAGCGAACGGTATGGGGGCGGCTTTCGTCTTTACTATCAGGATGACGGCAACGAAGTGTGGAACGGACTGGAAGAGGATCTTCGCGACGGTTACGAGGGGGTGGAATATGCGGCGAGTCTGTTCGACCTGGTTGAAACGGAGGTGTTCGAGTACGCCGCCGATTCCGATCCGCAGCGGTCGGGTTATGCGATCCGGCCCGCCGTGCGCAACAATCTGTTCGTCTATCCCCGGCATCTGGTCGCATTGGCCCGAATTCCGAGAGTGACTCAGCACGGTCTCGGCTACGAGGATCTCATTTTCTCCCCATCGAATGAAGGACTTGTCCGGTTTCTGGAGGAGCTGAGGGCGCGCCGGCTGGCCGACCCGAAGATCATCGTCTTCACCGACACCCGGGACGGGCTGGAACAGGAGCGCAAACCGGTCGGGTACGCCGTCGGCCGGGACGACGTGTTTATGGAAGCGGAGCTGAAGACGCAGATTTATCGCTCGATCGACGAGTTTTTCTCCAAGGACCGCTCGTTTTTCCAAACCTACGGCCTTCCTTACAAGAGGGGCATTCTTTTGTACGGCAAGCCGGGCAACGGCAAGACGACGCTGGTGAAGTCGATCTCGTCCACGACAAGCGCCCCAGTCGCCTATTGGCAAATTACGGAATATACGAGCAGCGGCTCGATTAAGGAAGTATTCGACACCGCGTCCCAGATGGCGCCGATGGTGCTGGTCATTGAAGACATCGACTCGATGCCGGACTCCTGCCGCTCCTACTTCCTCAATACGCTGGACGGAGCGACGTCGAAGGAGGGCATCTACCTCATCGGCACGACGAACTACCCGGAGAAGATCGATCCGGCGCTGATGAACCGGGCCGGACGCTTCGACCGGGCGTACGAGGTGAAGTCTCCGGACGAAGCGATGCGTCTCGCCTATTTGGCCCATATCGGCCTGCGGCGTCTTGCGAGCGAGGAGGAGCTGGAGCAGGCGGCCCGCCGAACGGACGGATTTACGCTTGCCCAGCTCAGCGAGCTGTACGCGTCAGCTGCGCTGCAGATGCATTACGAGAACGAGGTCGATCTCGAGCGGCTGATCGTGAGCATGAAGTCGGACTACGCCAAGGATCGCAGCCGAGAGTGGATGACAGACGACAAGTCGCGTAAAATGGGATTTGCGTAGAACGAAGGATGGCGGACGACAAGCCGCGTAAAGGGTTTGCGTAAAAAGAGCGATGCGGAGGGAACGAGATGGAGTTCGAGCGGTTGAAGAAAATCGCGGCCGAGAGCCGGAACATCGTGTTTTTCGGCGGGGCGGGCACTTCCACGGAAAGCGGGATTCCGGACTTCCGGTCGGCGGACGGGCTGTATCAGACGACAGGCGGGGGGCGGATCGCTCCGGAGGAAATATTAAGCCGAGATTTCTTCAGGGCTCGTCCGGCGGACTTTTACGCTTTCTACAGAAGCAAAATGCTCTACCCCAATGCTCGGCCTAACGTCGCTCACTACGCTCTTGCGGACTGGGAGCAGAAGGGCCGACTCGCCGCGGTCATTACCCAGAACATCGACGGGCTTCATCAGCAGGCCGGCAGCCGCAACGTGCTCGAGCTGCACGGCTCGGTCCACCGGAACTTCTGCATGGATTGCCGAGCGGTCTATTCTCTGCAGGATATCCTTCAGTCGGAGGAGATCTGTCCCCGCTGCCGCCGTTGCGGCGGCATCGTCAAGCCGGACGTCGTGCTGTACCAGGAAAGTCTCGATATGGACCTGCTTCAGAGGGCGGCGGAGTATATCCGGCAGGCGGACGTCCTGATCGTGGCGGGCACTTCGCTGACCGTGCAGCCGGCTGCGGGGCTCGTAAGGCTCTACGAAGGAAACAAGCTGGTCCTGATCAATAAAAGCGCGACCCCGCTGGACGGGAGAGCCGATCTTGTCATTTCGAACAGCGTGGCGAAGGTGCTGTCGTGTATTCGAGCCGGATGACGGAGGCCATAAGGGCGAGATTCTCCAAGGGGACGAACGTTTGCCGCGGCCGGTTCGCATCGGATTCGCTATTTCCGGCCGCTTGAGTTATAATGAACGTATTGACGCACGGCCTATAACGCAGAATAAAGATGCCCCGAACCTGATGTTTGGGGCATTTTATTCATGATCAGAAAGGATTAAATTCGCTATCCTGATCTGAATCGCCCCCGACATCAACGCGATCCCGCCGATCCCAAGGCCGGCGTCGCCCGTTTATGCTTGGCTGCATCCACCTCATCATAGAAAGAGGGAATGAACGTGTACTACTCTCGGAAAAAACCGTTCGAAGAATTGCCGGAGGAGATGACCGCCATTTGGCTCTGTTCGGGAGAGAGCTGCAAGAGATGGATGAGAGATAACTTCACGTTTTCCCTCACCCCCGTATGTCCCGAATGCCATTCCGAAATGGTCAGAGGAGAAAAAATGCTGACGACGCTAACGAATACAAGTCCTAACCAGCATAAAGACCGGCGCTGACCGGCAGCACCAATACGAACGTCGTCCCCCGGCCCGGACGGCTCTCCGCCTCGAGCGTTCCTTCGTGCGCGAGCACCAGCTCCTTGGCGATCGCCAGACCGAGCCCCATGCCGCCGCTGTTCCGAGCGCGCGCCTCGTCCGTCCGGTAGAACCGGTTGAAGATCTGCTCCAGCTGCTCGGGCGCGATGCCGACTCCGGTGTCCTCGATCGCGATCCTCAGCGCCGCTCCGCTTCGGCCGTCCGACGGTCGTTCCTGCACGCTGACCGTCACGCTCCCGCTCTCGGGCGTGTACCGGATGGCGTTGACCATCAGATTAAGCAGCACTTGCGTCATCCGGTTCGGATCGACGTCGATCGGCCGCACTTCCGCCTCGATCTTCAACGAGACCCGAATGCGCTTGCGCTCGGCGTCGGGCTCCAGATGCCGAACGACTTTCCGAACGAGGTCGGCCATGCTCGTCGGCTTCTTCTCCAGCGGCAGCCTGCGCGCTTCCGCCAGCGAGAGCAGGTGGAGATCCTCCACGAGACGGGACAAGCGGATGAGCTCGTCTTGCAGCGGCAGCAAGCTTTCCGGCTCGATCGCCTCCCCGGTCTGCTGAATTAAATCCAGCTTGCCGCGAACGATCGTCAGCGGCGTTCTCAGCTCATGAGCCGCGTCGGCGACCAGATTGCGGCGAACCTCTTCGTTCTTCCGCAGCTGCGCGGACATCGCGTTAAAGGCGACTGCAACTTGACCGTACTCGTCCCGGGAGACGACCGGCGCCTGAACGCCAAGCTCTCCATGCCTCAAGCGCTCGATGGCGGGGATCAGCATGCGGAGCGGCGAAGTGATTTTTCTCGCAATCCAATAGGCGGCCGGAAGCGAGAGAAGAACGATGAGAACGGTCGCGGCCGACAACAGAAGGATGACCGAGGCCGGGATGCCGATGCGCAGCCTGGACAGATCGGCAATCTCGGCGTCGTAGTAATATAAGGAGGCGATCCTCCGGTTATCGACCCGCAGACTCCGCTTGATCCCCAGGTTCTGGATCGCTTTCGGAGGGACCGTCCCCAAGGAATAGACCTGAGCGCCATCCCTGTCGAACAGCGCGATGCCGACGTCCCGCTTGCCGCCCAAGCCGGCGTCGTCCAGCACCATCTGCTGAACGCCGCTCCAGGACTTCCCGCGATCGTAAAATTCGATAAAACGCTCCGCAATCGTCTCCAGCGTTCCCCCCAGAGATTTGCTCGCCATCGCTTCGAACGATTCCTTAATGACCAAATGCGTGACCAGCACGAAAAGGACGACAATAATCGCAACGAACGACGCGATCGAGAGAAAGATTTTCCGCGTGACCGTCATTGGCCGACACCGAACCGATAGCCGAAGCCGTAGACGGTCTGAATGTACTGCGGACGGGCGGGGTCGTCCTCGATCTTTTTGCGAATGCGGCTGATATGGGCGTCCACCGTTCGTTCGTCGTTCAGAATATCGTCCTCGAGCGCCGCCTGAAGCAGCTGCAGCCTGCTGTATACGATGCCCGGTCTGGCGGCCAACGTCAGCAGCAGCTTGAACTCCGTCGGCGTCAGAGCCAGCTCCTCTCCTCGTTTCCATACCCGGCATTGCGCTTCGGACAGCGACAGCTCTCCTCGTTCGAGCGTCGCCGTCATAGGTTCGTTCCCTTCCGTCCGCCGCAGCACGGAGCGGATTCTTGCCGCCAGCTCCCGCAGGGAGAAGGGCTTCGTCAAGTAATCGTCGGCCCCGACCTCCAGGCCGATGATTTTGTCGCTCTCTTCCGCCCGCGCCGTCACCATGATAATGCCCATCCGTCCTATTTTGCGCAGCTCCCGGCATACCTCGATTCCGCTCATTCCCGGCAGCATCCAATCCAGCACCGCCAGCGCCGGATCGGCCTCGCGCGCTTTGCGCAGCGCCTCCGGGCCGGTTGAGGCCGTGACAATTCGATATCCCTCCTGAAGCAGGAACTTTTTCATGAAAGCCATGACCTGGTCTTCGTCGTCGACAAGCAGCAGCGTTCGCGTCATTTTCCGTATCCTCCTCGCCTTGTTGCCTACATTATATAGGCTCCCGCGAAGCATGGGGAAAATTTCACGAAACCCGTAATGCTCCGTCACAGGTTCGCAACATTTTGCTGCTAGTATGGCGATAGAACAAACCTGACCAGGAGAATGGAGGCGTCAAGGATGAGAAATAAAGCCGGAATTTTGCTGTTCGCGGTCCTCGGGGGATGTGTCGGAGGGTTTATCCTTTCCGAGCTGATCGGAGTTGCGGGCATGCTGATCTTCGATCGGGCGGTGGGGATCAAGTATCTCCCGATCCTTCTGCCGATCGTATGCGCAGTCGTTGCGCTCATTGTGGTCAACGGATGGACGCGAAGCAAAAGTCGAGGAGGATAAGAGGATGGAGAAAGTCAATACTAGCCCGAAGGGGAAATTCGCCGGCGCCGTATTTCGCGTCTTAGCGTGGCTGCTGGTCGCTTGCATCGTCGCGCAAACCTTTATCGCGGGAATGGCTCTGTTTCAGGATTCGACGCATTGGAAAGCTCACGTTCTGTTCGTGCATTTCTTCGAGGTCGTCCCGCTGCTTATGCTCGTATTTGCTTTTGCCGGCCGTCTTCCCGTAAGAACGCGTTGGTTAAGCTTGGCTCTGTTCGGACTGATCTTCATCCAGTACATGACGGCCAATCTTCCGGCTGCGGGAGCTATGCACCCCGTTATTGCGCTGGCGCTGATCGTGCTGTCTCTCCATGTGGCCAGACGCCCCGCCGGAGTCTGAGCCGACTTCGCCGTGCCGCCCGGCTATCTCCGCCGGGCCTCCAGAAGCTCGACTTCCTTGGCGGCCTTGGACGCCTTTTTGCCGATTTTATACGACTTCGCCACTTTGACGCCTTTCGCAGCTTTAAACAGCTTTAGCCCCTTCAACGCTTTTAACCCCTTCAGCCCCTTCAATGCGCTTAGCCCCGTTAACGAACCGAGACCGACGACCGCATCGACGAACTGCGTCACGGAAATCGAAGAGACCACGGCGAGAATGCTCAGCCATTGCTCCTTGAAAAACCTGCGCACATCCTTCGTAAGGAAGAACAGCACGCCCAACTCGATCACGAAAAACCATAAAATGCAGTATGCAGCCGTCTCAAGAGGCGCTCTGATGGCCTTGGAAACGGAGGTGAAGCTTAGAACGGTCACGAAAACGAGATAGAGGGAGAGGATTAGAGATACGATTAAGTACCACTTTTTGAAGTAGGCCTTGGACATAGCTGGGCGCGCGCCTCCTGCTCGAAACTGGATTTAGTGTAGCACGTTTTCGGGCGGACAAGCTAGAGGAGAAGCTTCCGGATGGGGATTGGTGCACGCCCGGATTGGAACACTTCCTGCAGGATGACCCCTTAACCGAGGTTGGCGCGGCTTTTTGTCGTGCTTCTAGGAAGGAAAAACCAGGAATCATGTCGAAAGTACTAAGGATTTCTTTAATTCCCCGACTAAAGTCAGAGAGGTATGGACACCATGATCAGATTCAGGAGTCGTCTCGTGTCGAAGCTATCGGCATTTATTCTGGCCGTTTTGGTTCTTTTGTCAAGCGCGCTCGTCTATATGCAGATCGAGAATACGAAAAAGGCAAGCGAGGAAGCGATCGGTCAGTTCAGCATTCATACGGCGGAGGCTTATGCGGGACAATTCGACCTGCAGGCCTACGAAAATTTTCTGCAGGACGCTCAAGAGAACGAGCTGTACTGGAGCCTGCGCGAGGAAATCAACCGTTACCGCCTGCAGATCGGCGCCTTGTATGTGTATACGGTGAAAATAGACGAGCAGAAGCAGCCGCTGCTGCTCATCGACGGCCAGCCGAGGGATTCGGACGCGGCTTCCCCCATCGGTGAAGTGACCGATATGCCGCGCGAGGCGATCGATGCGATCCTGGACGGACGGTCGGCCAAGACGGGCATTATTCGCAATCCGGAATACGGGAATTACATCTCGTCCTTCGCTCCTCTGCGCAACGGAAGCGGAGAGGTGATCGGCGCGATCGGGATTGACACGGACGTCTCCGTATCTCAGACGATCTACCGGGAGGTGATCGGGGAGAACACCTTGCTGTTCGTTCTGACGGGCGTGCTGACGATCGTCTTTTTCGTCTTGATCGTATTGTTCTTATCCCGGGCGCTGCGCCCGCTCGGTGCGATCGTTCGCGGAGCGGAAGCGATGGCCCGGGGAGACCTGGCCGAAGCGAAAGCCCATCTGGGAGCGGGCCGGTCAAGCCCGAACGACGAAATCGGACAGGCTTATTCCGCGATGATGAGGATGATCGAGAGGCTTGGCGTGACGCTCGGGGAGGTCCTGAAGGATATCGAGCTGACCGCCCGCGATCTCGTGCAGTCGACCGAGCGGTTCGGCTCCGAAGCGGAGCGGATGATCGCGATGAACGCCGAATTGGAGCAAGCCGCGGCGCAGCTGGCGGACGGAGCCGACAGTCAGCGTATCGGAGCGGCGCAAAGCGCCAAAGCGATGGAGGATATTACAGCGGCCATTCACAAGGCTTCGGAAGCGTCGAGCAGCGTCACCGAGGCTTCTGGCGAAGCGCTGGATTCCGCCGAGGAAGGCTCCGATTCGATCCGCAGCCTGCGGGAGCAGGTGCTGGCGATGGCCGCGGTGGCCGTGCAGACGACGCAATCGGTTCGAGAGCTCAACACTTATATGGAGGAGATCGAGCCTGTGCTGAGATCGATTACGGACATCGCCGATCAGACGAAGCTGCTGGCGCTGAACGCCTCTATCGAAGCGGCCAGGGCGGGCGAGCACGGTGCGGGCTTCGCGGTCGTGGCCGGCGAAGTGCGTAAGCTGGCGGAGTCTTCGTCCGAATCCGTGGAGAGAATCACGTCGCTGCTGCATCAGATTAAGCAGGAGTCCCGTCAGATTGACGAGCGGATGCAGATCGGCAACGAAGGAATGAGGCAGGGCTCCGAGCTGTCCGATCGGGCGGAGACGCTGTTCAACCTTACGATGGAGCGCTTCGGCCACGTGAACGGGCAAATTCAGGAGGTATCGGCAGTGATCGAAGAGGTGCTGGCCAGCGCCGAGGAGGTGGCCGCATCGGCGGAACAGATTTCGCAGATTTCCGCGCGGACGGCGAAAAGCACCGGGTCGATCGAACGGATGTCCGCCCACCAGTCGGAGGCGGCCAAGCTGATCGCCGATACGGCAGGCATGCTGCGGGAGCGAAGCAACCGTCTGGAGGCCGCCGTAGCCAAGTTTAAGCTGTAGCGATTCGCCTATGCGATCTTCATCTATCTTTTACTCTCGATTAAGTTCCGTTTAAGCTCCGTCCTCCATGATAGGAGCATAGACGATAAACGGGAGGATGATAGAAATGAACGACATCAACAATGAGCGCAGCGAGCCGAAGAAGAGTTATGATACTCCGCTAGTCGCTTCTTATGAGAAGGAAATGTCGGCCTTCCGCAGTCCGTCTTCCCCGGGAAGCGGTATCCCGAACAAGCGCCGAAACGGCGTTTCGTTCACCGCTTATCTGGCCTCCTTCCTGGTCGGGGCGATGCTGGTCGGAGGGTTCGGCTATGCCGCAGACCGCAGCGGCCTGTTCGGAGGGGAAAGCTCGGCAAGCGATTCGTCGGCGGATTCGACGGGGCCGGCCGCCTCCGGAATGACGGCTTCGATGAAGAGCAAGGGCGATATCGCTGCCGTATTCGAGTCGGTCAGCCCGGCAGTCGTCAAAATCGAAAGCTACGCCGTCCAAGCGTTCTCCCCGAGAAGCTTTTTCGGAGGCAGGGGAGGCGGACAGCAGCGTTCGGCAAGCGAGCCGGTGCTGACCGGATCGGGAACGGGCTTCTTTTTCTCGACGGACGGTTATATTCTGACCAACGAGCACGTCATTGCGGACGCGGACGAGCTTAAGGTGACGGTCCAAGGCGATGACGAGCCGCTGACGGCCAGCGTCGTAGGGGCGAGCTACGAGCTCGACCTGGCCGTGCTGAAGGTCGAAAGCCCGGACGGACAAGCGTTTCCCGCGCTGAAGCTGGGCGACGCCGATCAGACGAGCATCGGAGATTGGGTCATCGCCATAGGCAATCCGTACGGACTGGATCATACGATGACACTGGGCGTTCTCAGCGCCAAAGGGCGCGAGATTACAATCGCCGACGAACAGGGCAGCCATACGTACCGAAACCTGCTGCAGACCGACGCCTCGATCAACTCCGGCAATTCGGGCGGACCGCTGCTGAACGAGCAAGGCGAAGTCGTCGGGATGAACACGGCCGTTAACGCCGAAGCGCAGGGCATCGGGTTCGCGATTCCGTCCACGGTTATCCAAGAAGCGTTAAGCGGGTTGATGAACGCGAAATCGGCCGCGTCCTAAGCTTCGGTCCGTACGAGAGAATTTGGCCGAATGCCGTCCCCGGACGGGAGAGTTGGTCACGATATTGTCAAATTCCGGAAGGTTGACTGCCGCGGATTAACCGTGCTTAAATGGGAGCAAGGCAGAGCGCCCGATATGGACGACCGCCAATCTATCGAACGGGAGCCCTACCGTGAACGGACCGATGATCGCTACTCTAGCGCTGCTGACTCTAGCCTCTATTTTTTTCATATCCGGTAAAGTGCGTTCCGACCTGGTAGCCGTCGGAGCGCTTCTTCTGTTTATGCTGGGCGATATTCTGACGCCGGCCGAGGCGCTGTCGGGCTTCTCCAATTCCGTCGTCATCATGATGATCGGCTTGTTCGTCGTGGGCGGCGGGATCTTCCAGACCGGACTGGCGAAAATGATGAGCAGCAAAATGCTGCAGCTGGCCGGCACGAACGAGACTCGGCTGCTCGTGATGATCATGACCGTCACTTCGGCGATTGGCGCGTTCGTGAGCAATACCGGGACGATCGCCGTCATGATGCCGATCGTCGTCAGTCTGGCGATGAGCGCAGGGACGAATCCGGGGCGGCTGCTGATGCCGCTGGCCTTCGCCGGCAGCCTCGGGGGCATGCTGACCTTGATCGGAACGCCGCCCAATCTCGTCATTCAGGAGACGCTGCAGTCGGCGGGGTACGGGGGCGTTTCCTTTTTCACCTTCACTCCGATCGGTCTCATCTGCATCATCGTCGGAATCGCGGCGATGCTGTTCCTTCGCCGGTTCCTACCGCATAACGAAGGCGACAACAACGGAGCCAAGGAGCGTTCTCTGCAGGATCTGGCCCGGCAGTATCAGCTCAGGCAGAACCTGTACCGCGTTCAGGTCGGAGCCGGTTCGGCGATCTGCGGCAGGAAGCTGCAGGAACTGGACATTTCCGGGAAGCACGCCTTGAACATCATCGAAGTCCGGCGCAAAATGTCGGCGAAAAACCAGTTTTTCAAAACGATCAACCAGGAGATCGCCGATTCGAACACGGTGATCGAGGAAGAGGACATTCTGTACGTCCACGGGCCCTTCGAGCGCGTTCAGGCGTTCGCCGAGGCCGGCGGCCTCCGCATGCTGGACCGCCGCGTTCCGGAGAATAAGAGAACGGCCGATTCGGAACAGTATGCGACGGGTGATGTCGGCATTGCCGAGGTCATGCTGGCGCCGACTTCGCGGCTGATCAACTTGCTGATCAAGGAATCCGGCTTTCGGGAGCAGTACCGGGTGAACATTCTCGGCATTCAGCGGAGGGACCAGTATCTGTTGCATAATTTGAAGGAAGAGAAGATGCGTCTTGGAGACGCGATGCTCGTTCAGGGAACGTGGAAGGATATCGCAAGATTGGCCTCCGATCCGGACGTCGTCGTCGTCGGGCAGCCGATGGAGGAAGCCCGCAAGGTGACGATGGACAATAAGGCGCCGATCGCCGCAGGCATTATGGCCTTGATGGTCGGACTGTTGGTCACCGAGCTGATTCCGGCTGTGGCGTCGGTGATGCTTGCGGCGGTGCTGATGGTCGCGTTCCGCTGCGTAAGAAGTATGGAGGACGCGTACAAGACGATCAACTGGGAGAGCGTCGTGCTCATCGGCGGCATGATCCCGATGTCGATTGCCATCGAGAAGACGGGGGCGGCGGCGCTGTTGTCCGACGGCATGGTCAGCCTGCTCGGCGGTTACGGGCCGCTCGTTCTGCTGGCGGGCGTGTACTTCACGACGTCGATTCTGACCTTGTTTATCAGCAACACGGCTTGCGCCATTCTGCTGGCGCCGATCGCGCTTGCCGCGGCTCTGCAGCTTGGCGTCAGTCCGTATCCGTTTCTGTTCGCCGTGGCGGTCGGGGCGACGATGTGCTTCGCTTCCCCGTTCTCCACGCCGCCCAACGCGCTGGTCATGTCGGCCGGTCGTTACCGGTTCTCGCATTACCTCAAGGTCGGGCTGCCGCTTCAGCTGCTGATGGGCGTCGTGATGGTCGCCGTTCTTCCGCTATTTTTTCCTTTTTGACGGCGAGATGTGACGACAGACGCGACGGCAGGCTGTTGACAGATGACGGCGAAGGCGTTAGTATAATCAACAATTACACATTCGGATCATGCCTGTGAAGAGCATCCAACTCGGAGGCGTTTTCGTCAAGAACGGCTCGGTCGCCCGCGCCGTATCCTAAGCTTACCGTACCCGCCCGTTATCGCGGAACCAAGAGGGTCGGAGCGCTGCCGCGTTCCGGTCAAGTTGGGTGGCACCGCGAGCAGACGCTCCTCGTCCCAATTCGGACGAGGAGCGTCTTTGTTGTATTCACCTAATTAACTAAGGGAAGGTTGAGGGAGCATGAAGAGAAGCTGGAATTTCAATCCGGGGCCGGCCGCGCTGCCGCTGGAAGTGCTGAAGCAGGCTAAGGAAGCGTTCGTCGAGTATGGAGATCAGGGACTGTCGCTGCTGGAGATGTCGCATCGCAGCCGGGCGGTGGAGCGGATCGTCGAGGAGACGGAGCGGCTGCTGCTGGAGCTGACCGGACTGCCGACGGGTTATCGGGTATTGTTCATGGGAGGGGGAGCCAGCGCCCAGTTCGCGCTCGTTCCGATGAATTTTCTTCAGCCCGGGAAAGTCGGACGCTACCTCGTATCCGGCAGCTTCGCGGAGAAGGCCTACCGCGAAGCGTTGGCGGTCGGGCAAGCGGAGGCATTGACCGGCGGCAAGGCGGAGGGAGGGAAGAGACTCCCGGATGTGCGGCGGATGGAGATGGCTCCGGGCACCGCCTACGTTCACATGACCACGAACAATACGATCGAAGGCTCGCAGTTCCGCGACTTTCCCGATACTGGGACGGTTCCGCTGATCGGCGATATGACGAGCGACATTTTGAGCCGCAGGCTGGATTGGACGAAGTTCGCTCTGATCTATGGCGGCCGCTCAGAAAAACCTCGGCCCCGCCGGGGTGACGGCCGTCATCGTCAGGGAAGAACTGTTAAGAGCGGGCAGCGCGGACATTCCGGCGATCTTCCAGTATCGCACCTACGCCGATAACGGTTCGCTCTATAATACGCCTCCGGTCCATGCCATCTACATGATGAAGCTGATGCTGGAGTGGACGGCGCGCCAAGGGGGGATTCCGGAGCTGGAGAAGCGGAACGAACGGAAAATCGGATTCCTCTACGAGGCGATCGACGCCGGAGACGGATTTTACCGGGGGATCGTGGAGAAGCCGTACCGCTCGATGATGAACGCGACATGGCGGATGGCGGACGAGGCGCTGGAGAAGAGGTTTGTGCTGGAATCGGAGCGGGAGGGCTTTGTCGGCCTGGCGGGCCACCGCAGCGTCGGCGGGCTGCGCGCTTCCGCTTACAACGCGGTTCCCGAGGCAGCCTGCAAGGCGCTTGCCGAGTTTATGAACGATTTTCGCAGGAGATGCGGATAGGGGGACGACCGAATGTTGGATATGGCGTATATACGCGAGCACGGCGAGCTGCTGCAGCGGACGGCCGACGGCAAAGGCATTGCCCTGTCCGTGGCGGAGCTGCTGGAACTGGACGAACGAAGAAGGGGGCTGCTCCGGAAGGTCGAGAGGCTGCGCGGGGAGCGAAACCGGTATTCGGCACTGATCGGAAGGCTCGTGAAGCAAGGCGCCCGAGAGGAAGCGGAACCGGTCAGAAGGGAGGCTCAGGCGACGAACGACGAATTGGGCGCATTGGTGGCCGAGCTGGCCGAAGTCGAGGCAGGCTGCCGGAAGCGGCTGCTGCTGGTCCCCAATCCCGTGTCGGCGGACACGCCGGAAGGGAAATCGGATGCGGACAACGTAGAGCTCAAGCGGGTCGGAGAACCGCCGGCCTTTGAATTCGCGCCCTTGGACCACGTTGAGCTCGGGGAGTGGCTCGGCATCGTCGACCTGCCGCGCGGGGTGAAAATCGGAGGCGCGCGCCAGTACGTGTTGAAGGGAGCGGGCTGGCATTTGCACCGGGCGGTGCAGCAGCTGGCGATGGACGTATTGGAAAGCCGCGGCTTTACCCCGCTGGACGTTCCGATGATGGTGCGCGGCGAAACGCTGCGGAATACCGGATTTTTCCCGACGGGAGAAGACCAGGTGTTCGCGATTGCGAAAGAGGACCGATACCTGGTCGGCACATCGGAAGCGAGCTTGGTGTCGTATCTCGCGGGAGAGATTCTCGAGCTGGACGGCCCGATTCGGCTGGCGGCGGCGACGGCCTGCTTCCGCAGGGAGATCGGCTCGTCGGGGCGCGACGTTCACGGTCTGTACCGCGTGCATCAATTCTCCAAGGTCGAACAGGTCGTCGTCTGCGAGAACGATCCCGAGCTGTCGGAGCGGCTGCTTCAGGAAATCACGGACAACGCCGAGCGTATTTTGCAGCTGCTGGAGCTCCCTTATCGGATCGTCGCCGTCTGCATCGGCGACATGTCGCAGAAGACGCACAAGCAGTACGACATCGAGACGTGGATGCCGAGCCGGCAAGCCTACGGCGAGACGCATTCGGCCTCGAATCTGCTCGACTTCCAGGCGCGGAGAGCGAACGTCCGCTACCGGGACGGGGAAGGCAAGCTGCGCTACTGCCATACGCTGAACAATACGGCGATCGCGACGCCGCGTATTTTGATCCCGCTGCTGGAGAACCATCAGCGGGCGGACGGCTCGGTTTACGTGCCCCAGGCTTTGCGGCCGTATTTGGGCGGCAGGGAGGAGCTTCGGTCGGACGATTTATAGCTAGATAGACTCACAAGTTGAAATGTACCGGTTAACAGTGGATTTTAAGAAGAAAACTTTTCGGGCAATCTATTTTTCTATCGCGAAAGAAAAGTCTATAAACAATATTTATAGGCAAACATGTAGAAGATTTCTCAGGCGGGCTATGGGTTTCTGAGACTTGGTGTTGCTTAGATATTGCTGCCAAGCCGCATAGTGAGACAGATTACGGGTTGCCACACCACGCATTGAAGTGCTGTGCATGCTGTGGAATTCCTCGCTCAGTAACTGGACATTCCGTGTGTGGAGGAGTTGTAGTCTTATGCTTATGGAGCTCTGTTGAGCGGCTTTTGAACAATTCAGCTGAATAGAAACAGCGTTATGGAGCGTCCAGGCTGGAAGAGAATCATCGGTCAAATAACGTTCTGTAAGACGGGACAACTGATCTTTGGTGCCAAGAAACACATGGCCGTCGCGATTATGCGCAACAATTAGTCGATCTGGGGCTGCAGCAGTAGATTTGGATCGATTTTTACGCGGCAATCCTTTCCTGGAAGGTTTAACAGGAATCTCCATGACTTCTATGACTCCGCTATTAAGTTGAGGATGGAGCTTCGAGATTGCGTGCAGCACCTTGTGCCTCCAGGAAAGTGCAGTTGTTTTGCTCATACCCATAACGTCAGCTATTTTACGAAGCGGCAATCCTTCAAGCATGAATTCCAGAAAAGTTACAAGATTCTTAGGAGAACGAAGCTTGTGGAGCACTCCTGAAGTGTAGTCGTTAAAGGTATATCCCTTATTTCCCCGAAGATTTAGACAGCTTTTGCACTTATATCTACGTCGATCAGAACCGGGTTTCGTTGTTCCGTGACCAACAACGTGGGATGCGCTGCCGCATTTAGGGCAGATAATATCGCACTTTGAGCTATACTTTGCTTCGCGATTTGCCGAATCTTCATAACCGACAAGCTTGGAGATTTGTTTATAAAGCGGCAACTTTCTTTCTTTAGGAAGCATGTTAAGCTGTCGGTAAAGTTGACGGAAATCTCCCATTAAAGTTCCCTCCCCTATCTTCTTCATTTTAATTATAAGCGAACGAATATTCCCCATCCACTGCAAATTGGTACATTCGACATTCCTCTATTGGTGACAATTGAAATTTCGCTAAGTTTCGACTTATATTAGACGTAACTTGGCTTGAAGTTTTTTCAAATACGTTGCCAAGCTTAAATAACTTTCAAAAATCGGGGGATTAAAATGCTTGCCTTTATCGATGAGAGTGGTTTTCCTCATCCGAGCGACGACACCCAAAACCCGGTCCTTGCAGCAGTGTGCATACCTAAAGAAGCGGTTCGTTCTATCGTCCAACGTATGTACAAAATCAAGACGGACATTTTTGGCAGATTTGACGTTGAATTAAAAGCTGTAAATGTCCTGAAGCCCAAGTCCCTGACCAGAAATACCAACAATAAATTGTTCGCAGAACGAGTTGTGAACGAGGTTCTGAATAGCTCGCTGGATGTTAAAGTATTTGCAATCGTTATGGATCGACCTGAACGGCCACTGGATGTAGATAAAAGTACTTTTCCGAATCATTATCGGTTTCTGTTACAGAGAATCAATGGTTATGCGGCATTAAAAACAAGCAAGTGTCTTGTATGTTTCGATTCCCAGGACGAAGGTAACGATATGATCATTTCTCACAAAATGAGAAACTACTTGTTTCGTTCAATAGAAGGCAACCAATGTACCTCCATTGTAGAGTCGGCGTTTTTTGTAAGCTCCAAGGTCGAAGAAGGGATTCAACTAGCGGATTTGTGTGCGGGTTTAATTAGAAAGTATCATGAACAGAGGATTGCTGGCTCGCAATCGGATGATTTTTCGAATTGGATTAACGAACTATATGAGAAAATTCATAAACAGACTTGCTCGGTGCCTTCGCCCGATGCAAACAAGCAGTTAAACGGAATATATCGAATTCCTTCCAGACTTTTGCTATAAGAGGCTTATGCGCCGCAATTCATGTCAAGGATAGGGGTTGACTTTTCCATGGATCGGAGTTATCTTTTTCGTAAGACTGGTGTTGTGGTTCTGACTAGGAGCCGCCTCGCGCTGGTCTTATTTTAGTCTGAATTCAGGCCATCCGGAAGCCGGATGGCCTGTTCGACTTGGCAACAAATTCGTGTTTATTCGATATGGTAAAATAATGACTATCCAACTGTCAGTGGAGGGAATGTAGTAGTGAACGAGAGGATAGCGGCTTCGGCGCTCAGGCAGGTGCCCGAGCTGAATTACTTAAATGCGATCAACGTGGCCCGTTATCGCGCGATTATGCGATATGTTTATTTGCAGTATCAGCGACTCAAGTACTGGCTTAAGCCGGAGGAAATCTTCGAGGGCGTACAAGCCTGGGACGTCATAGACGACTATACGCTGGAGCAATGCATCTCGGATCTGGAGCAATTGAAAAGCTGGGGCAATCTGGCCTCCCGTCACGACGGCGGGAGGGCTTTGTCGTTGGAAGAATACATGCGCAAGAAGAGCCAATATTTGCTGACTCCGTATGCGATCGAGATCGAGCGGATGCTTGAAGCGTTGGAGAAGGTGAAAGGGTACGGAGGCTCGCTGGAGACGACCTACTTCGATACGATAGCGGAGTGTATTCAGCAAATTCGCGTAAATGCGGACGGAATGCGGGAAGGCGAGGCGCTGCACCATTGGGAGAAGCTCTACGTGGCGTTCAAGACGATGCACGAGAATGCCGCCGATTTCATCGCCAGCATGAACTCGATTCAGGCGGAGGAGATGATGGCGACGGACGGTTTTCTGGCTATGAAGGAAAATCTCGTCAACTATTTGCAGCATTTCGTGAAGAGTCTGCAGCGCAATGCGTACAGGATCGAGGGTCAGCTGCAGCAGATCTCTCCGACCCTTGCCGAGCTTTATTTGTCGCATGTGACAGCGGACGAGCTGCGCAAGCCGCGGCTGGAGGAAGGGAAATCGGCCGAAGAGCTGATGAGCGAATACCGGCAAGGCTGGGGCAATCTGATGCGTTGGTTCGCGGGAGACGCCGCCAACGTCAGCGAGCTTACGCTTCTGGAGAAAGCGACCAAGGACACGATCGCCAAAGTCGTTCGCAGCGCGGTGCGCCTCCAGGAGCGCAGGCGCGGCGGGGCAAGCAGGCGGCTGGATCTGGAGCTGGTCGCGGAGAGGTTCGCGGCGATGGATACGCTTGAGGAAGCGAATCGCTTCGCCGCCTATGTATTTGGGTTGTTTCCGGCCCGCCATCTGCAGGGCGAAGATCGCCGCGAGACGGAACGCGCGGACGCTTCCACTTGGGAGGAGCCGCCGAATATTCGGCTGATCCGCACCCGCAGCCGCAGGCGCGTGCTGAAGGGGGCCTCCGAGCCGATGCGCAGCCACGGCGCGAAGCGGGAGGCGCATCGGGAGCAGGTTCGGGGGCTGCTTGCCGAGGAGCAGGCTTTTACGGAACGGATGCTCGGCTACGGCTCGATCCGGATCGACGAGCTGCCCGAGGTGGAAGGGAAAGAGCGGATGCGGCTGCTGCAGTGGATCGGCCGTTGCTCGGCGGGCCAGTCGCGGTCTTTCGTTACGGCGGACGGGTGCAGGGTGTCGGTGAGCAAGCCGGAACCGGACGATACGGCGGTGCTCCGCTGCGAGGACGGCAATCTGACGATGCCGAACTACCGAATTGAAGTGTCGAGAGGGGAGTTCGCGCATGGCTAAAGGCGGGACGACGTCTTATGCGATCCGCAGAATGCGAACGAGCAAGCGGGCGGACGCGGAGCAATGGAATGAGCGTCGCCGGGCTTGCGCGCACGCTTTGCTGAACCGGACGTGGATTACGAAAGATTCCGATCCGGAGATCTTTTACTGGATTAAAGATCAATATACCGAATTAAGGGACTGGTTTTCGGAGTATACCGGATTCGTGCTCATCCTGACCCGCACGATGGCCAAGCTGGACAAAGCTCCTCTTGTCGCTCAGCCGTGGATGGGAATCCCCGAATTTCGGGAAGTGCGGGATTATACCTTTTTCACTTATGCGCTTTGGTTTCTCGAGGGAAAGACGGAGCTGGACCAGTTCGTGCTGACCGATATCGTGGAACAGGTAGGCGAGCAGACGGCTGCTGCGGGGTCGCCCGTCGATTGGGAAAATTATCAGCACCGGCTCTCGATGGTGCGGGCGCTGAAGAAGCTCCGGCAGCTTGGCGTGCTTGTCGGCATTGACGGAGACGAGTCCGAATGGGCGGGCAACAGCGGGCAGAGGAACGTGCTGTACGAATGCTCCCCGAGCACGCGGTACGTGCTTCGGCATTTTCCGCGTCCGCTGGGGCAGTATCGGTCGCCGGACGACTATAACGAGCTGATCGTTTACCCGGAGACGGCGGACGGAGAGCTGCGCAAGCGCCGTCACCGGGTATTCCGCCGGCTGCTTCTGGAACCGGCCATATCGGACGCGGACTGGCATCCGGACGATCTGTACTATGTGATCACGCAGCGGCGCACGATCATCGACAATATGCAATTCATGTTCGGCATGGAGGGCACCCGTTACCGGGAAGGACTTTATTTTTTCTATCCGGAGCTAAGCGGCGAATGCGATCTGTTCCCTACGGCGGCGGCCGTCTCGGACTTGGCGCTGCTGTTTGCCGGGGAGCTTCGTCGCAGATTAGGCGAGCGGGATTGGTTCGTCACCGAGCAGGGAACGATCGAGCTGACTCGTACGGACGTAGAGAGTATCGTGTATGCGCTCAAAAGACAGTTCGAGGACTATTGGAGCAAAGAGCATCGCACGATGGGGCTCGCCGAATTAGCGGAAACGCTGACGGCGCATATGTCCGAATGGGGTCTCGGTTCGTGGCGGCAGCAAGAGAGCGGTCAGGGAGAGCGTTTTGTCGTGTCGGCGGTTCTTTCTCGCTGGAATGCGGATTATTCGTTTGACGACGATGAGACGGACAAGGGATGAGAGGGAGAGACTTGGAGATGCAGGAGCTGGAGACGAGCCCGCAGCGGCAGGGCCGATGGCAAATGTCGCGCGCGGGCATTCTGAATTTTTGGTTTTATGAAGACGAGGAATTCGCGCTGGAGGATGGCCGCCTCGTATTGCGGGGAGCCAACGGATCGGGCAAGTCGGTGACGATGCAGAGCTTCCTCCCTCTTGTGCTGGACGGAGACAAGCGGCCTCACAGACTTGACCCGTTCGGGTCGAAGGACCGCCGTATTGAGTATTATCTGTTAGGGGAGAAGGACGAGCATACCGACAGAACCGGCTACCTCTGGGTGGAGTTCCGTCATACGATGAAGGGGATCTACAAGACGGTCGGCATCGGCCTTAGAGCCCGCAAGGGAGCTTCCCAGGTCGGCTTCTGGGGGTTTGTGCTGGAGGACGGCAGGCGCATCAACCACGATTTTTGGCTGTACGATCGCGTGCTGGAGCTGGAAGGAGCGGGCAAATATCCGTTGGACCGCAGGACTCTCGAGACAAACATAGGCTCGGGCGGCCAAGTCGTGCAGGAGCAGGGGGCTTATCGCGATCTGGTTAACCGGACTTTGTTTCACTTCCATGATCGGGAGGCTTATGCGGATTTGCTGCAGCTGCTCGTTCAGCTTCGCAGCCCGAAGCTGTCCAAGGATGTGAAGCCGACGGCGATCTACGAGGTGCTCGTTCAGGCGCTTCCGCCTCTGCATGAGGAAGAGCTGCGTCCGCTGTCCGAGGTGATGGAGGACATGGACCAGTTGGCGGACCGATTGGACGAGCTGAAGCTGCATCAAGCGGAGCTGACGAAGCTGAACCGCAGCTACGAGCAGTACAATCGTTATCACGTATATCGGAGCGGCGAGCAGCTGCTGCAGGCCAAAGCCGACAGCGATGAGACGCATCGGCAGTCCGGCGCCTTGTTGAAGCAGCTGCAGGCGGAGTTGAAGGAAGAAGCGAGAGTGCAAGAGGAACTGCAAGCTGCCCGAGAGCAAATGGTGGCGATCGATTCGGAGCTGGAGCTGCTGTCTCGCAGCGAAGCGATGGAAAAGCAGCGGGAGCTGGAGCAGGCCGAGCAGGCGCTGAAGGAAACGCAGCATTACGCGGAGCAGACGCGGAAGCGGCTGGCCTCGGCGCTGGCCAGCCGGGACGCGGCCCAGCATGCCCGAGAGAAAGCGCAAGCCGAGATGGCGGAACAATTGACGAATCAGACGAATGCGTTGGAGCATCTGGAAGGACTGGCCGGCGACATGGAATTCGGCCATCATGGCGTGTACCATCGCTACTGGATGCCGGGGCCTCCGGAAGAGACCGTGTTCTCGGGAGTCTGGCTCAAGGACTTGGAAGAGCACCGGACGGCAGTAGCGGAGGCGCTTAAGCTCGCCGAGCAGGAGCAGGAGGCGGAGCGCAGGGTAGCCGAATACGACAGGGAGCTTGGCCGGATGCGGGCGCAGCGGGACGAAGCCGAGCGGGCGATGAGAGCGGCGGAAGCCTCCGCCGAGGATGCGCTGCACCGCTGGAAGGAAGGCGTGCTGGAATGGAAGGAGGAGCTGCGGGAGCTGAAGCTTGGAGAGCGGGCGGTTCAGCTTCTGTTCGAGGCCAGCGCGGATTTGACCTACGAGCGTCAGAATTTGGAAGCGGTGCTGCGACCGGCCAAGGAGGAGGCTGACGGCCAGAAGCAGTCGCTGGTGGTGCGCAAGCTGGAGCTGGGGCAGCAGGCTAAGCTGATCGGGGACGAGATGCGCAAGCTGGAGGAGGAGAAGAGGGAATGGCAGAGCGCCCGCGAGCCGGAGCCGCCTCGCAGCGAGGCGCGCGTCGCGACGCGGAGAAGTTACGGCGCGGGACAAGGAGCGCCGCTGTTCGAGCTGTGCGAGTTCCGCAGCTCGCTTACGCCGCAGGAGCAGGCTTCGATCGAGCAGACGCTGCTGGAGAGCGGCCTGCTCGATGCCTGGGTGAGACCGGACGGGGCGATCGGCCGGGCGACGGATCAGGACGAGGAAGCGTGGATTGCGCCGGCTCCCCTGGAATGGGGTTATACGCTCGCGGATGTGCTGAAGCCGATGCCGTCGCCGGAATCCGGAGTATCGGAGCGGGTCGTGGAAGAAGCGCTGCGTTCCTTCGCATGGGGGGAACGGTTCGACGGGTCCGTGACGCTGTCCGCAGGCTCAGCGCAAGGAGTGACCGTCGGCAGCAACTATTATCAGTTCGGCGCGGTGACCGGGAAAGTCGGAGCGGCGGAACGCCGGGCGCAATATATCGGCAAGGAAGCGCGCAGGCAGTTCAAGCTGGCCGAAATCGCGAGATTAACCCGCGAGATCGAGGAAGGCGGGCGGCAGCTCGGCGAGCTGGCGGCCGGGATCGCGGAGTTGGAAGCCTCCATCACTGCCATCGGCGAGGAACTGGAGCGGTTTCCGCTGCACGGGGAGCTTCATGCGGCCGTGAAAGAAGCCTGGAAAGGCCAGTACGATGCGATGGCCCGCTTCCAATTGTATATGGAGCAGGAGGCGCGCAAGGCGGACGAACTGCGGGCGCAGCAGGAGCAATGGGCGCAGCTTAAGCGGAATTTGATCGCGGCTACCGCGCAGTGGGGGCGGCTGAAAAATGCGAGAGCGCTCAGGGAAGCGCTGCATGCCGTCTCGAGCTATCGGGAGACCGTCTCCGAGCTGCTCGCCGATTGGCGCATTTATGCGCAGGCGGCGAAGCAGGAGGAGAAGCATGCGTCCGATGCCGCCGCCTATGCCGAGCAAGCGGAATACGAGGAAGCGCAGCGCGACGAGCAGCAGGACAAGCTGTACACCTGCCGAGTAAAGGTCGAGCAGCTGCGCAAGCTGATGGAGGAGCTCGGCATCAGCGATCTGCATGCGCGCATCAGCGGACTGCGCGCTCGCCGCGAGGAGACCGCGAAGGCGCAGCAGCGCCTCGCCGATCTGCGGGCGGAGCTGGCCGGCCGTCTCGGCGGCCTGCGAGAGCGGCAGAGGCAGCTGGCGGAGCAGGAGAGCGAACGGCTGGAGCGGCTGGAGCGATCTGAGCGGGCGTTCCGCGAGGAGCTCGGCCTGCAGCTCATTCCCGAGCTGCAGCCTGACGGGGCGGACGGCGAGCCTCCCGCGGTCCATGCCGCACAGGCGCTGGAAGGCGGCCGGGACGAACTGATGCGGGCTTGCAGGCAGATCGTGTCCCTGCTCGAGACGGTCATGTCCCGCACGAGCAAGGAGCGGTTGGGAAGCATCTTGCAGGATCAATACAATGCGACCAAGCATCTTCTGAGCGAATACGCGATTGAAGCGGAGATCAACGAGCAGGGTCGCATCGCGCTGTCGTCGATGCGGGACCGGACGAGGCCGATGAGGCCGGGGGCATTGCTTGCGGAGATGAATCTGATTCTGGCGGAGCAGCAGGAACTGCTAAGCGAGAAGGATCGCGAGCTCTTCGAGGAAATCATTTTGCGAAGCGTCGGCAAAGCTATCCGCCAGCGCATTCAGCGCGCGGAGCTGTGGATGAAGACGATGAACAGGCTGATGGCCGAGCGCAATACGTCGAGCGGGCTGAAGCTGCAGCTGCAATGGCTGCCCAAGGCCGCGCAGACGGAGCAGGAGCTGAACAGCGACGAGCTGGTGACGCTGCTGCGGCGCGACGCCCATCTGCTGCACGACGAGGAGGTCGAGCGGCTGATCGCGCACTTCCGTTCCCGGATTCAGTGGGCCAAGCAGGGAGCGGCGGAGGAGAGGGAGTCGCTCCGCAAGCATCTGTACGAGATGCTGGATTACCGGACGTGGTTCCAGTTTTCCCTGCGCTACAAGAAAGGGGAGGAAGCGCAGTACCGGGAATTGACCGATGCCCGCTTCAACGTGCTGAGCGGCGGGGAGAAAGCGATGTCGATGTACATTCCGCTGTTCGCCGCAACGTATTCCCGCTATGCGGATGCCGCGCCCGAGGCTCCGAAAATCATTTCGCTGGATGAGGCCTTCGCCGGGGTGGACGATGAAAATATTCGCGACTTGTTCGGCCTGCTCACGCAGATGGATTTCGACTACATGATGACTTCCCAGGTGCTGTGGGGCTGTTACGATACGGTGCCGCGCTTGTCGATCTGCGAAATTTATCGTCCGAAGGATGCGGGCTTCGTTACGCTGTTCCGCTACCGTTGGAACGGAAAAACGAGAGAGTATATTCCCGACGGAGGAGAGAAGGAGCAAGATGACCGAAGCCCAGTCGAAGCTTGAGGAGGCTGTCCGGGCTTATTTCGGACAGTCTGGGTTTCGCCGCTTCCTTGCCGCGCTCCGCGCGAAGTTCCAGGCGTCGGATTCCCGTCCGCGCGGTTATGTGGAGCTGAATCGCCCGACGGAGGAAGAGTTCGAGGCGCTGGACGGCTTCTACGGGACTTACACGCCGGATCGAAGCCAGTCTGTCTATCGCTACTCTATACGCCGATTCGAGCGATTAATGCTCGCCAGCCGATTTCAACTGTCGATTCCGGAGCTGCTGCGGATTTTGTACGGGCCGGAGGTGCGGACGCGCGGCCAGCAGAGAGCGGCGACCGCGGAGTCGTGGGAGGCGATGATTCGCGAAGCGATGGAGCCGCTGCGCGCATCCGCCGTTCAAGCTCCGTGCGGGGAAACGGGAGAAGCGGGCGAGACGGAACGCGAGCTCCTGTCTTGCAGAGGGCGGATTGCGGAATGGATTGAAGGCATGCGAGAAGAGACGTCTCCCGGAGTACGGATATTGCGTAAACTGTTCGCGTCCGCGCCGGAGGAGGCGAGACACGGGTTAACGAATGCGATTCGAGCGCTTCTCTCATTAGCCGAGGTGCATGCTCGATCCGGTCTCCGTTCGGAACGGGAGCCGATCCGACTGCCCGTTCTCTCCGCGCAGGTGACAGGCGACGCCCATGCGCTGGATTGGAGACACCCGCTGGGGCGATTATTCTGGTGGGGATTGGTCGCTTGCTTTCATTCGCGCGAGGCGGAACCATTCGTATTCTCCGCAGCTTGCTCGGACATGGAGGCTGACGAGGATCCCCCTGGGAGGGAGCGCAGCGAACCCAGCCTCTCGCAAGCTCAGCTAATTCGCGAGGGTTATCGCCGGGGAGGCGTGGCGGACGACGATCTGTCTTCGCAAGTGATGTTTTTCGCGCCGGGATGGGATTTGCGCTGGGAAGAACGGGTGCTGACGCTGCGGCAGGTGGAAAAAATGGCAGGGGCGGCCCCAGGGACGCTGCGCTGCTCTGCCCTATTCGCAGTGGAGAATCCGTCGGTGTTCGCCGTTTTGACGGATGCGGCCGTGAAGCGGTACGAGCAAATCCGGACAAAAATGCAAGCTTCGGTCGGGGCGGCTGAGCTGCCTCTTCTCGTCTGCGTAAACGGGCAGCCGAGCGTAGCCGTAGTGAAGCTGCTTGAACTCGTTCTTGGGGACCCTGCGCAAGAAGAAGACGGTCCGCAGTTTTTGTATTCGGGGGATCTGGACGTGAAAGGACTCGAGATTGCCCTCGGCTTGCAGCAAAGGTTTACGCTGCGCTATCGACCTTGGAGGATGAATTCGGGACACTACAATCGCCATTCCCATCGCGGGATTCCGCTTACGGAGGCGGAGAGGCTGCGCCTTGAAGCTGCCGATATTCCATGGGAGCCGAAGCTGGGAAGCATTATCGCGGCTGCGGGATTTAAGCTGCATCAGGAGCTGTGGGTGAATGAATTAGAGCGCGACTGGCTCGATGCATTCGAACAGGCTCTGCATTGAACAGGAGGAGCGCCCCGATTTGACGTTTTTATGACGTCTTGTCGGGGGGCTTTGTTTTTTCTCCTGTTAATGTGATTCCTATCACGAACTTGAATCGCCGAGCCGTTACGATAACAGCAGGAAGCATTATTCATCGAAAGGAGCGGTCGGCGATGGAGTCCGTTAAACCGAATCGCGAAGAGGGTCGTCACGACGAGGTCGGCTCGCAAAAAGGAACCTTATTTTCCGTGTTTATGGTCGGAACTTTTATTGCTCTTTTGTTCGTCGCGGTGTTCGGTCTGTTCATGTCCAGAGTGTAGACGGAGGAGGGACGAAGATGAAGCTGAACATGCATCGCTACGAAGAAATCTGGTTGATTTGCGGAGTCTCCCTGCTGGTCGCGTTCATGCTCGTAACCGGATACCAGACGTTCGCCTTGGACATGGGGCCGCCGAGCCATATGGAGACGATCGATCCGCAGAAGGTCGACCAGACGGCCCCGTTCGACAAGCCGGGAGTGCACAAGATCGGCGATGGAGAGTACGAAGTGGTCATGACGCTGGAGTCGTTCGCTTTCTCGCCGTACGAGATCGAGATTCCGGCAGGCTCGACCGTGCATTTTATTTTGACCTCCAAGGACGTGACGCACGGCTTCGAAGTGGCGGGCACCAACGTCAACGCGATGGTCATGCCGGGCTACATCCAGAAGATCACGCAGAAGTTCGGCGAGGCGGGCGAGTATTTGGTCGTCTGCAACGAATACTGCGGAGCCGGGCACCAATACATGAGCACGATCATCAAAGTCGTCTAAGAGGAGGCGAGTCGAATGAATAAGCTGCTGGGAGCCCATCCGCGGGACGCGGTCCTGTCGAAAACGTATTTGTTCGCGGCCTTCGCTGCGCTGCTGCTGGGAGGCATCATGGGGTTGCTGCAGGCGGCGGAGCGGGCGGGATTGTTCGAAATGCCGAGCTGGTTCACCTATTATCAAGCGTTGACGACGCATGGGATTGTGCTGGTCGTCGTGTTGACGGCGTTTTTCACGATCGGCTACTTTTACGCGGCTCTGTCGCATACGCTGGGCGGCCTGCTGCCGAAGGTCAGGAAGATGGCGTGGACCGGCTTTGGGCTGAAAATCGTCGGCTTCGTGTTTGTCGTCATTCCCCTTCTGATGAACAAAGCCACGGTGATGTATACGTTCTATCCGCCGATGAAAGCCTCGCCCTACTTTTATATCGGCCTGGTGTTCATCGTGCTGGGCGTGTGGATGTGCGCGTTCGGGGCTTTCGTTCAGGTTGCGACCTGGAGAAAAAACAACCGGGGCAAGCACCTGCCGATTCTGTCCTTTTTCGCCACCGGCGTGTTCGTGCTGCTGTTCTTCGGCAGCCTCGGCGTGACGGTCGAGGTGCTGACGATCATCCCGTGGGCGTTCGGATGGACGAAGACGATCAACGTTATGGTCAGCAGGACGCTGTTCTGGTCGTTCGGCCATACGCTGGTCAACATCTGGTACTTGACGGCGGTATCGGCCTGGTACGTGATCGTGCCCAAGGTCATCGGAGGCAGAAGGTTTAGCGACGTCCTGACGAGGTTCGTCGTCATCGCCCTCGTCGTCACCAACATTCCCGGAGGCTTCCACCATCAGATTGTCGATCCGGGGATGTCGCAGTCGCTCAAATTCATGCACGTCTTCATGAGCCTCGTCATCGCCGTTCCTTCCCTGATGACGGCGTACGCGATGTTTTCCGTCTTCGAGCGCCGGGGCAGGGAGCTGGGAGGCAGAGGGCTGCTCGGATGGTTCAAGAAATTGCCGTGGGGCGACGTCCGGTTTCTGGCCCCGTTCATCGCCATGGTTGCGTTCATTCCCGGCGGAGCGGGAGGCATCGTGCAGACGACGAACCAGTTGAACCAGGTCGTCCACAATACGCTGTGGGTCGTCGGACACTTCCATCTGACGGTCGGCACATCGGTGATCCTGACCTTCTTCGGCATCAGCTATTGGCTGATTCCGTACGTCTCCAAGCGGGTGCTGACCCCGCGCATCAACAAGCTGGGAGTCGTGCAGACGATCTTCTGGGCGATCGGCATGCTGCTCATGACGGCGTCGATGCATATCGCCGGTCTGCTGGGCGCTCCGCGCAGAACCTCCTACACGACCTACGGGGATCATGCGGTCGCGGCCAGCTGGGATCCGTATACGATCGTCGTTGTGATCGGCGCGGCTTTCCTGCTGGTCGGAGGGGCGCTTCAGCTGTATGCCGCCTATTTTCTCATGTTCCGCGCGCCCAAAGGGCAGACGGAGTTTCCGCTGGCCGAGCCCGAAGAGAAGGGCTCGCCGACGCCGTACTGGACCGAGCGCTGGGGGAACACGATTATCGCGATGCTGCTGCTCGTCGCCATGGCTTACGTGGCTCCGCTGGTCAATTTTATTTTCAACTCGCCGCCGGGGTCGCCTCCTTTCGTCACTTGGTAGGCGGTCGGCATGAGCAGCCGCCGTTCGAATTTCCTCGCGACGCTCGCCGTCATTCTGTTCGGAGTTGCGCTGTTTTATTGGGGGACCGACGGATTTACCGCCTATACCGCGGAGTCGGCCAGAGTGAACCGGCTGATCGGCGCTCGTCCGGCGTTTCCGGCCGCGACGCTCGAAGACAGCAAGGGACGCAGCTACTCCATCTCCGAGTTCGAAGGCAAGTACGTGTTTCTGACGTTTTTCTATTCGACGTGCTCTACAGTATGCGTCCGGCTTGAGGGAAACATGGGGCAGGTGTACGAGTCGATACCGGCCGGACAGCTCGGCCGCCGGATCGCCTTCCTGAGCGTCAGCTTCGACCCGGCCAGAGACGATCCGGCCAGATTGGAAGAGTACCGAACGTTCTTCGGCAGCGACGGAGAGACGTGGCGGATGGCCAGGATCCCCGATCGGGCCGAGCTAGACAGGCTGCTGGACGAGTTCGGCGTCATCGTTATCCCGGACGAGAGCGGAGGCTTCGCCCATAATTCCGCTTTCTATCTCGTCGATCCGGAAGGAAGGCTGATCGACGTGATGGATTATACCCGGCCGGAGGAAGCGGCGGATAAGGTCGCCCGGATTCTTGCCGAGGAAAGAAGGGGGAACGGCCGATGAAGCAGTCGATATACGGGCTTGCGCTGTTCGTCCTGCTGGCCCTTCCCCCGGTGGCCGGCTTGATGGAATCGCTTATGATCGCGCATATGCACATGCAGATGCCTTTATTGGTCGCGTCCGGCTTCCTGATGGCGAAGGAGGGGCAGCTCCGTTTTCCCCGGTTTTGGGAGCGATGGAACGCCAGCGGCGTTCCCGGCATCCTGCTGTTCGCAATCATCGCGGCGTACTGGATGCTGCCTCGGGCGATGGACGAAGCGTTGGCCTCGCCGGGAATGGAGGCGTTCAAGTTCGCCAGCCTGCCGCTTCTGTGCGGCGTGCCGCTGCGGGACAGCTGGCCCAAAATCGGCCGTGCGGCCAAATGCGCGGTCATGATCGGGTTTGCGCTGCTGTTTGCCGGAATGGGGCTGCTGTACGTCATGGCGCCGGTGCAGCTCTGCAACAATTACTTGCTGCTCGAACAGATCGCGCTCGGCTGGGGGTTTCTGACGACGGCGATCTGCATGGCCGTTTTCTTGATCTATCGCGCTTTTGCTCGTCGTTCGGGGTACGAATGACGACCCGCTTGAATACAATTGCCGGAATACCGCGACCGCCGACGGCCGCGGTATTTTTGTCGGGTTTTTATACAAAATTATCCTTTTAGGTGAACCTAGAGGTTGAATTTGAGTTTATAGATATGTAATCGGTCGAGGGGGATTGTTATAGTCGGATTGGGTGATGACATTGAGCTTTGATTACTCGGTAATCGGCCATCGGATCAGGAAGGCCAGAGAAGAGAAAGGAATTACACAGGAGACGCTGGCGGAGGCTCTGGACGTATCCAACGCTTACATCAGCAAGATTGAGAGAGGCCGGACCCCGATCAATCTGAACAACCTGGATAAAATATGTGCGGTTCTGGAGACTTCCGCAGACTACATCCTGCGGGGGGCGAATACTTCCGGGGAAGATTATATGCGCAACGAGATCATGGCTATGCTGGAGGGATGTTCGCCCGAGAAAATCAAACTGATCGCGCAGATCATCAAGCCGATCGTCGATTACGAGGGATAACGTCATCGCGTAGGGAGGCGCCAGCCTTGGATCTGGATTTGCAAGTGTCGCTCGGGTATGTCCGGAGCAAGCTGCAAGAGAGAGGAAGGGCGCATCTGAGCGTTCGCGCCCAAGGCCGCAGCCTGGTCATCTATTCCCGGGAACGCGGCGAAGAGGCGATCCGAGCCGTGTTGACCCGGCTGGAGGGCCGCCCGGATTACGCGCTCAGCATCGCCAACCATCGCGGCAAGTGGCAGTTGGTGTCGGTCGTCGGCCCGCTTCGGGAGATGATGGACATGCTGACCGGCGAATTGGCTTTCGCGCTGGCCTACTGGCCCGACAACGGGCCTCATCGAGACGTCCGATAACCCTCGCCGTTCCCCTTAGAACTCGCCGACGCGAAGCCGAGGATACGGAGGCTCCTCCTCCGTCTTCGCGGCTTCTCCCTGGACATCCGCGTAGCCGATATCCAGCACGGCGGCGATTCGCTCGTTGGCCCGGATCCCCAGGCTCTGACAGAGGCCGGGGTCGTACATCCAATCCTCGATATGGACATGAACGGCCAATCCCTGCTCCCCGGCAAGCAGCTTCAGGTTCTGCACCAAGCAGTAGACTGCGGCCAAATCCTCTTCCTGCTTATGAGGATCGCCTGCGGCTTTGGCGATGACGACCAGGTGCGCAGGGCCTTCCCGATGCCGGGGAAGCGCGCTCTTGCGCCGTTCTCCGTCCACGAACAGAAAGCGCCAGGGCTCTCTTAAGCCGTCGTTCGGCGCCCATACGGCCGTCTCCAGCAGCTCGAGCACGGCGGCCGCTTCGACGGCGGCCGGTTGCAAGCGGGGCGCGCGGCAGATCTTCTCCAGACGGGCAATGACCGACATGACGTTCGACTCCTCTCGTTTGCCTCTTCGGCGGTTTTAAATGTTCGGCCACTGGGCCCATCTTCTGGCCGCAGGCGTGCGGTTGCGGGGGCGCGGCGTCTTGGCGATGAAGCCGAAGTGCATCAGGCCGACCAGGCGCTCGCCGCTGCCTATGCCGAGCAGCTCGAAGGCGGCCGACGAATACATCACCTCTTCCGATCTCCAGAACATGCCGAGCCCCTGCTCCCACGCCAGCAGCTGCAGCGTCTGCATGAAGAAGCACGCGTGAGCGTACTGCCAATCTTTCGTTCTCGCGGACCCGTCGTCCTTCACGGCGACGATCAGGTGTCCCGGCAGCTCGGCGAACCGCCTGGACATCGTATCCAGCAGCTGGCCGGGCATCAGCTTCCCCATCCGGGTTGCGGCGAGTGCTTCCGTCAGAGCGCGCGACAAGCGGTCTCGGGATTCCTTCCGGTTGGCCACGACGACGCGAGTCGCCTGCAGAGCGTTCCTGTCGCACAGATTTGCCGCCTGCTCCAGCAGTCCGTAGATCAGCGAATCCGGCACGTCGCGCTCTTCGAACTTCCGAATGCTTCTCCGGCCTTTCACAATCGCCGCCACGCTCATCCCCGTTCCTCCTCGTTCTCCGCATTTGCGATTCGTTCCGACAGGGTGCCGCTCAGCTCCTTCAGGAATCGCCCGATGACCAGCAGTTCGTCCGAATCGTATCCTTCGAGAAAGCGATAAAACCGCTCCTCCTCCTCCCGGTGAATCCGGGCATGCAGTTCGAAAACCATGCGCCCCTTCTCCGTAAGCAGGAAGTAGCTTTCCTTTTTGTTCTCGTTCATGCGCGTTCGCCTCACTAGTCCTTTTTGAAGGAGTTTTTTGCCGATTTTCGTAATCCCGGCTTTGGACAGCCCCATCCGCTCGGCGATCGAGGTGCTGTTGATCGGTTGGTGCCGGCCGATGCAGTCGATGACGTGGACGGTGGACATATGGAGGGGGAGGAACTCCTCCAGCGCTTCATTCTGCGCTTCGCGCAGGAACAGAACGCCTTCTGTTTCGGACAGCCGCTCCAGCAAGTGAACCAGCTGCAGGAAATGGTGATGGAGATGCTGCTGCGGCGTCGGTTTGTCGGTCATTTTCGTTCCCCTTTCCGGACAAACGGTCGATGAGCTTCACGGAATCGAAGACGGTTCGCTCATTATATTGTTTACTAGCTAACAATATAATTGAGAATCATTATCGATGTCAATCGTTTCTTTTCACAGGCTGTCCTGACGGGTGCCGGATCGTTGGGAATGGCTTCGGCCTGCTTCCGACAATGTCTCGATTTTATAAAAACGAGACGTCTATTCAAAAAGACGAAACCGGAGAAGGAGCCTTAAAATAAAAGCATGCTGTAAGCGGATTCAATTGAGATGGGAGATCGGAAACATGACATTGAAATCGGAAAGCCTGCTCTATAAGGTCTTCGTCTACGCGCTGCTGCTGGCCGGAAGCGCCGCCTTCATCCTGCCGCTCGTATGGCTGCTGTCCACGTCTCTGAAAGGGGATACGGGGTTGTTCGAGATTCCGCCGAAGTGGATTCCCGAACCGGTTCACTGGAGCAATTTCAGAAAGGCGGTCGAATCGTTCCCGTTCCTTCGCTATACGTGGAATACGGTATTCATTACCGCGATGTCGATGATCGGCTCGATTCTGTCCTCTTCGCTCGTCGCCTATGCTTTCGCGAGGCTCCGGTGGCCCGGGCGCGACGCCTGGTTCGTCATTCTGCTGGCGACGATGATGCTTCCGGCCCAAGTCACGATGATTCCGCTGTTCATTCTGTTTAAGGAGCTCGGCTGGGTCAACACGTATTTGCCGCTGATCGTGCCGTTTTTCTTCGGGAGCGCCTTTTACATCTTCCTGATGAGGCAGTTTTTCATGACGATTCCCAAGGAGCTCAGCGAGGCGGCGAAGATCGACGGCTGCTCCGAGGCCTATATCTGGTGGAGAATCTTTATGCCGCTGTCGAAGCCGGCCTTGGCCACGCTCGGTATTTTCACCTTTACGCTCGTCTGGAACGATTTTCAGGGGCCGCTCATTTACCTGAACGATCCGGACAAGTTCACGCTGATGCTCGGTCTTCGCAGCTTCCAGCAGCAGTACGGCACGAGATGGAACGTCATGATGGCGGCGTCCCTGCTTGTCATGCTGCCGACGCTCGTTCTATTCTTCTCCTTCCAGCGCTATTTCATCGAAGGCGTGACGCTCACCGGGGTTAAGGGGTAGAGAAGAGACCAGGATCGACGACTCTGCGAGAGGGGGGATGCCCGCCTTAGAGGGGAAAGGCTTAATCGGCTTGGCATCATGCAAAGAACGAACCATTCCTATGGGAGGTCACGACACAATGAAGAAGAAGAGCTTTATCCTTATGCTTGCGGCCGTTCTGTCCATGTCCGCGCTGGCTGCTTGCGGCAAGAACGACAACAACGAAGCTCAGCCCTCGTCCCCGGGCTCGTCCGCGGGCTCGTCGCCGTCCGCTTCGGAAAGCGAAGCGCCGAATCAGGAGCCCGTTACCATTTCTTACTGGCATATTTATACCGATGGTCCGATGAAGGAGCTGACGGACCAACTGATCGCCGACTTCCAGTCGAAGAACCCTCATATTACGGTCGAACAGCTCGGCGTCAATTTCTTCGATTACTGGACGAAGCTGTCCACGGCAATGGCAGCCGGCAGCGGTCCCGATCTGGCGCTTAACGACACGAGTACGGTTCAGACCCGCGCCCAGACGGGAGCAATCTTGAGCACGGACGAATACATCGCTCGAGACGGCATTCAACTGGACGACTATTTCCCGATTCTCGTCGACCGGATGAAATACGACGGAAAAATGTACGGCATGCCGAACGACACGGACGTGAGAGTGCTGTACTACAACAAAAAGATGTTTGCGGACGCGGGTCTGGATCCGAACAAGCCGCCGGCGAACTGGGACGAGCTGGAAGAGTACGCCGACAAGCTGACCCAGTGGAACAGCAACAACATGCTGGACGTGATCGGCTTCTCCCCGGCGCTAGGCAACCTGCATTTCTGGACGCTGGCCTGGACAAACGGCGGCGATTTCTGGGACGACGAGGGCAAGCCGACCTTCAACACCCCGGAAAACCTGGAAGCCCTGCAATGGGAGAAGAAAATCCAGGACAAGTACGGAGTGAAGGCGATGTCCGCATTCAACTCCCAGGCGAGCGCGCTAGGCTTCAGCCCGTTCATCGCAGGCAAGGCTGCGATGATCGTCGACGTGAACAATCTGTACCAGGAGATTCAGACTCGCGCTCCGGAGCTGGAATTCGGCGTCGCTCCGATTCCTTACAAGAAAAACCCGGCAAGCTGGTCTGCAGGCTTCAGCCTGGAGCTCGTCAACAACAAGGACGACAAGCGTGCGGCTGCCGCATGGGAGCTTATGAAATACTTGACGAGCGCGGAGGTTCAGGTGCAGATTCTCGAGGCGTCGGGCTCGCTCGTGTCCAATATGAAGGCGGCTACCGATCCGAAGTTCATGGAGGATCCGAACTGGAAAATGATCGTCGAGCAGATGGAGCATTCGAGATTTATCGAATACATCGAGGCGATGCCTTCCTGGCACGGCAGTCTTGACCCGGTCGAACAGGCGGTGCTGAACTCCGGCAAGGATCCCAAGGAATTTCTGGACGGAGCCCAGAGAGACGCAGAGAACGCCGTCGCGAACTTCGAGAAGACGAAATAACCGAGCTTCGGTTTCGCCGTCCGCCCGGGCGGCGAAACGCCAAGAAAGGGGTACGATTCCGTGCAAGCACGCCGCCCGATGAAACTAAGCGCCAAGGAAGCGCTGAACGGCTATCTGTTTTTCTCGCCGGGCCTGATCGGATTTCTCGTGTTCATGGGTTTTCCGATCGTGTATTCCTTGTACTTGAGCTTCACCTCCTACAACATTTACAGTCCTCCGAAGTGGATCGGGCTGCTGAACTACAAAATCATGTTTACCCAGGACCCGCTGTTCTTTAAGAGTCTGGTCAATACGCTCTACTACGTTGCCTTGAGCGTGCCGCTCAATACGGTGCTGGGCGTGCTGGTGGCCGTCTTAATGAACCAGAAAGCGTTCGGCATCCGCGTCTTCCGCACGATCTATTTTCTGCCGAGCGTCGTGTCCGGCGTCGCCGTGGCGCTGCTCTGGCAGTGGATTCTCGACGGCAACTTCGGTCTGTTGAATACGTTTCTGGCGAACTTCGGCATCGTCGGTCCCGGCTGGCTGACGGATGAGCTCTGGTCGAAGCCTTCTATGGTTTTGATGAACCTGTGGGCCGTGGGCGGCACCATGATCATCTACCTGGCTGGACTGCAAGGCGTGCCGAGAAGTCTGTACGAGGCCGCTATCGTCGACGGCGCCGGACGCATCCGGCAATTCTGGAACATTACGATCCCGATGCTGACGCCGACGATATTCTTTAATGTCATCATGGGCGTGCTCGGAGGCTTTCAGGTGTTTATCCAAGCTTACATCATGACAGGCGGCGGCCCGAACAACTCGACGATGTTCTACGCGCTGTATCTGTACAACAAAGCGTTCAAGGATTTGCAGATGGGCTATGCGTCTGCGCTGGCCTGGGTTCTGCTGCTGATCGCGATGGCGCTGACGCTGGTCATTCTGAAGACAAGCTCGAGATGGGTTTATTACGAAGGCTCCGATTCGAAGTAGAGCCGGATGACGGCAAGGATCGGATCGAACGGAAATGGGGGTGCCCCGATGAGAAGACGAGCGAAAGTCGGCCTCGCCGCATGCGCCATCGTCGTCGCGATGGCATCCGCCGCCGCGATCTGGGCGTCGCGTTCGCCGGGCGGCAAGCCGGCTGCGGAGACGGCGGCGGAGCGGGGAGCCTTCATCCCGGTCGCTTCTGCGACGGGGGGCGAAGCGGAAGGGTGCGCCGCCGGGCGCGCAGCAAACCAGTCCGGCATGTCCGGAGCGGAGGCTCGATCGCAGGTCCACGGCAACCGCAGCGGCACGATGTGGTGCGCGGAGACGGAACCGGGGGAATCGGCCGTCCTGACCTTCGACTTGGGTCGCGTGGAGCCGCTTGGGGAAATGTGGGTCTGGAACTACAACGACAACGAAAACAATTCGCCGGACGCGCCGTTGACCGGGCGCGGGCTGAGGGAGATCAGACTCTACCTGTCGGCGGATGGAGATACATGGGACGAATGGAAGGGCCCGGGCTACCCGTTCCGGCTGGCCAAGGCGGACGGCTCCGAGCGGCTGCCCGCAACGAACCTGGCCGACGGGAGCGGTCCTGTTCGGTTCGGCGGCGCTCCGGCCCGCTATGTCCGGCTGGAGGCGGCGAAGCCCGGAGAAGGCAATTGGTCCGACCGGGAAGAGAGCGTCTTCGGTCTGGCCGAGGTCCGCTTCTACCGCTATGCCGCTGAAGTAACGTACGGAGGGAGGATCGACCCGTCCGGCGCCGCCGATTCGTTCGGCGGCGCGGAGCCGACCCGTCCGGAGAACGTCGTTAACCGGTACGGCATCGTTACCGGATATGGGAAGGACGGCCGGCACGGCAACGACGGCCGCACGATGTGGCTGGCGCCGGGAAGAGGCGGGGAGACGCCGGCGCTTACGGTCGATCTGGGCGGAACCTACCCTCTAGGAGAGATGTGGGTGTGGAATTACAATGCCGCGGGGGAGTCCGAAGAGGACCTCTCCGCAGGCGGGCTGCGCAGCGTCGCCATCTACTATTCGATCGACGGAAGCACATGGACGGAGCTTAGAGGAAGCGGCTACCCGTACCGGTTCGCCCGGGCCGACGGCTCCGAGCGGCTCGCCGCGACGAATCTCGACGGCGACGGAGTACCGGTGAGCTTCGGGAACGCGCCGGCCCGGTACGTCAAGCTGGTTGCGCAGGGCGGAACGGGAGAAGGCAATTGGGGCGCCGAAGAGGATGGGGCGCCGCTGTACGGGCTTAGCGAGCTGCGCTTCTTCAGCGGAGAAGGGATAGTCGCGGAGCCGGAGCCGGAATGGACGGGACTGTTCAGCCGATACGAAGGCTGGACGGGGGCGGACGGCATCTTCTCCGTTCCGGTCGACGGCTCGGAGCGACCCGGCTCCTCCGGCGAAGGCGCGCAGACCGTGTTCCTGTTCAGCGATACGTATGCGGGACAAGCGAATCCCGTGTCGCGGGCAAGGGAATCGGGAGCGATCGTCAACAATTCCGTCGCGGCGCTGAACGGAGCCGAACCCGATCCGGAAGCGATCCGATTCGAGTGGGCGCCGAAGTCGGCGGATCTGTCCCTGTTCTCGCCGCACACTCCTCTGGCGGCAACGATGCCGGGCAGCTGGTACTGGCTGCAGGACGGCATCGTCCGCGACGGACGGCTCTATCTGTTCCCGCTGCTGATGACGAAGGATCCGGAGCAGCCGCCAGGCTTCCAGTTCGCCACTCGAGGCGTCGCGCGCATCGCCGTTCCGATGACGCAGAGCGGCCCCGACTACGCGGGACAGACACAGCAGGATACCGGTCTGTTCCGGAAGCTGCCGGACGGAGGGGAGATTGCGTTCGGCGCAGGCATCATGGACAACACGGCGGAGGCGGGCGCGCCCGAGCCGGACGGCTACATCTACGTTTACGGCTATAAGACCGACGCGCAGGGCGTCAAGCGGCTGACCGCCGCCCGCACGCTTCCCGATGCGGTCGGAGACGACGGGAAGTGGCGTTTCTGGGACGGACAGGGATGGTCGGAACGCATCGAGGACGCCGCGGAACTGCTGGACGGCGTTTCCCCGGAGCTCAGCGTGACCCCGATGACCTGGGGCAGATGGCAGGGAAAATATTTGCTCGTCTGCGAGAAGGATTCGATCAGCGGCCTCGTCGCGTATTCGGTCGGGGAAACCCCGGTCGGGCCTTACGAGCCGCTGACGCCGATCTACTATACGTCGGAGCTGAAGGACGGCCAGGACATCATCACCTATAATGCGAAGGCCCACCCTCATCTGTCCAAAGACGGAGAACTGTTGGTCACGTACAACGTCAATTCGACGAGCTTGGCGGCGAACGCGAACAATGCCGATATTTATCGCCCTCGATGGATTCGCCTACGGGAGCTTGCCCCGCCGTCATAGCAGCGAGCGGGACGGAACATCAATCAGGAGGTGCCAGGGACCATGAACGACGAACACGACAAGCGCCTCCCCGGGCGCAAGGGAGATCCCATTCCGGTTAGCCGAAGCTGGGAGACGGCAGACGGCCCGGAAGAGCGATGGACGATATACGACTTCGGCGCCACGTATCCGCTGGGAGAAATCCGAGGACCTTCCGCCGGCGGACCGCCGCGCCGCGCCGAATACTCCTTGGACGGGAGAGAGTGGACGCCGGTCCTTCCGCCGGAGCCGGGGGAGCAGCCGCTCCGGCCCGAGAGCACGCCGCATGCGAGATACGTCCGCACGGACGGCAAGGCGGAGGCTTTCCTCGCGGGCGCGGGCTTTGCGGTCGAGCCGGACGAGGAATGGACGCGGCTGTTTCACAGAAAACAAGGCTGGACCGGCTCGGACGGCATCTATTCAATTCCGTTGAACGGCGTGGAAGCGCCGGGCCGCGCGGCCGAAACCCGGACGCTGTTTCTGTTCGGGGATACGTTCATCGGCACGATCGACGAACATACGGACGAGCGCCGGAATACGGTCATGATCAACAATACGTTGGCCGTGCTGGACGGCGGCCGTCCGGACCCCGAGGCGATCACCTTCCTGTGGAACCGGGAGGGGGAGGCTCCCGCCAGTGCCATCGTGCCGGGAACGCCGAAAGGTCTGGCTCATGAGGGCACGTATTATTGGTTGCAGGACGGAACGTCGGTCGGCGGCAGGTTCCACTGCTTTCCGCTCATTATCGGGCCGAATCCGGACGGTCCGGAGGGCTTTCAGTTCGAGGTTCACGGCGTCGTCCGGGTATCGGCTCCGATGGGGGCGGACGGCCCGGAGCTGGATCGGCAGGAGCAGGCCGATACGGACCTGTATTTCCGCTCGGCGGCCGGCCATACGACCTATTTCGGGGCCGCCGTCCTGCCCTGCACGGCGGAGGCGGGCGTTCGCGAACCGGATGGCTTCGTCTACGTGTACGGGCTGCAGAACGACGGCGATACGAAGCTTGTCGTCGCCCGAGCGCTCGCGGAGGAGCTGGAGCGGACGGAGCAGTGGACGTTCTGGGACGGGAACGGCTGGACGCCCCGCAAGGAGCTATGCGCTCCGATCGCGTCCGGCGTCTCGTCCGAGTTGAGCGTCTCCCCCGTAGTCGGCGGGCCTCTGGACGGCAAGTATGTCCTGGTTATTCAGCAGGGGGGCGTCTCCGGGAACAGAGTGGCGTTAAGCGTGGGGGACGGCCCAGCCGGGCCCTTCGGGCCATACGTGCCTCTGCACGCGTGTGCGGAGCCGGAGCAAGGACGAGGCATCTATTCCTACAATGCCAAAGCCCATCCGCATCTGTCACCCCCCGGCGAGCTGCTGGCGAGCTACAATGTAAACACGACGAGCATGGACGTCCATATGGCGTTCGGCAGCATCTACCGGCCGAGATTCCTCCGGATTCGGCAGGTCGTCTAAACGAACGGGAGAGCGGGATCATGAAAAAATATACTATCGTATTCGACATAGGCGGCTTGTTCATCAAAGCTGCGGTCATGAACGCGCTCGGGAAGCTCGTTCCGGATTCCTATATGATCTACCCGGCCAAATCCAAGGAGTCGAAAGACGAACTGCTATCGCATTTTGTCGAGCTGATCAAACAGCAGACGAACCGGATTATGGACAAAACGTTCCGGATCGACGGAATCGGCTACGCTTTTCCGGGTCCCTTCGATTACGAGGAGGGCATCAGCTACATTCGGGGCGTAGACAAGTTTGAAAATATTTACGGGGTGAACTTGCGGGAGGAACTGACCGCGAGATTGGCCCAGGAGAGCTGGTTCGTCGGCAAGCGCTCGCCCGACTTTCATATCGTGTTCGAGAACGACGCGAATCTGTTCGCGCTGGGCGAGTACGCCGTGGGCAAGGCGGGCGCTTATGCCAGGTCGCTGTGCCTGACGATCGGAACGGGAGCAGGCTCCGCCTTTCTGGAGGGAGGCGTTCTCGTGAAGAACCGGAAGGATGTGCCCGAACACGGCTGGATCTACAACCAGCCCTTCCGGGATTCGATCGTGGACGACTACATCTCCAAGAGGGGCATCGTCCGGCTCATGCGGGAGGCGGGGCTGGACGACGCCCGCCTGGACGTGAAGAACGTGGCCGAGCTGGCCCGAGGCGGAGATCCGAGAGCCATAGGCGTCTTCCACCGCTTCGGCGACATGATCGGGGAGATGCTGCTGCCGTTTCTGGAGGCGTTCCGCCCGGAGGCGATCGTTCTCGGCGGGCAGATCGTCAAGAGCAAGGAGCTGTTTCTGGATCGCGTGAGGCAGGCCATCAGCCGATACGACGTCTCCCTCGAAGTGACCGGAGACACGTCGCTGAGCGCATTCGCGGGAGTTTCCCTGCTGCTGCGCCAGACGAAGAACGAAATGAAAGAGAGGGATAATCATGGCCGGGATCCGGGAAATTCTCGTATATCATCATAGCCATTTGGACGTCGGCTATACGCACCCTCAGCCGGTGCTGTGGGAGCTTCAGAAATCCTATATCGACCAGGCCATCGAGTTGTGCGAGTCGACGGCGGGCCAGGCGGAGGAAGATCGTTTCTATTGGACGTGCGAGGCGACGGAGCCGGTTCTCCGCTGGCTGGAGACCGCGGACGAGGGGCAAGTCGAGCGCTTCGCCGCTTGCGTCCGGAGAGGGCAGATCTGCCTCACCGCGGTTAACATGCACAGCACGCCCCTCTGCTCGGCGGAGGAAATCATACGCTCGCTGAGCCCGGTCAAGAAACTTCGCGAGCGCTTCGGCGTGCCGATTCGGACGGCGATCAACCATGACATCAACGGGCAGCCTTGGACGTTCGCCCAGATTTTGCTGGATGCGGGGATCGAGCTGTATACGACAGGGGTCAACATCCACTTCGGCGGCATTCCGTTCAAGCGTCCGAGCGCATTCCGCTGGACGGCGCCCGATCGGAAGCAGCTGCTCACCTTCCACGGAGAGCATTACTCGCTGTTTACTCAGTTCGGGGAGCTGTGGGAGAACGACACGGCCAGGATGAGGGCGGGGCTGGACCGCTACTTGTCCCGTCTGGAAAGCGAAAATTATCCGTACGATTTCGTCTACTTGTCGGCGACCAACATTCCGCTGTTCGACAATACGCCGCCGGATACGGAGCTGCTCGGCATGATCCGGAGATGGAACGCGGAGAAACTCGGTCCCCGCATCCGAATGGCGACCCCGGAGATGCTTCTGGAGCGGCTGAAGGAGCTTCCGAGCGGGCAGCTGCCCTCGTATTCGGGAGACTGGACCGATTATTGGAACTTCGGAGCGGCCAGCTCGGCCGATGAGACCCGACTTAGCCGCCGTTCCAAAGCAGCCCTGCAGAGTGCGGAGTTTCTGGCCGCCTTCCGCGAAGAGCCGCTGCCGGCAGCGGAGGCCGACATGTACGAAGCGGCCTGGGAGCAGCTTCAACTGTTCGACGAGCACACCTGGGGAGCGAACATCTCGGTGACCGATCCGGATTCGGATTACACGAAGGTGCTCTGGGGGCATAAGGCCCACTTCGCCCATCAGGCGAACAGCCTGAGCGGCTATCTGCTGAATCGCGAACTGGAGCGCTTCGCCGGCAATCCGCCGCAGTCCGGCAAACCGGAAGGGACGCTGCTCGTGAACGCGTCGCCTGTGGAACAGACCATCGATCTGCGGCTGCCGGAATACTGGTATCACGAAGGGCGTCATCTGACGGCCTCGCGCTTCACCGTTCATCGCAACAATCTGGACACGGACTGGAGCCTTCCGTCCGTTGGCCGGGTCACGATTCCGCCGTTCAGCTGGAAGAAGGTGCCTCACGCTGCGCTCTCCCCGGCCGCGAAGGAACCGGCAGCGTTGAAGATGGAGCCGGGAAGCATCGAGACGCAGTATTACCGGCTCGGTTACGATCCGGAGACCGGACGAATCGGAGAGTTGTTCGACAAGAAGGCGGGCTGGTCGATGATTGATCCCGACAGCGAATGGACATGGTTCCAGTACGTGCACGAGATGCCCGATCCGCTGGCGGACCGCCGCCACCGGGAGACGCTATTCCTGCGCGACATCGACAAGTGCAACAACAGCGTGAGCTGCTGGAACAACGACTGGAAGGCGCGCCGCAGAGGTGCAGACCGGCTGCTGTCGTGCTCCGCCGCGGAACACGACAGCGGGGTGACGCTGACATGGGTTTGGGAGGCGCCGGGCGTTCGCCGACTGGAGCAGCGGATCACTCTGTTCCGCGACCGTCCCGGTATCGAGATGCGGGCGCTGCTGGACAAGACGGACGATCGGGAGCCGGAATCGATTTACTTCGCCTTCCCGCTCCGGCTGAAGGCGGGCTGGGAAGCCGCCTTCGACACTGCCGGTTCGCTCGTTCGACTGGACGACGATCAGCTGCCAGGCGTCAGCCGCGACTGGGTGACGGCGGATCGCGCCATATCGGTGTACGACGGCCGCAACGGCGTCACCCTGGCTTGCCCGGACGCGCCGCTCGTCCAGATCGGCGGCTTCAACTTCGGGCGGGAGAGCGCTGCGATATCTCGCGACGCGAATCCGATTCTGCTGGCATGGCCGCTCAACAACTACTGGGACACGAACTTCCGTGCGAGTCAGCCGGGCACGATCTCGTTAACGTACAGGCTCTTCTCTTTCGCGGGGACGTTCCGGCCGGAGGAGATGGCGCGGCAGGGGATCGAGACTTCGCTTCCGGTGCAGCAGTTCCCGGCCTACGCTTGTGCGAAGGAATCGGGCGGAACGCTGCTCGAGGCGTCGGGCGACGGCGTCGTTGCGACTTACGTCAAGGCGGCGGAGGACGGCGACGGGATCATCGTTCGGCTGCAGGATGTCCGGGGCGCGCTCGGCGCGCAGGCTGTTCCTTACGTTGTGCGAATGCCTGGCAGGAGCATCGCGCGGGCTTTCCGCGTGAACGTGCTGGAGGAGAACGTCGAGGAGCTGGATACGACGGGGGGAGAAATCCGCGGTCTATTGGAGGCCGGAGGGCTTGCGGCCGTTCGGGTTATCGTCGGAGCCTCCTCGTGAAATCAACGAGCGGGTCCGCCGCTCCGCCTACTTGTGCAGAAGCGATCGGCGGCGTTGGCCGACAGTACGAAGGCGTCAGAATATCTCCGTCTGTTCCTTCAGCTTCCGCAGAAATTGGCCGGGCGGCTCGCCCATCTCGGCTTTAAATACGGTCGTGAAATAGTGCACGGTCTCAAAGCCGGTTTCCTCTGCGATGCGCTTGATCGACCAGTCCGTCGTCGTCAGCAGAGACACGGCTTGCCGGATTCGTTCCTTCCGGACGTAAGCGGAGAAGGACTGGCCCAGCTCTTCGCCGAACAGGCGGGAGAGATGGCGCGAAGACACGTGCAAATAATCGGCCACCGTCGACAGCTTCAGCTCTTGAGCCAGATTGTCGCGAATGTACAACTTCGCCCGGTGAACGAGCGTAGAGGTGGAACTCGGGACGGGCGCAGGTCTGGCCGAGCTGCGCTGGTCCGAGAATGCGCTTTCGAAGGAGGTCATCAGTCCTCGCGCCAGTCCGAGAATGCCCTCCTCGAGAAAATGCATGGAGGAAGAGACCTGCCGCAGCAGGGCAAGCCAGATCAGAACCGCGGGACACTGCTCCGCGTTGCGGATGCAGAAGGTTCTGGATTTCTCCAGATTTCGGAACCTTCGCAGTCCTTCTCTGGACGATTCTGACGGGAGCAGCTCGAAGGCGACGAAGAGGATGTACAGGCCGTCGTCGCTGATGATCTGATGCTTGAAGTGAGGCCGCGACATGAATAGCGTGCCCGGCTCGATCGGCAGCCGGTGGGAGCCTTCCTCGTAAGTGCCTTGCCCGTCGATAACGTAACAAATTTCGAAAAAGGAATGCTTGTGCACATGGTTCGTGTAAAGCTTTCTTTCGCCGCCCCAATAGTGGACGTAGAAGGAGAGCTCCGAGCCGCTCAAGTTCACGGCGCAGTCGTTAAGTACGGCGTTGAAGTGATTGAGTTCCTGCTGTGTGAATTCCATTGTTGAACACCATCCGTTACTTTCATCTTAACGAAGGCGGCGGCCGAAATCAATGTGACTTGGCCGGACCGGGCAACCGGTTTCTGTCCAATTTTTATAAAAGGCCGTCCCTTCTCTGAAAAGACGGAAGAGCGCTTTCGGCCTAAGATGAAGGGGAGAACAGAACGAACAGGGGGATGCCAAGTGACTTTGTATGAGAAGGAACCGATCGTCGAGATCGAAGGGTGGAGACGGGAAGCGTGGGCCGGCTATGAGTCGATTGCCGGCAGACTGGCCGAGGAAACAAGAAAGCGCGACAAAACGGTGATCGTCGTGGAGTGCTATCCGGCTGTCCGCATCGACGAGATCGTTCGAGGTCTTGGCGGACTGCAGCCGGCGGCGGTCATTCTGGCGGAGGAGGCGGCGCTGGACGCCGATCGTCTGCAGGCCAAGCTGGAGCGTTACTTGACAGAGGACCGCGTATTCGGTTATCTGTCGCCTTTTACGATAGATGAATTTTACGATCGCGAGCGGTTGGACGCGCTGGCCGCGCAAGCTCGCGGGATCGAAGCGGGAGTCGTCGTCGTCATCGGGTTCGGGGCTTCCCTCGTCGCCGAGGGAGACGTGCTCGTCTATGCCGATCTGGCTCGCTGGGAAATTCAGCAGCGCTATCGCAGCAAGGAGTTCGGCAACTGGCGGGCGGGCAATGAGGACGAAGACATTCTCAGAAAATACAAGCGAGGGTTTTTCGTCGAATGGCGGACGGCGGACCGGCTGAAGCGGTCGCTGCTGGAACGGGCCGATTATTACCTCGACACAAACCGCAAGGACGATCCGCGTATGGTCACGGGAGCGGCGCTGTTCGCCGGAATTCGCGAGACCGTGCGGAGGCCTTTCCGTCTCGTTCCGTACTTCGACCCCGGCGTCTGGGGAGGCCGCTGGCTGGAGGAGCGCATCGGTCTCGAACCGCGGGACAATCCGTATGCCTGGGGCTTCGACGGCGTCCCGGAAGAGAACAGCCTGTATTTCCAATACGACGATCTGCGGATCGAGCTGCCTTCCTTAAACGTCGTGTTCTTCGAACCGCAGGCGCTGCTCGGAGAGCAGGTGTACGCGCGCTTCGGAGCGGAATTCCCGATTCGCTTCGACTTCCTGGACACGATCGGCGGGCAGAACCTGAGCTTGCAGGTGCATCCTCTCACGGATTACATCAAGCAGCACTTCGGCATGAGCTATACGCAGGACGAAAGCTATTACATTCTGGAGGCCAAGGAAGGGGCGCACGTATACCTGGGCTTGAAGGAAGACGTCGATCCCGATCGGATGATCGCGGATCTGGAGCGGGCGCAGCAGGGGGGATTCTCCTTCCCCGCGGACCGTCACGTCAACGCCTTCCCGGCCCGCAAGCACGACCACTTCCTCATCCCGGCCGGAACGGTTCACTGCTCGTGCACGGACACGATGGTGCTGGAGATCAGCGCGACGCCGTATATCTTCACGTTTAAGCTGTGGGATTGGGACCGACTGGGGCTGGACGGCAAGCCCCGACCGGTTCATCTGGAGCACGGGAAGCGCAACATTCAGTGGGAGCGCAGAACCGAATGGGTGAAAAGCAATCTGATCGATCGAACGGTTCAAGTCGCGGAGGGCGAGGGCTGGATCGAGGAGCGGACCGGCTTGCACGAGCTGGAGTTCATTGAGACCCGGCGGCACTGGTTTACGAGCAGGGTGACCCATCATACGAACGGCGGCGTTCAGATGCTGAACCTGGTCGAAGGGGAGGAAGCGGTCGTCGAAAGCCCGAGCGGCGCGTTTGCGCCGTTCCTCGTCCGCTATGCGGAGACGTTCGTCATCCCCGCGGCTGTCGGCGAATATACGATTCGTCCGACCGATCGCAGCGAGGGGACCCGTCTGGCGACGATCAAAGCCTATGTGAGAACTTGAAACGAGCGGCAAGCGGAGGAATGAAGCATGAATATCGCCATTGACTTCGGCGGAACGAACATCAAAATCGGATTGATAGACCGCGGCAAGGTGGCGGCCAAAGCTAGCATTCCGGCTTATTCCGAGCACGGGCTCGCCGGCCGCCTTCCGGCGGTCGAGAAGACCGTCAAAGCGCTGCTGGGAGAGGCCGGGTGGACTCCGGCGGCCTGCCGGGGCGTCGGCTTGGCGCTGCCGGGCATCGTGGATGCGGACAACCGCACGCTTCTGTCCATCCACGATAAATATGCCGATGCGATCGGATTCGATTTCAGCCAATGGGTGGCGGACGCCTTCTCGCTTCCGTTCGTCATGGAGAATGACGCGCGCGCGGCCCTTGTCGGGGAAGTGGCTTACGGCGCGGCGCGCGGGGCGAAGGATGCGGTGCTGATGATGTTCGGCACCGGAATCGGGACAGCCGCGATCATGAACGGAAGTGTCGTGCGCGGCCGGCATTATCAGGCCGGCATTCTCGGCGGCCATCTGGCGACGGATATTCATGGAGAGAAGTGCGCCTGCGGCAACGTCGGGTGCATGGAAGCCCAGGCGAGTCACTGGGCGCTGTCCGTCCGCGCGGCCCGGATGCCGGGATTCTCCGACAGTCCGTTGTCGGAAAATTCCGGGGCGTTGGGCTACGAGGACGTGATCTCGGCGGGCGAACGGGGAGAAGGGTGGGCGCGAAGCCTCGTCGAGAGTCTGCTGGAGCATTGGAGCGCGGGCATCGTCAACCTGATTCACGCCTACGATCCCGAGGTTGTCGTGCTCAGCGGAGGCTTAATGAAGTCCGCGGACCGGGTGCTGCCGCAAGTCATTGACCGCACGCTCGCATCCGCCTGGACGCCGTGGGGAGCGCCGAGGTTCGTCGTGGCGGAGGACCCGGAAACTTCAGTGCTGCTCGGCTTGTCGCATCTGGCGGATTCGGAAGAACGCAGCCGGAAAGGGTGAGACGGTTGGAGAAACGGGCGAATGGCGCCTTCTTGACGGAAGCTCCCTCCTCTTGGACGATTGTTCAGCAGGGGATCGACGGATTCGCGGAATGGACGCTTCGGGGAAGCTGGCATGCGGAAGGGGATTACGAGCTGGAGCGGGCTCAGGTGTACGCGCGCATCGTCCGGGAGGACGACGGGCGGCTCGTGCTGGCCTGGACGCCCGCCGAGATGGAGGAGGAACGAAGCTGGACGGTCAGGCTTCGAGTTCCCGCCGGAGGGCTATACCGGGTGGAAACCTGTCTTCGCGTGCGGAAGGACGATCCGGCGATGGAGTGGCCGATGCGCGGCGATATGATCCACCATCTCGGCGTCGGGGATCTCTGGATCATCGCCGGGCAGAGCAATGCGGCCGGATACGGCAGAGGTCCGTGCGAAGACGGGCCTGAGCCGGGCGTTCATATGCTGCGGCTGAACGGGCAGTGGGATATGGCCAGCCATCCGTTGAACGATCCGACGGCGACGCGGTTCGCGCCTAACCGGGAATGGTCCAATCCGGGACATTCGCCGTTTCTCCTGTTCGGCAAGCGGCTGAGGGCGGAGCTAGGGTACCCGATTGGCCTCCTACCGACGGCGCTTGGCGGCTCGCATCTGCACAGCTGGAATCCGGAGGAGCAGGGAGAGCTGTACCGCAACATGCTCGATATTGCGGCGGCGGCCGGCGGCCGAGTGAAGGGCGTGCTTTGGTACCAGGGCTGCTCGGACGCGAACATGCCGGAGACGGACGAATCCGACACCTATTTGGAACGCTTCGGGGCATGGGTGCGCTGTCTAAGGAAGGACTTCGGCGACTCCGAGCTTCCCGTTCTCACCGTTCAGTTGAACCGCTTGATCGGCTGGGAGACCGGAGACGAGCTCGACCGCTGCTGGGGGCGGGTCAGAGAAGCCCAGAAGGAAGCGGCCGAACGGCTGCCGAACGTGTACGTCGTGCCTTCGCTGGATTGCGAGGTGTGCGATAACATTCATAATGCGCCGGCTGGCAATCGGCTGATCGGAGAACGGCTTGCAGCGGCGGCGCTGGGCGGGGTATACGGAAAGCGCGGCTTCGAGAGGCATCGCGCGCCGCGCGCGAAGGAGGCCGTCATCCGCCGGGGCATATCCTCGCACGAAGCGTCCGGAGCGGGAGAGATCGTGCTTCGCTTCTCCGACGTCTGCGGCCGGTTGCTCGCGCATACGAAGGAAGAGGTGTTTCGGGCGGAGGACGAGGCGGGGAAGCTCGGGGTGATCGAATGGAGGGTGACCGGCGAGGCCGAGATCGTGCTCTCCCTGTCGCGGGAGCCCGTGGGCGAGACGTTCGTGCACGGCGCCTATGAGACCAACCCCGCCTATTACGTTCCGTTCGACGACGAATCTCGGCTGCCGATGTTGGCCTTCTATCGGCTGCAGGCCAGGGAGCCGGGCTGAGGGAGGCGGCGGCGTCCGGCTCTGCGCGGAAGGCGTCTCGCGAGGCTTCGCGGCGCTCCTCGACCGCTCCGGCCAGCGTCCCGGCCGCTCGTCTTCCTCCCGGAAGTGCGAGGAAAGACGCAAGCAAGGCCCCGACCATGAGTTCATGGCCGGGGCCTTGGCTTTTTAAGTGATTCAGCAAGTATAAAATTCGTTATCCTTATCTGAATCCCCTCCGACATAAACGTTATCCCGCCGGTCCCAAGGACGGCGTAAGCCGTTTATGCTTGGTGATGGATAAAATTCGCTACGTGCTCCCGCCGATCCCAAGGACGGCGGGAGCCATATGCTTGACCTTAGCGGTGCAAAGTAATGCGGAGCAGCTTATCGTTGGCCGGCGTGCGGGTGTAATTCTCGAGCGTGTAGCTCATCCGGGAAGCGCCGGTTTGGGCGTTGAACGCTTTTTTGAGATCCGAGGCGACCGTAGCGCTTCTCGTATACCGGACGAAGAGCTCGGACTCTCCGGAGTCGGCGGCGGCGCGAATGCGCTCCGTCAACTCGGTGACGCTTGAGGCCGTGTAGGCGTCCTCCATGTAGGGGTATCCCATCAAGTCGTACAGCTGGCGATAGAAGCCGTTTTTTCCCGATTCCTTCTTCGCGAGCCGGGCCGCGACTTGGCCGTAATCCGTAGCGGCTGCGGGATAGCCGGCCGTGACCGACCATTTGTGATCGGGCCGGATTTGCGCGTCGGTCAGATTGTAGTAGTTGTACTGAACTTTCCCGAAGGCGTCCGGCACGGGATCGTTCCAGGTCGTGTCGATATGGTACCATTTCTTCTCGATCTGCACGAGATTCCACGTATGGGCGCTTCCCCTTGAAGTGCCTTCCACGATCCGCACCGGAATGCCCGCCTGCTTCATCATCTCGTAGGTGAGCAGGGCGTAGCCCTGGCAGACGGTCGAGCCGTCGACCAGCCCGTCGTAAGCGGAGTGCGAGACGAGGCGGGTGTCGTAGGCCAGATTCGCGACCACCCAATCGTGGACGGCCTTCACCTTCTGATGGTCGTTCATGCCGGGAGTGACGATCCTTCTGACGATAGCCGCGACCTGCCTGCGAACCTCGGCCGTCTGCGCAAGCGATTCCCAGTAGGTAAAGCTGAAGTCGATCGTCGCGGTATTCCCCTTGATCGCGGCCTGATATTTATAGGTTTTCACGATGTAATGCACGTAATCGTCGGAGCGAATGGCCGCCTCGAGAATGTTTTTGATGTCCTGCTTCAGCGTGGCGCCCTTGCCGACGTATTTCAATTGAACGGAGCTCTTACGCTGACTCAACGCGGTTTCGATCGCTTTCTGCAGCAGCTGGGCCTGGGACGTCGAGCCGTCCGCGGCGTGAACGATCTGAAGCGTGCCGCATCCTGCCGTCAGCAGCAGAATGCTCAGGAAGAGCGAGGAGGCGATCCAAGCTTTCAGTCTGGCGTTCATGTCCGTCGTATCCTCTCTCTTTCGCGCCGCAGGGCGAGTGCGCCGCGGCCGCAGCATTTTCTCTGGCGGTTATATTCGTAATATAGCATAACGTTCGTTCGGCCGTATATCTATATTCCGCAGTCGAGAGATTTAGGATTCCCGCCACATTTTCCGGTAGGCAAGCGGAGTCTGCAGCTCGCGGTCCCGGAACAGATTGATGAAGTGACTGGCGCTGTCGATGCCGACGGCCGACGCGATCTCGGCAACGGGCATGTCGGTGAAGCGGAGCAGCTCCTTGGCTCGGGTAACTCGGGTATGGATCAAGTACTCGTTCGGCGAAAAGCCGGTATAGCGCTTGAACGCCTTCGAGAGATGGTACTTGTCTGCGGCGAACAAGGCCGATACGCCATCCAGCGTGAGGCGTTCGCCATAGTGCCGGTCGTAGTGCTTCATAACGTCCCGCACAAGCGCCGGAATTGCCGGAGCGGCCGAGGCGTCCCGGCGATGGACGGCCAGCAGCAGCTCGGTGAGCAGATCGACGATAAGCCGGGAGCCCTCGAGCTCCGAGCGCATCGTTCTTCGCTGGCCCAGAGAGACGATGTCCTGCAGGATGGCGGGGATTCTGGAGCCGTCGGACAATCGGAGCACAGGGCCGCCGGCGGCGGAGAAGCGATCGTAATAAGCGGGAGACGAGCTGCCGTTGAAGTGAACCCAGATCATCTCCCACAGCTGCTCGGGGTCGGTTCGATAGTGCTGATACGAACGGCAATCGATGCAGATCAGCTGTCCGGGCGACAGGGCGTAGCTCTTGCCCTCGTAGGTGAGGTAGCCCAATCCTTTCGTCGTATAGAGAACCAGGTAGGAGTCCAGATTCTCCCTCTCCGTATAGTAGGAGGGCATCGTGCGGAACTTTCCGGACTCCTGAACGTAGTACAGCGACGCCTTGGCGAACGCGGAAGGCGTGGCGATCGTGCGGATCGAATCGCCGGTCCAGTCGTGAGAGGCTTCTTCCCGATAGCCGGGCATAGGGATCAGCTCCAAGATACTGTGATTTTTGACCAAGATCGTAGGATGCCAATTCGGGTGTAAGCATTTACAATCGGATTATATCCATTATTTCATACGAAATCGGAGGGGTAAACAGATGTCTGGCATGCAAGCGATCAAGCCGCCGCGCAAGGCGCGGATCGGGCTGTACAGCGTTGGGCTTCGCGCCTATTGGGAGCAGTTCCCGGGCTTGCGGGATCGCCTTCTTGAATACGGCAAGGCGATCGAAGAGCGGATGTCGCAGTGGGGAGAAATCTACAATTACGGGCTGGTCGATACCGAGGCGGAAGGGCGCAAAGCGGGAGAATGGCTGAACGCGAGCCACGTGGATCTGGTCTTCTGCCATGCGGCCACCTATTCGACGAGCTCGACCGTGCTCCCGGTTCATCAGCTGTGCCGGGCGCCCGCCGTGTTTCTGAACCTTCAGCCGACCGATCGGATCGATTACGAGCGGACGACGACCGGAGAATGGCTCGCCCATTGCGGCGCCTGTCCGGTTCCGGAATTCGCCAACGCGTTTAATCGCGCCGGCATTCCCTTCCGCGTCGTGAACGGCATGCTCGGGCTCGACTATACGCCGGCCGTCTCTCTGACGAACGAGAATACGCGCCAGAAGCCGGAAGCGATTCGAGCCTGGCGGGAGATCGAGGAGTGGGTTCGCGCCGCCTCCGTGCCTCGCACGCTTAAGCACAGCCGTTTCGGTTTTTTGGGAAATACGTACAGCGGCATGCTCGATATGTACAGCGATTTTACGATGCTGCAAGCCCAGACGGGGATGCATGTGGAAGTGCTGGAAATGTGCGATCTCGACCGGCTGCTGAAGGAGGTCTCGGAACGAGACGTGAAGGAGAAGCTCGAAGCGGTTCGGGAGATGTTCCAGATTAGCGGGGATTCTCCGTCCGATCCGATCGCGAGAAAGCCGACCGACGAGCAGCTCGACTGGTCGTGCCGGGTTGCGGCGGCGCAGGAGAAGCTTGTTCGCGAGTTCGATCTTGACGCGTTGTGTTATTATTACCATGGTGCCCCGGGAGGGGAATACGAGAAGCTGCAGGGCGGCTTTATCGTCGGACACTCCCTGCTGACGGCCAGAGGCGTTCCGTGCGCCGGGGAGGGCGATCTCAAGACCGCTCTGGCGATGAAAATCTGCGACATTCTGGGAACCGGGGGCAGCTTCTCGGAGATCGTCGCGACCGACTACGTCGACGGCACGATTCTGCTCGGCCATGACGGTCCGTTCCATATCGCCATCTCGGAAGGCCGGCCGACGCTTCGGGGAATGGGGCTGTATCACGGCAAGCAGGGCACAGGCGTATCCGTCGAGGCGAAGGTCAAATCTGGCCCGATCACGACGCTGAACGTCACCCAAACCGGAGACGGCAAGCTGAAGCTGATCATCAGCGAGGCGGAGTCGACGGACGGTCCGATTATGAGAATCGGCAACACCCAGACGCCGGTCAAGTTCCGCATGCATCCGGACGACTACATGTCGCGCTGGTTCGCCGAAGCGCCGACGCATCATTGCGCGATGTCCATCGGCCACAATGCGGGCTTGTTGGCCAAGGCGGGAGAAATCATGCAGGTAAAGCACGTCATTCTATAAAAAAAGCGGTCGGTCGATTTTACAAGGCTGGGGAGCGGAGGGAGTCCGGTGTTTCGTACAATGGCGAGCTTGATGATGTTGGCGCTGCTTGTCGCGTGCAGCTCCGGACCCTCCGGAGACTACGAGCTGATCTATTCGATGGAGCCGGTCGGTTCGGTCGAGACGCCTTCGCCTTCGGGTGAGAGCGGCCCTCCCGAACGGTACAAGATCGCCATGGTGCCCAAGGTCCGGAACGACTACTTTAACTACGTGGCCGAGGGCGCCAGGGAGGCGGCCGGGGATCTGGGCGTCGAGCTGATCTATCGGGAGCCGTCCAGCGCCGACGCGGAGCCTCAGATCGAGGTGGTGGAGGAGCTCATCGAGCGGAAGGTCGACCTGATTGCGCTGTCGGCTAACGATCCGGTCAAGCTGGTTCCCGTTCTGCGGAAGGCGAAGGAGCAGGGGATCCGGGTGATCACGTGGGATGCGGACACCGAGGCGGCTGGGCGAGAGTTCTTCGTGAACATGGTCGATCCCGAGGTGCTGGGCAGACATCTGTTGGATACGCTTGCGCTGACGATGGGAGAGGAAGGCAGCTTCGCGATTATGACGAGCTCGTTCTCCGCCGCCAACAATAACGAATGGCTGGAATGGATCAAAGTTCAGCAGCAGGAATATTACCCGGATTTAACGCTCGTGACGACGGTCGCGACGGACGACGACCTGGGGAAATCTTATCAGGTGGCGAACGAGCTGCTCGCCGACTATCCGGAGCTGGACGGCATTATCGGCAATTCCTCCGTCGGTCCTCCCGGCGCGGCCAAGGCGGTAAGGGAAGCGGGCAAGCGTGGGCGCGTGAAGGTCGTCGGCCTCTCCGGTCCGAACCTGATGAGGGAGTATTTGCTGGACGGCTCGGCGCAGATGTCGACGCTGTGGAGTCCGAAGAAGCTCGGCTACTTGACGATTCGGCTTGCCGACGATCTGCTGAACGGCAAGACGCCGACCGACGGTCGGGAGATCGACGGCGTCGGCAATATCCGCGTGAACGGGGATATGGTTATTATGGGAGAGCCGCTCGATTTTACGGCGGAGAACGTAGGTCAATATGATTTTTAGGCGCCGAAGAGGATGGAATTTTCGCCACTATCCGATCGCGTATAAGCTGACGGTTGTCTATGTGGCGCTGACGGTGCTTCCCCTGCTGCTGCTCGTCTACGTCTCGTATACGCAATACGCGAGATCGGTCGAGGAGCAGATCGGCGAATATATGCCCCGGTTCCTGTTCCAGGCGAACGCGGATATCGAGAAGCACATCGACGAGCTGACGACGCTTCCGGATATGCTGTTCAATTCGGAGGACGTTCTGACGATTCTCCGGCGCGAGGGGTACGACCGGAGATCCGCTCTGAACCGGGATCAGTACGCGATGAACAGCTATTTGGCGCGCACGTATACGAGCGGAAGAAACGCCGACGTGATGGGCGTTTTTGTCTTGTCTAACGGGCGTCTGTTTTTCAGCTCGAAGGCCGGCTTTCGGGAGGCCGATTGGAGCGAGCGGCTTGGCGCCGACATCGGACGGTTCGGGACGGCCGGCAGCCGGGCAAGAATCTTGCTTCCGGACGAGATGAACGTGAAGCTCGACACCGGCACTCCCTACGTGTTCATTCACAAGCCGATCAGCGACAACGACAACCGCAGAAATCTGGGGACGATGCTGATCGCGGTCGATCTGAGCTTCATCGACAACATCGTGCGCAACTTCGAACGGAACGAGCGGGCGGAGCTGTGGGTCATGACCTCGGCGGGGAACATTATTTTCCACACGAACCGCGACAAGATCGGGACGGTCGACGAGAACAAGATCCGCTATCCGACGCTGAACGGCAGCTTCCGAACGAGCGCGTCCGGTCCGGCCAAGCTGGTCAGCGTCAACCAGTCTCCTGGCCGGGGGTGGGTGCTCCTGCACAGCATTCCGCTGAAGGAGCTGACCGAAAGAACCGACATCGTGCGCAATGTGACCGTATTCGTCATTATCGGGATCATCTTCGTGACGTCCCTGATCGCCATCCTGCTCTCGTACAGCATGACCCGGCCGTTAAAGAAGCTGAGCGGTCTGATGAAGTCGGTCGAGCGCGGAGATTTCCAGGTCGACTTGCAGGTGCGCAGCGGCGACGAGGTCGGCACGCTGGCGAGAAGCTTCAACTCGATGATCTCGACGATTCGGGAATTGATCGAGCAGAACTATCAGATCGAGATCCGCCAGCGGGAGGCGGAGCTGTACGCGCTGCAGTCCCAGATCAATCCCCACTTCATGTACAATACGCTCGAGACGATCGGCATGGCCGTCGAGGAAGGGGACACCGAGCAGGTGGTGGACATGGTGACGCTGCTCGGCCGCATGCTGCGTTTTTCCGTGTCCAATCATGCCAAATCCGTCGCGATCGCGGAAGAGGTCCAGCACGTGAAGGATTATTTGACGATTCAGAAGTTCCGCTTCGAGGACCGGCTGCGCTTCAAGCTGGTCACGACGATAGGCGAACTTGATTTACGCACGCTGTATACGCCGAAGTTCATCCTGCAGCCGATTGTGGAGAACTCGATCAAATACGGTCTGGAGACGCGCAAGGCGCTCGAAATCCATATTACGGCCAGCGAGGAGTTCGGCGCCCGATCGGGCAAGCGGGACATCGTATTCCGGGTCAGGGACAACGGGCCGGGCATCCCGGGAGAGAAGCTGGAGGAGCTGGAGCACTCGCTGAAGAGGATCAGCTTCGAAGGGCGAAGCGCGCATTTTGGCCTGATCAATGTAAACGCCAGAATCGTGATGATGCACGGCGCGGATTACGGATTGCAGCTGCACAGCATCGTCGGGCTGGGCACGGAAGTGACCGTCCGCATTCCGATGACGAGAGGGGAGGCGAATGAAGGTGCAGACGATTAGGACGCTGATCGTGGACGACGAGCCCAGAATACGCAGAGGGATCGAGCGGCTCGTGCTGTCCTGCGGAGAGGGCTGGGAGGTGGCGGCGACGGCTGGAGACGGAAGGGAGGCTCTCGACTATTTTCGCGCGACGGACGGCGCGGTGGACCTGCTCATCACGGACGTGAAGATGCCGGAGATGGACGGGCTGACGCTGATCCAGGAAGCGAAGAAGAGCTACTCCTTCTACCCTCTGCTAATCAGCGGGTACGACGATTTCCAATATTTGCAGACGGCGCTCCGCGAGGGAGCGCTGGACTATTTGCTCAAGCCGGTTGACCGCGAGCAGTTCCGCAGGAGAATGGCGGAAATTCGCCAGATCGTGTCCGAGGGGCGGTATCAGCTGCAGAAGCGGGGAGAGATGGAGCGCGAGGCGGAGAAGCACCGGAAGGCGCGGCAAATCCAGACGCTGAGCTACATCGCCTCAATGGATATCGATGCGGCTTCGCTCGGGTACTGGGTGGACGATTTTCCGAAAGGGCGATATCTGCTGATGGCGGTTCGCATGGACACGATGCCGGTCAAGGCCCGGAGCTACAAGCCGGGCGATTGGAAGGCGTATTTCTACGCGCTCGAGAACATTATGGGCGAGGTGCTGGAGCAGCGCTTCAGCGGACAGGGGGACCGTCTGGGCTGGTGCTGGCGAGGCGGCGAGACGGAATTCTGGATGCTGCTCTTCAGCCCGGATCCCGGTCTGGAATGGGAAGCGGAGGCGCTTGAGCTGGCAACCGGGCTGCGCTCTTCGATTCAGACGTATACGCCGTTCTCGGTGTCTGTTTCCTACGGAGACCCGATCGAGGATTTGTACCTGCTGCCCGAGGCGAAGCGCCAGGCGCTCGGCTTGATGAACTACCGGTTTCTGTACGGAGGCAACCGAATTTTCCGCCGGGAACGGACCGAGCCGGAGACGGCCGCATCCGGAGCGCCGGACAAGGAGCTGGCGGCGACGCTGCGGAAGCTGAAGCGAAGCGTCGAGCAGGGACAGGCGGAGGAGGCCGAGGCATGCTCGAAGCGGCTGTTCGAGCTGCTGGACCGAACGGGTTCGCCCGACAAGCTGCAGAGGATGGCGAGGAACGCGATGATTCTCGTTCATTCGGCAGGGCTGGAAAATCTGAGCGGCTACGCGATGTCTCTGTCGCTGGAGGAGGAGCTGCACAAGGCGGAGAACGCCGCCAGTCTACACGAGCTGAAGAGGTGCGTGAACGGGCTGCTGGAGCGGGTGCTGAAGGACATCGGCCAGGCTCGCGAGAGCGGCAGCCGCAAGCCGATCGAGCAGGCGAAGGCCTGGATGGCGGAGCATCTGGATCAGGAGATCACAATCAAGAGAATCGCCGACATGGTCTATATGAACCCGACGTATTTCAGCGAATATTTCAAGCAGCAGACAGGAGAAACGATGCTCGATTACTTGACGCGGCAGCGAATCGAACGGGCCAAGACGCTGCTTGCGGACCAGAGGCTGAAAATTCAGGAGATATGCGGACGGATCGGCTATCAAGACGCCAAATATTTCGGCAGGCTGTTCAAGCAGTGGACCGGGCACACGCCCTCGGGATACAGGGAGCGCCTGCTGGCGCGGGAAGGAGAGATGGCGAATGAGCAAGAGCCGTAAATTCGCTTGGACGTGGACGATCAAGGCAGACCGGGTGGAGGAGTACGTCGCCCTGCATGCCGAGCCGTGGCCGGAGGTGCTGGAGGAGCATGCCCGGGCGGGCATCCGCAATTATTCGATCTTCCGCAGTGGCAACCGGTTTTTCTATTGCTTCGAGTGCGACGATGTGGAGCGGGCTTTCGCCTACCTGGCGGAGAGCGAGGCCTGCCGCCGTTGGAATGCCGTCACGTCGGAGATGGTCGAAGGCTCGTTCGACTTGAACGAGCCGGAGCCGATCCGTCCAATGGAGGAAGTGTTTTATTTGCAATAGCCGTCCGGCCGTCCTGTCGGCCGCCCCGAGCTTCATGACCCGAAATTTGCCCCCCCTATCTGAATAATGCCCCCTATGGACGCTATCCCGACCGCAGTATTCTTAAGCTACGCATTGAGAGCTAGAGAGAAGGAGGGGTCGGGGATGGCGCAGGCGGAATACGTCCTGGAGCTGCGAGGGATCACGAAGGTGTTCCCTGGCGTCAAAGCGCTGGACGACGTCTACTTCCAGTTAAAGCCCGGAGAGATCCACGCCCTGATGGGAGAGAACGGAGCAGGCAAATCGACTTTCATCAAAGTGATTACCGGCGTTCACGCCCCGGAGGAGGGCGACATGTTCCTGAACGGGAGGAAGGTGTCGTTCAAGCATCCGACGGACGCCCAGAAGGCCGGAATCGCGGCGATCTATCAGCATGTCACCAACTATCCGGATTTGAGCGTGACCGAGAACATCTTCATGGGTCACGAGAAAATACAGAAAGGAACGCGGCGCATCCGCTGGAAGGAGATGCACGAGGAAGCGGGCCGCCTGCTGAAGGAGCTGGGCGCAAGCTTCGGCCCGAAGACGCAGATGGGCGCGCTCAGCGTCGCCGAGCAGCAGATCGTGGAAATTGCGAAAGCGCTGTCGGTAGACGCCAAAATTATCATTATGGACGAACCGACGGCCGCGCTGACGAAAAACGAAAGCGAGGAGCTGTACCGAATTACGGAGCGCTTGCGGGACGGCGGCGCGTCGATCATCTTCATCTCGCACCGGTTTGAGGACATGTATCGGCTGGCGAGCCGGGTGACCGTATTCCGCGATTCGAAATATATCGGCACGTGGAACGTCGACGAGATTTCCAACCCCGATCTGATCGTGGCGATGGTCGGACGGGAAATTTCCCAGCTGTTCCCGAAGACGGAGGCGAAGATCGGAGAGGAGCTTCTTCGTCTCGAAGGGCTCGGTAAAACCGGTTATTTCGCGGACGTTTCCTTCACCTTGAGAAGAGGGGAGATTCTCGGGCTCACGGGCCTCGTCGGTGCGGGCCGCACGGAGGTGTGCGAGACGCTGTTCGGCGTATCGAAGCACGACAAGGGCCGAATCGTGTTCAAGGGCAAGGAGCTGAACGTCAGAAGCCCCCGGGAAGCGATGAACGTCGGCATCGGCTACTTGCCGGAGGACCGCCAGAAGCAGGGCCTCGTGCTGCAGTGGGGGATCGGCCGGAACATTACGCTGCCCGCGCTGCAGAGATTTTCCCGCCAGGGGATGCTGAACGCCCGCAAGGAGCTGGCGCTGGCCAAGGAGCTCGCGGAGAAGGTCGGCGTCAAAGCGAACAGCGTATTCACGCTGGCCGGCGCCCTCTCGGGAGGCAATCAGCAGAAGGTCGTGTTCGCCAAGCTGCTGACGGCCGAGCTGGACGTGCTCATCCTCGACGAGCCGACCAAGGGCGTGGACGTCGGCGCGAAGTCGGCGATCTACGAGATGATCAGCGATCTGGCGAACGCCGGCTACGGGATTCTGATGGTGTCCTCGGAGATGCCGGAGATCATCGGCATGTGCGATCGGGTCGCCGTCATGAGAGAGGGCCGGATTACGACGATTCTGAATCGGGAGGAGCTGTCGCAGGAAGCCATTCTGGCCGCTTCGATGGACGATTCGGCATCCGCGGCGAGCCGGGCAAGGGGGGAGGGGGCATGAAACCGACGGCAACGAATCCCGCGGCGGCCATTCAGGGCGCGCAGGGACGGCCGGACAAGGCCGGCTCTCTTAGCGCCGGCATCGCCAAGTTCCGGGAGCTGGGGCTGCTGCTCTTCATCGTGCTGCTGTCCATCGGCGTGCAGCTGCGCAATCCGAGCTTCCTGACCTGGGAGAATATCGGCGACATCGCGACGAACACGGCGATTCTCGGCATCCTCTCGGTCGGCATGATGCTCGTCATCCTGACGAGAGGGATCGATCTCTCGATCGGCGCGACTCTGGCGCTGGCCGGGATGGTCTCGGCGCTAACGGTCAGCCACTATCCCGGCCTGCATCCGCTGCTGGCGATCGGCGTCGGAATCGGCGTCGGCCTGGCGTGCGGCATCGTAATCGGCTTCCTGGTGTCCTGGGTCAACATTCTTCCGATCATCGCCACGCTCGGCATGATGAACGTCTTCCGCGGGTTGACGTTCGAGACGAGCGGCGGCAAGTGGGTCAGCGCTCACCAGATGCCGGAGAGCTTCAAGGCGATCGCAACCGGATCGGTGCTCGGCATTAACCACTTGATCCTGATCGCGGTCGCCGTCTATATCGCCGCCTACTATTTCGTCGGCCATACCCGCACGGGAAGAAGGGTGTATGCGATCGGAAGCAACCCGACCTCGGCGGAGATCAGCGGCATTCGGACGGGCCGGATTCTATGGCTGGTCTACTCGATCATGGGCGGGCTGTCCGGACTGGCCGGCGTGCTGTGGGTGTCCAAATTCGCTTCGGCGCAGGGGGACACGGCTGCGGGCTACGAGCTCAGCGTCATCGCCGCTTGCGTGCTCGGCGGCGTCAGCATCGCGGGCGGCGTCGGCAAGCTGTCGGGCGTCATTCTTGGCGCGGTGCTGCTCGGCATCCTGAACAATGCGCTGCCGATGATCAATGTGTCGCCGTTCTGGCAGAACTTCATTCAAGGCTCGATCATCCTCATTGCCGTGCTGGTCAACGCCCTGGTGAAGCGGGGAATCGACCGCAACAACCTGATGAGGAGGAAGATATAAGCCATGGAACAACGACAGATTGCAAGCAAGAGGGAGTTTACGCTGAAGGGCTTCGTCCTCCAGTGGGAATGGCTGCTCGTTCTTCTCCTGCTCGGCGTGTTCGTCATGAACTCGAACCTGTCGGAATATTTTCTGGACTCCGCCAATCTGAGAGACGCGACGATGGGCTTTCTGGACAAAGCGTTTATCGTGCTGCCGATGGTCTTCATCATCCTGCTCGGGGATATCGATATTTCCGTCGCCTCGATCGTCGCCCTGTCGTCGGTCATCATGGCGGATCTGTACCAGCACGGCGTCCCGATGGAGCTGGCCGTGGTCATCTGTCTGGCTGTCGGCACGCTGTGCGGCTGGATCAACGGCTTGCTGATCGTCAAATACAAGGAGCTGTCCGCCGTCATCGTCACGCTGGCGACGATGATCATCTATCGCGGAATCGCCTACATTCTGCTGGAAGACCAGGCTGCGGGCAAATTCCCGGGCTGGTTCAAGTTTCTCGGCTGGGGCTACGTCGCAGGCATTCCTTTTATTCTGATCGCATTCGCTTTCTTCGCCGTCGTCTTCTGGATTCTGCTGCACAGAACGACATTCGGCAGAAAAGTGTACGCAATAGGGAATAACGCAACCGCGGCCAGATTTTCCGGCATTCAGGTCGACCGGATCAAGATCGTCGTCTTTACGCTGGCCGGTCTGATGTCCGCCATCGCCGCCCTGTTCCTGACTTCGCGGATGGGCAGCACCCGTCCGAACATCGCCACGGGCTACGAGCTTGAGGTGATCGCGATGGTCGTACTCGGCGGCGTCAGCACGGCGGGGGGCAAGGGACGCATGATCGGAGCGATACTGGCCGTCTTCCTGATCGGATTTTTGCGCTACGGTCTCGGCCTTGTGAACGTCTCCGCGCAAACGCTGCTCATCATTATGGGCGCGCTGCTGATCGCTTCGGTAGCGATTCCGCAGCTGAAGCAGCGCTTCTCCGCCGTCCGCAGGACGTAAGCGACGGGTTCAAGCACGCTACAACACGGTCTTGCGACTGTTTTGTATAGTCATTATCATGCTTCAGAGCGAGAAGAAAAGGGAGGATAAGAAAATGAAAAAGGTGTTTGGAACGATTCTGACCGCGGTTATGCTCATCGCGGCGCTGTCGGCTTGCGGCGGCGGCAAGGACGGCAGCGGAGGCGGCCAGGCTTCGAGCAGCCCGTCGTCCAGCGGCCAGGCTTCGGGCAGTCCGTCGTCCGGAGGCCAAGCGGACGAACAGAAGAAATTCGCCATCGTCTTCAAGAACGCCGGAAATCCGTACGGAGAGAAAGAAATGGAGGGCTACAAGAACGCGATTGAGGAGCTTGGCTACGAGGTCATCCTGAAAGCTCCGGACCAGCCGACCGCTGAAGCCCAAATCTCGATGATCGACGAGCTGATCTCCCAGAAGGTGAACGCCCTCGCGATCGTGGGCAACGATCCGGACGCGCTGCAGCCGGCGCTGGAGAAGGCGATGAACGCCGGAATCAAGGTGCTGTCGCTCGACTCTGCGGTAAACGCGCAAAGCCGCATGCTGCACATCAATCAGGCGGATCCCGAGCGCATCGGCCGCACGCTCGTGCAGGGCATGGTCGAGATGATCGGCGGATCCGGAGAAATCGCCATTCTGAGCGCGACCTCTCAAGCGACGAACCAAAACCTGTGGATCGAATGGATGAAAAAAGAGCTGGAGGACCCGAAATACGCCGACGTCAAATTGGTGAAGGTTGCTTACGGCGACGACCTGCGCGACAAGAGCGTATCCGAGACCGAAGCGCTGCTGAAGTCGTACCCGAATTTGAAGGGCATCATCTCTCCGACGACGGTCGGCATTGCGGCCGCCGGCAAGGTGCTGACCGACAAAGGCCTGAAGGGCAAAGTGCAGTTGACAGGTCTTGGCCTGCCGAGCGAGATGGCCGAGTACATCGAAAGCGGCGTCTGCCAGTGGATGTACCTGTGGAACCCGCTTGACGTCGGCTATCTGTCCGGCTATGCCGCCGACGCTCTCGTCAACGGCACGATCACCGGCGCCATAGGCGACAAGTTCACGGCCGGCAAGCTCGGCGAGAAGGAAGTCATCGCCGACGGCGACGGCACGCAGGTGATGCTGGGCGATCCGTTCAAGTTCGACGCATCCAACATCGCAGAATGGAAAGACGTCTATTAATTACGCGAAAATAGAAGAGGGAGCCGTTTCGAAAGGTCTGCTGCAGACTGGAGGAACGGCTCCTTTCTCTTCCCGAGGAGGAGGGGCGGCGCGCGCCGTCTCGGAAGCGCCGAGCGGCTCTGCCCAATGGAACGGACGCCCGGCGACTTGAGCCGCCGAGTCAGCTCAGCAGCGGGTATCGTTCCCGAAGCTTCCGGCTCATGCCCGCGACGGCTTCCTCGTCGAGCCGATGCAGGGGGAAGCGGCGAAGCGGGGAGGCAGGCCGAGCCAGCTCCTCCAGCGCGCGGACGACCGCGCCGGTGAACGCCTCTGCGGAAGCGGGGCCGGCCGGCGCCCGCTCGTTCAGGCTGGTCATCGTATCCGGCCTGACCGCAGGATAGTCTTCCGGTCCGGCGCCGGCTGCAGCCTCGTCGTAGAACGCCTTGACCAGCTCCGCCCGCTCGGCGCCGGAGCCTTCGACGACAACGAAAGCCTGAACGATCATCGCCTTCAGCTGTCTTCGCTGAGCGATGCCGCAAAATTTCAGCCCGTCCACGCTCAGATCGTAGTCTCCGGGGCAGTAAGAGCCCGCGATTTCGCCCTTGTCGATTCGGACGCCGTAGAAGGACAGCGCCCGGCCGATCGTCCGAGCCATCTTCTCAAAGTCGTCCGAGTAGTTCTGCGTCCGGCTGACGTCAATCGGCAGCACGAGCGAGACGTTCGCGACTCCGGCGTCGAGCGGAACCGCCGCGCCTCCGGAATGGCGGACAAGCACGGAGTAGCCCATGCGGCGAAGCCGACGGGCCGCTTCGGGCGCGCCGGGCAGCCGGCTGTCTCTTGCCCCGATGACGAAAGCGCGCGGATGCCGCCATAGATGGCACACCGGATCCGCTCCGCCTCCGACCCCCCTGCCGAGCAACTCGTCGATCGCGAAGGATCGGGCGACGTCTTGTCCGCCATCAAGCTCCGCCGTCCGGTCCAGAATTCTGATTCCCCGCGCCCATTCATTCTCCCGTCCGTCCATGTGTAGCCCCTCCCTGATCTGCCGAATGTTCCGGTCTCCCTAGCATACCTGATGCGGGAGAGGGGCAACAACCGGCCATCCCGACGGTTGACCTCGCTCGACGTCTACTCGATTCCTGTAATTGCGGCCGGTCTCGTCTGCTTACCCGCGGCCCTGATGTCCATCCGCGCGAAGAAGCTCGGGACGGTGAAGGAATCGCGGGGGTGCGCGCAGAATCGTTTAGGTTATGGAGGGATTTATCAATCATGGAACAATTCCGATTGCCCCAAATTTCCATGCCTAAGCTGGAGCTGCCCCAGGCGGTGCAGGACGCGCTGTCCGAAGCGGAGAGACGGCTGGCTCATCGCCCCAAGCTGCTGAAGCTGTTCAAGAACTGCTTTCCGAACACGCTGGAGACGACGACCAAGCTGAAGGACGACGGCACGACGTTCGTCATAACCGGGGACATTCCGGCCATGTGGCTGCGCGACTCCGTCGAGCAGGTCATCCATTACGTGCCGTTGGCCAAAGACGACGCCGATCTTCAGCGGGTGATCGCCGGACTGGTCAAGCTTCATATGAAGCTGATTCAAATCGATCCTTACGCCAACGCCTTTAACGAAATGGACAACGACTGGCATTGGGATGCGGACGACGTCACGGAGATGTCGCCGCGAGTGTGGGAACGCAAGTTCGAGCTGGACTCGATCTGCTTCTCGATGCGGCTTGCCTACGCCTATTGGAAGATGACGGGACTCGCGGACATCTTCGACTCCGAGTTCAAGAAGGCGATGCGTACGGCGGTCGATCTGTGGAAAAGGGAGCAGCGCCATTTCGAGCAATCTCCGTACCGCTTCGAGCGGAACAACGGCATTCCGACCGACTCGCTCATGAACGGCGGGCTGGGCATGCCGGTCAACTATACGGGCATGGTCTGGTCCGGCTTCCGTCCGAGCGACGACGCCTGCGACTTCCATTACAACATTCCGGACAACATGTTCCTCGTCGTCACGCTGCGGCAAATGCGGGAAATCGCCGAATTCGTGTTCCGCGACCTGTCGTTCGAGCGGGAAATGGCCAAGCTGGAGCGCGAGGTCGATCACGGCATTCGGCTGTACGGCGTCTACCGGCATCCGGAATTCGGCCCGATCTACGCGTACGAGACGGACGGCTTCGGCAATTATAGCTTGATGGACGACGCCGGAACGCCGGGCTTGATCTCGATTCCTTACTTGGGCTACGTCTCCGAGGACGATCCGATTTACGAAAATACGCGCCGCTTCGCGCTGAGCCGGGAAAATCCGTTCTACTACGAAGGCAAGGCTGCTAAGGGAATCGGCAGCCCGCACACGCCCCCGGACTATATCTGGCATATGGCGCTGTCGATGCAGGGGCTGACGGCGAAGTCGGCCGAAGAGAAGCTGGAGATGATCGCCCTGCTGGAAGCGACGGACGCGGACACGGGCTTCATGCACGAAGGCTTCCATGCCGACGATCCAAGCCGATTTACGAGAAAATGGTTCGCGTGGTCGAACAGTCTGTTTTCCCAGCTGGTCTATAAGTCGATGAAGGCGGGATTGTTGGATGGCTAAAACGGTTATTTTCTACGACCCTTCGTTTCCGGGCGCCGCGGCGCTCGGGGGCGAAGCGACGGAACGGCTGCGGGCGATCGGCACGGTTGCGGACGCGGCCGGCTTAGCGTCCGCGTTGAAGGAGGCGGACGGAGGCAGCTTCGTCACGCTGCATGCGCCTTACTTTCCTGCGGACGCCTGGGAGGAGACGCTGGTTTTCCTGAAACGGGGAGGCGGACTGGTCAGCGCGGGCGGAGCGCCGTTCCGCCGACCGGTGCGTTCGGTCGAAGGCCGATGGCATGTCGAGCCCGAACAAACCGCCTATCACCGGCAGCTTCGCATTCACGAAATGCTGCCGGTCAAGTCCGAGCCTGTCGCGAAGCTGGAAGCGGCGGGCGATCTTCCGTTGTTCAGGGGCAGCGAGGCGCTGCTCGACGTTACGGATACATGGAACCTCGTTCCTCACGTGACGAAGTCGAGCGACCTGCCGCATCAGATGGGCTCCGCCGGTCCGATGGACGCGATGATCCACGCCCTGGTGAAGGGCGTATCGTCCGAAGGGCGGGAGGTTGCCGCTCCGGTCGTGCTGTGGGAGAACATGCGCGGCGAATTCGCCGGCGGGCGATGGCTGTTCGTCAACCAGCCGCTCGGTCGTGCGTTCGCCGAGTCCGGCGGCTTCGCGGCGCTGGCTCGCTGGGCTTCGTTCTGCGCGGCCGGGGTCACCGAGCTGTGGGTGAAGCCGGGCTACGCCTCCTACGAGCTGCACGAGCGCCCTCTGCTGACGCTTCAAGCCCAGAAGCTCGGGCGCGGCGGAGAGGCTCGCGAGTGGACGTTCGCGATCCGGGTCGTCCGGGAGAAGGACGGGGCGGACGTATTCGAGCGCCGGCTTGCGGCCAAGGTTGGGGAAGGGATTTGGTTCGAGCGCATTCCGCTGCCGATCGATCTGGAAGGCGGCTATTATGCGGTGGCGTGCGAGGCGGAGGCTTCGGACGGGGAGAAGCGCACCTTGCGCCAAGGCTTCTGGGCCGTCGACGCGGAGCTGCTGAAGTCGGGCAGCCCGATCCGCGCCGGCCGGGACTACTTCGAGAAGGACGGGCAGCCGCTGCCGATCGTCGGCATGACGTATATGACATCGGACGTCGCCCGCAAGTTTCTGTTCCTGCCCAACGTCTCCGTCTGGGACAAGGATATGGCCCAGATGCGCAAGGCCGGCATCAACTGGATTCGCACGGGCATCTGGACCGCCTATCGTAACGTCATGCAAGTGGATGGACACGCGTCGGAGGAAGTGCTGCGTTCCATTGACGCTTTCTTCCTGACGGCGAAGAAGCATGACCTGCAGGTGACGTTTACGTTTTTCTCGTTTACGCCGGAGACGTGGGAAGGGACGAATCCGTATCTCGACCCTCGGAGCGTGGAGGCGCAGAAGCGCTTCATTCGCTCGATCGTCAGCCGTCACCGGGAGACGGCCAACGTCGATTGGGATTTGATCAACGAGCCCTCGATGTTCGATTCCGAGCGGATTTTCTCCAGCGGTCCCCGGTCCTGCCGGGACGGCTTCGAGCGGCAGGCTTACGTGCGGTGGCTGTCCGAGCGGCACGGCACGGTCGAGGCGCTGCGCGAGCGCTGGGGCATGACGCCGGGAGAGCTGCCGGACTTCGCGGCGGCGGCCATTCCGGAGGCAAGCGAGATCAACTTCGACGTTCAGGATATGCATTCGGGAAAAAGAGGGACGCGCTGGCTGGATTACGTCTTGTTTTCGATGGAGATGCACAACCGTTGGGCCAAGGAGCTGTACGGCGCGATCAAGGAAGTGTGCCCGAACCAGCTTGTCACGGTCGGCCAGGACGAGGCGCTCGGGGCGCAGCGGCCGTCTCCGTTCTTCTATCAGGAGGCGGCGGATTACACGACAGTGCACAGCTGGTGGCTGAACGACCACCTGCTGTGGGACGGCATTTTCGCCAAGACGGCCTATAAGCCGAATGTGGTCCAAGAAACGGGCATTATGTATGTGGAGACGCCGGAAGGCTTCGCCAAGCGGAGCGAGGAAGAGCTGCGCGCCATGCTGGAGCGCAAGTATGCCTACGCGTTCTCGACGGGCGGAGCGGGCGCGATCCACTGGATCTGGAACACCAATTTCTATATGGACAACGCCAACGAATCGCACATCGGCGCGCTGCGCGCCGACGGAACGGAGAAGCCGGAGGCGGACGTGTCGTATCGCTTCGGCAGCTTCATGGAGGAGATTCGCGGCTTGTTCCGGGACCGAGAACTCGAGGACGTCGCCGTCGTCTTCCCGTATTCCAACGATTTCTCGAACCGCAGGCTGGCCTTCGACGCCACGACGCGGTTGACGCGGGTGCTCGGTTACGAGCTGAACGTGCCGTTCCGAGGCGTGTCGGAATATCGCTTGCGCGAGCTGGAGGCGGCTCCGGCCAAGCTCGTCATCGTACCGTCCGCGCATAACGTCGACGACCGGGCGTTCTCGGAGCTGCTCGATTACGTTGCCCGTACGGGTGCGACTTTGTTGTTCACCGGACCGATGGGCCTCGACGCGTATTGGCGTTCGGCGGAGAGGCTGGCCGATGCGTTCGGAAAACGGAAGCTAAGCAACGTCGTTCGCGAGGAGCGGCTGGTCATCGGCGGCGCGTCTTATCCGGTGTCGTACGGCAGCCGGAGGATCGCCGAGGCGTTTAAGGAATTTTTCGTCGGGGGAAGCGGATCGGGTTCGGCGGGCGATGCGGTCGTGGAGGCCGCTTACGGCAAAGGACGCGTCATCTGGTGTCCGCTGCCCGTGGAGCTGAACGATCGGATCGAGCCGATCGCGGCGCTGTATGTTTACGCGCTGAAAATCGCCGGATACGAAGCGGAGATGGAATGGCTGGAAGGCGATCAGCCTGGCGTGTACGGTCGGCGGCTGAAGTTCCGGGACGGCTCGCTGTACGTGTTCGTGTCGGAGTACGCCTTCGATATGCCCGTTCGGGTGAAGGACCCGCTCACGGCCGCGACTTACGGCTTCAAGCTGGAGCGCGAGAGAGCGGTGCTGTTCGCGACGGACGGAGAGGGGCGGATCGTGTCCGTCTACCGGCCGGAGGAGGTTCGGGTAACCGCCGACGTATGCTAGGCGAGGAGCCGAATCGGACCCGTTGCGATTCGAGGGCCGCCCCTCCCGGCCGCCGCTGGACTGGGGGGCGGCCCTCGTTCGCGATTGCAATGGCGGGCGATTCAAATTAGAATCAACTCAGACGCTAATGTTATCGGCACGAAGGGAGCATTCGGCTTTGGAGTCCGCTTTACTCGGAAGTTTCATTTCGGCAATGGCCACGGTGCTCGGAGCCGCGCCTATCTTTTTCATCCGCAGGCTGTCCGAGAAGTGGAAGGACGTGCTGGTCGCCTTCACGGCGGGCATTATGGTGTCGGCTTCGACGTTCGGTCTGATGCCGCAGGCGATTCAGGAATCAGGGATAGTCGGCCTGACTCTCGGCCTTCTGGTCGGAGTCGTCGTGCTCGATCTGATCGAGAAGAACATTCCTCATATCGACGTGGAGAACGACAGCCGGGTCAGCTCGTTCGATTCGAAGTCTCTGCTCGTCATTATCGCGCTGTTCATTCATAACATTCCCGAGGGCCTGAGCACGGGCTTCAGCTACGCGAGCCAGAACCAGGGGCTGGGACCGATGGTGGCGATCTCGATCGGAGCCCAGAACATGCCGGAAGGGCTCATTCTCGCCGTCTTCCTGATCAACTCGAAGGTGAGCAAGCTGAGATCGTTCGCCATCGTATTTTTGACCGGGCTGATGGAAGCCGTCTCGGCGGTCGTCGGCTACTTTACGGCAAGCGGAATCGCCGGCATGATCGGCTACGGACTGGCTTTCGCCGCAGGAGCGATGCTGTTCATCTCCTATAAAGAGCTCATACCGGAAAGCCATGGGCACGGGTACGAAAGGTCCTCTACTTACTCTTTTATCCTGGGATTGCTGCTCATGCTCTATATTAGCCAGTGGTTCGGATGAAGGGAGCGCGTCGGCGAAAATGAAGTTGTACGGCATACGGCTGAATCCTGCGTTCGAGGGCCGCTTTGGGAAATTTTTGGAAGACAATTATGTCAGCATCGGCTGCTCGGGCATCGGGGATTTGGAGGGAGCGGGCAGGGACGAGATCGAGGACAGATTGGCCCGAATAAGCGGCTATTCCGGGCGGGAGCTTTCGCAAAGCGCGGAGGAAATCCATCTGTTCGCCAGCGGTGTGCGGGACGGCGATTTGATTTTGTTCGCCGACGGAGACACGGTCATGCTGGGCGATGTCGGGGATTACTTCTACGTGGAGTCGTCTGACGTTCCGGAGGACGGGGCTTGCCATCGCCGCGGCGTCACGTGGCTGCACCGGATCGCGCGTTCGGAGCTGAACGGCCTCGTCCGGGACATGCTGGACGCCCCGGGCGCCATCAAGACTTTTCCTTATCCGATTCAGCTGGCGCAATTGGACCGATGGCTGTCGCCGCGGACGGGCGAGCCGCCGTCCGAAGGCCGGCCGAGGGTCGACGACGAGACGGTCGCGGAGGCGCTGGCGGTGCTGAAGGAGGCGCTTCGCAGCGGCGATCCCGACAGGCGGGAGCGCGCCGCCGCCGCTATTCTGCGTTACGCGAAGTGAAGCGCTGGACGGGATGATGGAACGCCTAGAACATGATATAATGTCTTTATACGCCGATACGGAAGCACCGATGGAGCGTGGCATTTTGTGCCGACTAACCATACGGGAGAGTGGATGTATTGGCTGTCGTTCGTTTGAAACCGAAAAACGATTTAATATTCCGCCATTTGTTCGTGCTTCAGAAAGTATAAAATTCGTTATCCTTATCTGAATCACCTCCGACATAAACGTTATCCCGCCGGTCCCAACGACGGCGTAAGCCGTTTATGCTTGGGAAGGCAAGCGTCGGAGGAAAGCTTGAAGGCGTTGCTGAACGCGATTCTTCGGCCGGACGGGACGGATCCGATCACGTCGCTCAATATTGCGGGAAACATGGAGCTAGGCAGCGATACGCCGGCGGGCAAAACCGGCCGCCTCGATATTCTGGCCGAACTGTCCGGCGGCGAATTGATCAATATCGAAATGCAAATGGTTGATCGTAACAACATGGTGAAGCGCACCCTGTTTTATTTGTCGAAGCTGTTCGCTTCAACGCTCGCCGCAGGGAAGCCTTACGAAAGCTTGAGAAAGACGATCACCATTAACTTCCTCAACTTCAACCTTTTCCCATACGATAGGTTTCATAGCTCGTACCACTTCTACGAGGACCACGAGGAACGTGCGCTGCTGACCGATGAGCTCGAAGTTCATTTTATCGAGTTTCCCAAGTTCGAGCGAATGGAGAAAGACACAAGCATCGCCTTGCACAGGTGGCTGATGTTCATGGACGAGAAGCTGCCTGAAGACCAATTGAAGGAGCTGATCGCCATGGATCCGATCATTGCCAAAACGGAAGAAAAGCTGGAAGAGCTAAGTTTAGAGGAACCGAGATGGCGCTCAAGATGCTGGCCAAAGGAATGGACATCGGGTTGATCGCCGAAGTCAGCGGGATGAGCGAGGAGCAAATCCGACGGCTGCCGGAGAGCAACGCCAAGCCGAACGCATGAGGAACCCTTCGTTGGATGCGCCAAGAAACCGTTCAGATCGTAAATCGGGGTCTCGCCTCCGTTTACGAAAGAACGGTTTCTTTGCGTTAGGATGGTTCTCCCGGAGGAGCGTTCATAGGCTCAACTCCGCTTATCCGTCGAATACTGATCACCGTCTCCCAGAATTTCCCGAACGACGTTGCGAACCATCCGAACCTGGTCGGGCTTCTGGGCTCGCAGCGCGGACAGGATCTCCTGCAGATCCCTTTCCGAGTCGGTCCGTTTTTCCTCCCCGTCTATGTAAGTGAACAACTGCGACAAGCTGACTTCCAGCGCTGCGGAAATTTTCGCCAAATTCAGCAGGGAAACGTTCTTCTCCCCGCGCTCCACTTGTCCAATATAGGAGTAGTGAAAGCCGCCTTTCTCCCCGAGCTGTTCCTGGGACATTCCCCGTTCCTTGCGCAAGCTTCGTATGCGTTGGCCGACGAGCTTGAGAATATCGTTCGCCAATCGTTCACACCTCTCAATCGTTCCTTACCAGTGTAGAAAAGTAGCGAAAGGGAATGAAGCGGCAGAAAGATACAGATGCGCCTAAAACCTGTATTCATAAATCGTATTTAAAGCTATAATCAAGACATCCGATTCTTGCATTTGCTTGGGATGCGATTTATGTGTATCATCTCCGCGCCGAAAATACTTATGCGCTACTAGCCACCGAGGAGGAGGAGACGGATGCGGCTGCCGCTGATGAATTCGAGAGGGGAGCATCGACTGCTCGACGTGAAGGAGATCGTGTATTTGCAGACGAACGGAGCGGGGAAAATGACGATTTATTCGTACGACGACGAGTATAAACTGATTTCCACGGTGAAAGAATTGTCCGATCTGCTGCAGGAATCGGGATTTCTTCGTACGGACCGGGGGACGCTCATTCACCCGGAGCGCGTGGAGGCGTTCGACGGAATCTTGAATATCGTCAAGCTTCGCACGATGAACGGAGAGATCATCGCGCCCGTGTCGAGCAAGGCGCAGAAGCAAATCAAGACCTACCTGAAAAGCTTGAAGGAGGTCAAAATGGACGAAGACTAAATCGACCGGCCATTCGGCCGGTCGAAGGTTTAACGGGCGCGATTCCTGACCACTCTAGTAATGAAATCATTTACTAGACGGGGTGATCGCATGATCTTGCTATGGTTGGCTGCCGGAACGGCATCTATCGCTTGTTTGATGGTATTCGGGATCGGCTCCCGCTCTGCTGCGGGCAAGGCGCTCGGCATGCTGTCCGCCGCGCTTGGAATCGCGCTCGGCGTGACGGCCGGCTCTGTGACGGCAAGTCTCGGAGCCGACGACAGGACGACCGCGGCCGTCGGCCTGCTCGGCTGCTCTCTGGTCGTGATCGCGGGCAGCGCTGCAGCGCGCAGGCTGCTCCGGAAATCGGCTCTACAGCGCCATCTATAAGAAAAGAGAGCGGTCTGCCCGAGAAGCAGGCACCGGCTGCATCCCTCCGGTCGGGAGTCCCGCCCTTCCGTCATCCGACGAGATCCCGCCGCAGCGTAAACAGGTCCTTCAATTCCTCCGTCGACAGCTCGGTAATCCATCCCTCGGAAGAGGAGACGACGTTGTCGCTGAGCTGCTGCTTGCTTTCCAGCATTTCGTCGATTTTCTCCTCCAGCGTGCCGAGCGCGATGAATTTGTGCACCTGCACGTCGCGCGTCTGACCCATCCGGTAGGCGCGGTCCGTCGCCTGGTTTTCGACCGCCGGATTCCACCAGCGGTCGAAGTGGAAGACGTGATTCGCCGCCGTCAGATTCAGCCCGACGCCGCCGGCCTTCAAAGACAGGACGAACACGCCGGGACGTCCTTCCTCCGAAGGCTCGGCAACCGATTGGAACTGCTCGATCATGCGGTCCCTTGCCGCCTTGGGCGTGCTTCCGTTGAGATAGAATACGGGCTCCTGCAATTCCTGCTTCAGAATTCGTCTCAGCATATTCCCCATATCGACGTATTGCGTAAAGATCAGGCAGCGGTCGCCCTCTTCGCGGAGCTCCTTGACCATGGCGATCAGGCGCTCCAGCTTGGAGGAGCGGCCGGCGAGCGCTTCGACGTCCAGGAGCGCCCCCTCGTCCGGCGAAGCCTCGGATTCGGGCACGGCTTCCTTGGTCAGCAGCAGCGGATGGTCGCACAGCTGCTTAAGCCGGGTCAGGGCGGCCAGAATCGCCCCTTTTCGTTCGATGCCCTCCAGCTTTTGCATTTTCTCCATCAGCTCGTTCACCGTCTGCTCGTACAGCGCGCCCTGCTCGGCGGTCAGATGAACATACGTTTTCATTTCGTTCTTGTCGGGAAGGTCGAGCTGAATGGCCGGGTCCTTCTTCTTGCGCCGCAGCATGAACGGCTTGATCAGCTTCTGCAGCTCGGCTGTGCTTTGCTCGTCCTTGTCCCTCTCGATCGCCGCGGCGAACCGGCTGCCGAATTCCCGCGAGCTTCCGAGGTAGCCCGGATTGATGAAGTCGTACAGCGACCACAGCTCGGACAGCCGGTTCTCGATCGGCGTTCCGGTTAGCGCGATCCGGTGCCTGGCGGGCAGGCTGCGCACGACGGCAGACTGCTTCGTCTGCGCGTTCTTGATGTTCTGCGCCTCGTCCAGGCTGATCGAGGTCCAGGTCAGTCCCTGGAGCGTCTCCTGGTCGAGCGAGCAGGTCGCGTACGAAGTCAGCACGACGTCCGCCCGTTTGGCTTCTTCGACGAATTCCTCCCCGCCGAGCCGCTTGCTGCCGTAATGCAGCATGACCTTCAGAGAAGGCGCGAAGCGGGCGAGCTCCTTCTGCCAGTTGCCGAGCACGGACGTCGGACAGACGATCAGCGACGGCATCGGGCGCTCGCCCTCTGGCGCGCTCTCCTGAATACGCAGCAGGTAGGCGATCAGCTGAACCGTCTTGCCGAGGCCCATATCGTCGGCCAGACAGGCGCCGAGCCCGAACTGGCGAAGGAAGCTCAGCCAGGCGTAGCCCTCCCGCTGATAGGAGCGGAGCTCGGCCCGCAGTCCCGCCGGCACGGGGAGCGCAGGCTGCTCCGATTGCTGGGTCAGCTGCCCGATGAGTCTCGTCAGATGCTCGTTCAGCTCGATCTCCAGCCGGATGCGATGCTCCCGCTCGGCGCCGGACTCCTCGTTCTCTCCGAGCTCTCCGCTGCTCCAATCGTCGTCCCCACCCAGAAGATGCAGCTGCAGCACTTGCTGGAAGGAGAGACCTTGGCGGCGGTCCACAGAGGCCATCGCTTTGCGAATTTGCGCCAGCAGCGCGGGGTCCAATTGAATCCACTGGCCGCGGAAGCGTACAAGCCGGGCGCCCCGGGCGACCAACTCGGCGAACTCCGCCTCCGACAGATCGACGTCGCCGATGGCGACTCGCCAGTCGAAGTCGACCAGCGAGTCGAGTCCGAACAGCGACCCGCCGGAGCGGCCTCCTTCGGCCGAGCCGACTTTGGCGCGGAGACGGGGCTTCTTCCGGCTGGCCGCCTCCCACCAGGCGGGCAGCAGCACCTGCCAGCCGGCCGCCAGCAGCCGCTGGCTGTCCGCCGTCAGGAAGCGCCAGGCGGCTTCGTCGTCCAGCGGCTCCGCGAACACGTCGCGAGGAGAGCCGTTGAACCGGTCGTCCGGCAGCAGGGCAAGCAGTCGTTCCAGCCATTGCGGCGATCGCTGCGCGACATACGGCGACCATTCGCGGGGCCAAGCGCCGAGCAGCTCTCCGGTCGCGGCCAGCCGCACGGGGAAGAGCGCCGACTCGTCCTGCTTGTCCTGGAGAACGAGCCGCATGCGCCAATCGTCCGCCCGTTCGTCCGGCTCCAGCAGCTGCAGCGCGGGGCGGAACGGCGCGTTATCCGCTCTCCAGCCTATGGCTACGAGCCAGTCGTTCTCGGTCAAGCCGGCTTGAACGAGCTTCTCCTTGCCCGTGAAGAGCAGCGGGAATTCCCTGCGGAGATCTCCGGCCGACGTCGGCAGCCCGTAATGCGTCTGGAAGACCGCACCGGAGAACGCCGCCCGAAGTCCGGCCGCGAACTCTTCATCGGATGAGACCGAGGCCAATAGGGCGCGGTCTTCCGCAGATAGCCCGTCTTCGTCCCACGTCCACTCCAGCTTATCGGCCAAGAAGGCTTCGTAGCTCGGGTGAAATTTCCTTTCCTCGATCCGCTTGGCCAGCAGAGGGGCGACTCCGATCAGCTGAAGGGCGCAGTCGTCCCATTCCCATTCGATATGGCGAAGCAGGTTCAGCTCGGCGAAGTATGGGATGACCATCTCGGATGGCAGCACGACGGCCTCGATGTCCTCCAGCCGATGGACGATCAGATCCGTACCGTAAAAAGAGGGCTCGTGCCAGGCGAACAGCGCATGCTTCAGAGCGACGCCCGAAGCGGAATCGTAGCCTGCGTAAAGGCCGTGAAGCAGAGCGTCGCCGTATCCTCCGAGCAGAACGCGCACGTAGATTTTTCGGTCTGTCTGGTGGTGCGTCATGTCAGCAGCTTTCCTTTCCGTAGCTCCTCCTGAAGCGCGCGGAGCCGGCTGTGCTTGTCGGCGAACGCCTCGAGGAACGCCTCCCAGCGAGCTTCCCGTTTCAGCCTCTTGTACAGCTTCGCCAGCCGCTTGAGCAGCTTGACCGCGATTTTGTAGCCTTCCCGGTTCTTAAGCAGGACGTAGCGTTCTACCGCTTGGTGGTAAAAGGGGAGCAGCGCTTCCGGCGCGTTCTTCTCGATGGGCGCCAGATTGGCAACCCGGAACTCCAACGGATCGTTGCCCATGCTGAGCTGAAAGTCCATCCATCGCCGCCATTGGCCGGTTGCCAGCAGCTTCTCCTCGTACAGCTCCCGGGTATGGGGCAGCATGGAGACGAGACTGTCCCACATCCGCTCGCCGGCTTCGGGGCAATGGCCCGTCGCCTGCTCCCAATATTCGGCATAGGCGCGCAGATTGCTGCCCTTGCGGAAATTGAGCATGGGCGCAATCTCGCCCAGCCAGTCGGCGAGCCGCCGCCATTGGCCGGTATTCGCCAGGTGCTCGAGCAAGCTCCACAGAAGCTCCTCGGGGACGTCCGTCTGCTCGTCGACGGTCCGAAGCAGCTCCATCGCCTGCTCGTCGTTTCCCTGGAACATCATGAGCCCGGCCCGGGCAGCGTCGCGGGCAAGGGCGGAGGGGGAATCGGCCGCTGCGGCCGTCTCCTCCAGACGAAGGAACTCCGCCTCGTAGTCGGTGGAAGCGCCCGAGCGGGGAAGCAGCCATTCCCTCCAAATTTGCAGATAATGATGCAGGAAATAGCGATTCTCGTTCGTCTCCGCCAGCATTTCATCACGCACGTAATCCAGCGTCTCGCGCGTTCTGGACTCGTTGTCCGGATCGGCCGACGCCCCGGCCATCTGCCCGATGCGCCGGCCGATCTTGCTTTGCAGGTCGGAGGCCGCGTGGTGCATGTGGAACGCCAGGTAGGAATACATATAGCCGGACAAATCCTGCGGCCGCTGGGTCAGCTTGCCCAGCACGTAAAAATGGGCGTGCAGGAGGAAAAAGGCGTCGACGTCCGCCGGAAGCGACGGCTTATGCCGATAGATCGCCGCAAGGGCGTCGTTAATAAACTGCGCGTTCCGCGAGCTCTGCATCAGCGGAGCGGTCGCCAGCGCCAGCCATTCGTGCCATTCCCGCACGCTGAGCTCGGCGAGCCTGCGGGCTTGCGACTGCAGCAGAGCCAGATCCTCGGCCGCCTTCTTGGCGGCGAGCTTCTTGGCCTCGTTGTAGGAGGCTGCGCGTTGTCTGGGCGCCTGAGCGCCGGCTAGCGACTTGGCGTTGACGAGCGTATGGATCGACCGGTTGTACAGGTCGGCATAGCGAAGAATCGCGGCGAACATATGCTTGCAGGAGTAGCCGACGGGACAGTCGCAGCGGCTGGACGATAGACTGTCGAGGTTTAATGAGAGATGGTAAAGCTCGCTGCCCTCGACGACGGCCTTCACCGTCCTCTCGGAGGGAAGGGTCAGCTTGACGACCTTGCCCCGTTTGAAGTATTGGAAGCCCCTGCTGATCGTGACTTCGCCGAAATGCTTGGCCACGTCCCGAACGAGCCGATCCCATTGCTCGTCGTCCAGTTCATAGGTTGGTATCATATTTGAAGTCTCCCGGTGATGGTGATCAGGCAATGATCCCTATAGTATAGCATGTTCCGCGGCGCTGCGTCCTTCGTTCCGGGCGGACGCCCGCGCGGCGATTCGTTCACATAATTGTGCCAAAAGTTTGACAAGCCCCGACGGAACTTCTGATATGATGTTCAGAGAGCGGATAGGATAAATTAACCATGACCTGAGACGGAGGGCTCTGGCAATGTCGCAAAATACGAAGCATTCAAGCATGCTAACGATTCGAAAAAAGCTGTTGACGGTTTCTTTTTTTCTGTTAGTCGTTCCGATTGTCATTCTGGGCGTCGTGGCCTACCGAGTCGGCACAGAGGAAACCGGCGACTTGATCCGGAAAAATCTGAAGAACAGCGTAACGATGGCGGGCGAAATGATGAGCGCCCTGAACGAATCCGTTCAGAGCGGCCTGCTGACGCGGGAGGAAGCCGAGGAGAGCCTGCGGGTGATGCTCCTGGGCGAGAAGCTGCCGGACGGCACGAGACCGATCAACAAAACGATCGATTTGGGCGAGAACGGGTATTTCTACGCTATGGACGATAAGGGAAATCTGCTGGCCCATCCGAACCAGGAGGGGCAGAATATATGGGACAAGGTGACGTCCGACGGTACATATTATATCCGAGAGGTTGCGGAGGTCGCGCTTAACGGGGGAGGCTTCACGTATTACGATTGGCCGCTGCCCCAGTCGGACAAGGAGGCCCGCAAGATCGTATATGCCGTAGCCGAGCCGGACTGGGGATGGATTCTCGCGGCCGGCTCCTATGTGGAGGATTACAACGGAGGACAGAAAGCGATTCTGGGGGCGATTGTGTGGACGCTGATCTTCTGTCTGATCGGCGGCATCCTCACGTTGGCGCTGTTCGGCGAGCATATCTCGCGCCCGGTCATCCGGATGACGAGGCTGGCGGAGCGGATGGCACAGGGAGACTTGACTGGGGAAGAGCTGACCGTCCGCAATCGCGACGAAATCGGGAGATTGGCGAGAGCTTTCAATCGGTTGGCGAGCAATCTGAAGGACTTGGCGGGCAACCAGACGCTTAGCGCGAACGCGCTGGCGAACGCTTCGAGTCAACTGGCGGGCATTATCGGGGATACCGTTCGGGCAGCGCATCAGACGTCCGAATCGCTGGCCGAATTGGCGGCGAGCAACGAGGCTCAAGCGAAGGGCATCGAGGAGACGTCCAAGGCGGTGGAGGAGATGACGATCGGCATCGGCCGAATCGCCGATTCCGCAGGGGCGACGTTCGAAGCTTCCGCATCGACGCTGGAGGAAGCGGAGGAGGGCCGCAGAAGGATTGTCGAGTCTTCCGAGCGGGTAGAGACGATCAGCGTCACGGTCGGCGAGATCGGCCGGGTCGTCAGCCGGCTGGAGGACCGGTCTCAGCAGATCGGCGACATCTCGCAGGCGATCCGGGAAATCTCGGCGCAGACGAACCTGCTTGCGCTGAACGCTTCTATTGAAGCCGCACGCGCGGGAGAGCACGGCAAAGGCTTCGCCGTCGTGGCGGGAGAAATACGCAAGCTGGCGGAGAGATCGGACGAATCCGCGGGTCAAGTGACGGAGCTGATCGAAGCGATTATCGCCGATATCGCGACGGCGGGCGTGTCCATGGAGAAAGGCGAACGGGACGTCCAGCATGGCATCGCATCGATTCGTCAGACGGGCGAGGCGTTCGAGCGCATCGTGGGAGCGACGAGAAGCGTCGCGGACCAGGCCGAGGAAGCTTCCTCGGCCGCCGAGCAGATGTCCGCCGGCGCACAGCAGGTGGCGGCGTCGCTGCAGCAGATGGAGAAGGGAGCGGCACAGTCGGCGGAATCGGCCGGCTCCATCTCCGCCGCGAACGAGGAGCAGCTGGCCGCCATGGACGAGATCGCAGCGTCCGCTGAACGCTTGAACCAGATGTCCGACAGCATGAAGGAGCTTGCCGGCCGGTTTAAAACCGGTTGACGCGAAGGGCGGCCGCGCTATCCGTTAGAAGGATTGCGCGGCCGTCCTTTGACATGGAGAGCGGATATCGGCGACGGCCGCTATCAGTCCGGCGCTGCAAACAAGTTCCGATACTTGTCGTAGTCGGCTTCCCGGCAGGTCATCCTTAACCGGGTGCCGTTCTCTTCGTAGCTTATGGCATGGATGACCGCATTCTCTTTGAAATAAGAGACGAGGCGTCCCTGATCGAACGGGATAAGCACTTCGCAATCCTTGTCGTCGGTGAAGACGCGTTCGCCGATCAGCCCGACAAGCTCGTCGATCCCGGCTCCTTCCCTCGCCGACAAGTAAATGCCGCCGTCGGCCTCCGCGGGATAGCTCCGGCCTTCCGCCAAGTCCGCTTTGTTATAGACGTACAGGGACGGGATATCTCCGGCCCCGAGCTCGCGCAGCGTTTCGTTCGTCACTTCGATCCGCTTGGCGTTCTCCGGATCGGAGCAGTCGACGACGTGAAGCAGCAGATCGGCGTTCGTCACTTCCTCGAGCGTCGAGCGGAACGCCTTAATCAGGTGGTGGGGCAACTGGCTGACGAAGCCGACCGTATCGGCGAGCAGGAACGAGCGTCGGTTCGGAAGCGAGATGCTGCGAACCGACGTCTCGAGCGTGGCGAACAGCATATCCTTCACCAGCACTTCCTTGTCCGAGCCGGGATCGACTTTCCGGATGACGGCGTTCATCAGGCTGGACTTGCCCGCATTCGTGTAGCCGACCAGGCAGACGACGGGGATTTCGTTTTTGCGCCGCTGGTTTCGCTGGACTTGGCGCCTGGCGACCAGCTTCTCCAGGTCGTCCTGCAGCGCCGCAATCCGGTCTTCGATCCGTCTGCGGTCGAGCTCCAGCTTCGTTTCGCCCGAGCCGCGGTTTTTCAGGCCTGCGCCTCCGCCCTGACGGCCGAGCGACTCCCGGAGCCCGATCAGGCGAGGCAGCATGTACTGCAGCCTGGCGACTTCGACTTGGAGCTTGGCTTCCCGGGTCTGCGCCCGGCTTGCGAAAATATCGAGGATGAGCAGCGTCCGGTCGATGACCCGGCAATCCAGCTCCGCCTCGAGATTGCGGATCTGCGACGGGGACAGCTCGTCGTTGAAGATGGCGACGCCGGCTTCGCTGGCCGCCAGCGCTTCCTTCAGCTCCTTGAGCTTGCCGCTTCCCATATAGGTCGCGGTCACGATTTTTTCCGCTTTCTGCGTCACTTCTCCGACCACTTCCAGTTCGCAGGCGTCCGCCAAGCTGCGCAGTTCCTCCATCGACGCGCGGAACCCGGGCTTCTGATTCAGCTGAACGCCGACCGTAATCGCTTGATCTCTCGTTCGTTCCATATCGGAATTCCTCCATTCGTATAAAAGGCGTGTTCCTCTAAAACACAATAAAAAAACACAGACATCTCTCTGCCTGTGCGGTCATATGACGATAGAGGTTCCGAACGGACCATACCTATAGGCCTGCGGCGCAACGCATAAGGAAATGCCCGAAAAACGGACGGCGATCTTGATTCGCCGACCATCATCCGTTCCGCGCATATTCGCTTCGTTCGCCGTGGTAAAGGGGTTATAGGACAGACTGATCCGGTGTCCTCTGCACGCAGGCAGAGCCTTAAGCGCTATTCAATTAGCCGCGCAAGGATTTAACCCGGATGGAGTCAATCACTCGTAGCCCCTCCATTTCCTATAAGTACGTGTAAGTGTAGCACGGATGACGACGGCAAGCAAGCATAAACGGCTTGCGCCGTCCTTGGGATCGGCGGGATCACGTTGATGTCGGAGGGGGTTCAGTCAGGAAAGCGGGTATTTTGTACTTGCCGAATCGCCAAAGAAAATTTCCGAGACGAAACTAGGCTTTGTCCCCGGACGTATTATAGGGGATAATAGGAAGTAATCTAGCTAGCGAACGCAACGAAGGGAGCCCGACGTGGATAAAACCAAAAGCAGATCGTTGCTGATGGGAATCGGCGTATTCTTGTTGGCGAAATTCAAATGGGTGCTCGCGCTGCTCAAGTGGACCAAGTTCGGCGGAACGCTGATCACGATGATGGTGAGCCTGGGCGCGTACGCCGCCTTGTACGGCTGGAAGTTCGGGGTCGCGGTCGTCTACCTCATTTTCGTGCACGAGATGGGACATGTCGTGGCGGCGAAGCGCAAAGGGATCGAGACGTCGCCGGCGTTCTTCATTCCGTTCATGGGGGCGTTCATCTCGATGAAGCAGATGCCCAGAGACGCGGCTACCGAAGCGTATTTGGCTTACGGAGGGCCGCTGGCCGGGCTGCTCTCGTTTCTTCCCGCCGTCGCGCTGTACGAGTGGACGGGAGATCCGTTCTGGGCGCTGGTCGTATTTTTGGGAGCGATGATCAATCTGTTTAACCTGATTCCGGTTTCTCCGCTCGACGGGGGCCGCATCGTCTCCGTGCTGTCGACGAAAGTTTGGCTGCTCGGCTTAATTCTGCTCGGAGCTTACGCCTTTCTCTCGCACAGCCCTCTTGTCGTCTTTATTTTCATTATCGGCGCGGTCAGTTGGTGGAACCGGGCCAGGGAGGGCTACAGGGGAGGCCTGCTCGCTTACGAGAAGCGGAAGCTGACCGAACTTCGCAAGGAGCTGCTGCGCTGGCCCAATCTGGCGAGCACCTGGGAGCTGAAGCAAGCGCTGCTGGCCCAGATCGAGACGGCCAAGCGAGAGGAGGAGGAGGAGGGCGGCAGGAAAAGGCTGATCCCGTTCCTTCAGGACGAAGAGAAGCTGGCCCGGGAACAGGCTCGGATGGATCGCGAATTCGCCGAGCGGCAGCTCTCCCTGCTCCAGGAGTGGGAGTACGAGCCGGTGCTGTACGAGGACGGCGATCCGGACAAGCCGATTCCGTCCGATCTGCTTGCCGAAGAGGTCAGGAAAGCCGACGAGGCGATCGCCGGAATCGACGAGGAGCTGCAGCGCTACCGAACGTATTACGAGGCTCCGGCGTCCGTGAAGTGGAAGGTGCTGGCCGCCTATCTGCTGCTGGCCGGGGTGCTGTCCGTGTTTATGCTGTACGGGCACCGAATGATGGAGCTGCATAGATAGACCATAGGGGGACGCCAGCCAACGATCGGCGGGCGTCTTTTCTCTATTTTGGACGGACATGTTTTGGTTGACGGAGCCCTGCGTCGTCGCTCCGCAGTCGCATCGGGCTACACCGCGGCCTTGCGCTTCCTACGGATGGACAGATGGACCATCGTTCGCCAGCGGAACGAAGGCAGCCCACTGTCTAGGTCTTGCGGCTCAGGGGCGGCCTTCGTTCTTTTCGCCTAATGATGAGCCGGATTTCAACCGATGATACTATATAGGTTGAAAGTAGGCCATGAACGAAAAGTCACGGTGAGAGACTCGATTAACACCAGGGTGGGCTACGATGGAACTGATCAATTGCGGCAGGTGCGGCAAGCTGCAGGTGCAGAAGCCGGATACGCTCTGCAAGGAATGCCAGCAAATTTATATCGCGGAGTCTCATCTCGTGAAAGATTACGTCAAGAGCCATCCCGGCGTAACGCTCATGGACGTCGTGCGGCATACGGGGCTTCCCTTAAGACGGGTTAAGGAGATTTTGAAGTAAGCTTCGGCCAGGCCGAGACAGGGGGCCTCCGCCCGGCGGCAAGCGCCGCAGGGGCGATCTGCCGACGCTAAGTCGCATCGCGCGAACCGGCGAATTCGCTCGAACGGACGGAAGGCTATTGCAGAGTCCGCTCCTGTTCGCTTATAATTAGACCAACCGGTCGGTCTAGGGGGTTGAACCATGGTCAAAGGACGATCCGACGGAGAGGAAACGAAGAAAAGGATTACCGCCACAGCGAAGGAGCTGTTTATCCGGAAAGGCTACGGAGCGGTATCGATGAACGAGGTGTGCGAGGCGGCCGAAGTCAGCAAAGGCAGCTTGTACCACCACTTCAAGAGCAAGGAGGAATTGTTCCTTCAAGTGATTGAAGAGGATTCGCAGCGGTGGAGCCTCGAATGGGAGCGGATCCGGGAGGGGGCAGCCACAGTGGAGGAGCAGCTCTACGCGCTGGCCGAGCATTACGCCAGCGATTTCCAGAATCCGCTGCTCGCGGCTCAGGAGGAGTTTGCCCGGAGTCGCGCCATTACCGACGTAGTTTTCGACCGGCTGCTGCGCATCTCCGACAACAACTCGCAAGCGTGCCGCAGCGTACTGCGCGAAGGCATGGAGAAGGGGGAACTGGCGCGCGGGGACCTCGATCGGTCGGTCATTCTCGTCAGCAGCATGCTGGAAGGGCTAGGCAAGCTTTACTACGCGCCCGATCTCGCCAAACAGCAGGATAAGGTCAGGGAGTATTACCGGGATGCGGTACGCCTGTTGTTGGAAGGCATTCGCGCCAAGGCGACTCTATAGGTTGAACCAAAGACGCGACTTGAGTAGGCAGAAAGCCATGGAGAAAGGGAATGGTTTGCCGCGAGTTCTGACTTTGAGTTTCTCACCGATAAAGGTCTAATCCATCCAAGAAACTCAACAGGCTGTCTGAAGCCGGCAAGCCATCCCTTTCGGAATGGAACGGACCTCTATACTCATGGGTTCAACCTGTATAGACTGTAGAAGCTTGGATTTTTTATATCGATTAATTAGACCGGATGGTCGGTCCATTTGGAGGGTTGATGATGCTATTCAAAAATCGGACGTTCCGGCACATTTTCGTGTCCGATCTGCTGCAGCAGCTGGCGATCTGGATCCGGAACATGGCTTTGCTGTACTACGTTCTGGAGAGAACGAACGGAGACAAGTTCGCCGTATCCTTGCTGTCCATCGTCGAGTATGCGCCCATATTCGTTTTCTCCATCGTCGGAGGGCTGTTCGCGGACAGATGGAACCCGAAGCGGACGATGATCGCGGGGGATTTGCTCAGCGCGGCCTCCATTCTGATCATTCTGGCGCTCATTGCCGCGGACGCATGGCAGTCGTTGTACGCCGCCGTTTTTCTGTCGGCTGTTCTCAGCCAGTTCTCGCAGCCATCTTCCGCCAAAATATTCAAGGCCCGCATCCCGGAGGAGCAGGTTCCTGCGGCAATCGGATTGACTCAGAGCATGAGCTCGCTGTTTCTCATTCTGGGACCGGTCGTAGGCACGGCGATCTACCAATGGGCGGGTCTGAACGCTTCGCTGATCGCCCTGCCGATTCTGTTCCTGCTGTCCGCGGCGGTGCTGTCGTTTCTGCCCGGAGACCAAGCCCCCGCCTCGCCGGTCTCCGGTACTCTTCGGGACGATATGAGAGCGGGCATCCGTTTCGTTCGGTCGGAGAGCGGCTTGAAGAGACTGTTTCTTTCCTTTGCCCTGATCGGATTGGGAGCGGGACTGGTACAGCCGCTCGAAATATTTATCGTGACGGAAAGGCTCGGACTGTCTCCCGACAATGTGCAGTGGTTCGCGGCGGCCGACGGCCTTGGCTTGCTGTTGGGAGCGCTCATCGCGGCCGGCTTTGCGGGACTTCTGAACTTCCGCTATTTGTTTCCTGCGGCAGTGGTTTTCCTGGGGGTGACTTACGTTGTCGAAGCGTTGTCGGTCTGGCCCGTGCTGACGGGAGGATTCCGATTCGCGAACGGGATCCTGCTCGCGATTCTCAATACGGCGGTAGGCAGCTATGTTATCGCGAAAATTCCGAGCGAGATGGTCGGAAGAGTAAGCGGCATCGTCACCCCGCTCTCCATGGGAGCGCTGTTGATCGGGACGTCGGCCTCAGGCCCTTTGAGCCACAACGCAGGCGTAATGGCGGCTTACTTCGCGGCGGCTGTCCTATGCGTTTTATCCGCTATTCCCTCGTTCGGGCTGCGTTTCGTTCAGCAAGCTTCCCGAGTAAAGGAAACGAAGGGAGTCGTTTCGCATGACTGATCTCCTCTTGATTATGATTCTGGTCGGCTTGTGCGTTCCCGGCATTTGGGCCATGAGCGCCGCGTCGGGCGTTTTGCTTGCCGAGAAGCCGGACAATAAATTGTCCGTCAAGTCGCTCGCGATTCTTTCGGGCGTTCAGACGACGGCGATTGTCATCGCCAGCGCCATGGCGGGGACCTATAAGGGACCGGAGGCGGGCATTCGGGACGAATTTCTGGAAGGATTGGCGCAGGGCGTATGGAGAGGCTCGGATCTGCTTTCCCAGCTTGGCGCCGGTGCTCTCGGAGGCGTCGTTTGCTCGTTTGGCTGGCTGCTCGCCTACTACGGTTGGCTAAGGAAGAGGTTGGATCCGAAGACGTTACACATTTGGGAAAGCATGAATCGGCGGCTCGGATTATGGGTCAGAGTGACCTCCGGCGGCATCGTTGAGGAAGTGATTTTTCGCTGGGGCTTGCTTACTTTCATCCTGTGGGGGCTGGTCTCCCTGTCTCTCGAACCGACGCTTTCGTTCTGGATCGCCCTGCTCGCAAGCGGGCTCGTGTTCGGTCTGGCGCATCTGCCCGGCGGCCTTGAGCTGGGCGCCAAACCGACGCCGCTGCTGATCTGGACGGCCGTTCTGGGCAACCTCTGGGTTACGTTGTTCTGCGGCTATCTGCTGTATCATGATGGCTTGATTGCGGCGATGATCGTCCATATTCTTTTCCATGTGTTATGGTACCCGTTTGAGAGGAAAAGAGTTGAATAACCAAGTACATTCGCGAGGAAGGGGAAGGCGTGTACCGGATTGAGCCGATACAGCGATAACGGGAATTCGAACCTTTTTGCCGCATCGGGCCAATATAGGGCGAGACCCACTTAGGAGGCGCCTATGCAGGATCACGAATTTCAACCATGGCTCGATCGTATGATCCAGGGAGATCCGGATGCTTTTCGCCGCGTATACGAGCTGACCAAGGACGACGTCTATCGCCTGCTTGTCTTTCTGCTGAACGACAAGGAAGATGCCGGCGATGTCATGAGCGAGGTGTATCTCAACCTGCACCGATCGCTGCCCGGCTACCGGCGGGATCAGCCGTTTCGCAAATGGCTCAACGGAATCGCGGCTCGGCAGGCAAGCAGTTGGAAGCGCAAGCTGTGGCGCGGAACGCGGCTCTTCGAACGAGTGAGCGCGGCAGCCGCCTCTTCGCCGGCCGGCCGTCTGGCGGAGGAGCAGGCGATCGCCAATGAATCTAGCTCGGAGCTGCTCGCACTGGTCAACCGGCTGCCCTACAAGCTCAGAGAAGTCGTCGTGCTTCGGCACTATCGCGAGTACTCGCTCGAGGAGATCGCGGAGGCGCTCGACATCCCGGTCGGCACGGTCAAGTCGAGGCATCATTCGGCGATCGGCAAGCTGCGCCAGTGGATCGGACAAGACACGTACCTTGAGGAGGCTGCGTATCATGCGGATTGAGCAAAACCTGAAGGCCGCTTATCGACAGGCGGCAGAGAACATCTCCGTTCCGCTCTCGGCGGATCGGAGCGCGAGAGCCAAGATCGATCGCCTGCTTGAAGCGAAGCCGAGAAGAAGCTCCAGGCTGCGCCGAAGATCGTTGCAGTGGACGATTGCCGGATTGCTTGCGCTGCTGATCATGGGATTTACCGCGCAATACTTCGTTCGGCTCGGAGACGACCGCTTCAGTCTGGAAATGTCCTTGAACGAGCAGCTCCGCTTCGACGCGCGCACTGCTAGCCTCGTGCGCAGCCAGTTGCAGACGGTAAGTAGCCAGTTAGCGGTCGGAGAGAAGGCTCTCGTCTACTCCCCGGAGATTGAATCGTTGTTGCCGGACTACAGGAGCAAAGGGCTGTTTTACGCGGAATACGCAAGCAATCCTTATCTGTTCAAGGACTACGGGGAATGGAAGGAACGATTGGCCCGGCTCGTGCCGGAGCTCGTGCTTCCGGACGCGGAGAAGAACGGACTTGTCTTCGTTGACGGCAAGGATGAGGCGGCGTATGGAGGAAGCGTGTTCGAGTTGGAGACGGTCAGACGGCTGCAAGCCGAGGTGGCGGAGCAGGGCAAAGCGATCGCCTGGGAGAAAATCGAACGGGAGGAGGAGCCATTTCCCGCTTATACGACCACTTACCGGGATGCGGGAGGCCGTGAACTGACCTTCTCCGCCCAGGTGTTCGAGGAGAAAGCGAAGCTTGTCGGCCTGACCCGGGCACCGCAGGAGAAAATCCGGCTGAGCGACGGCCGGGAAGCGCTGTACGCCGTGAACGACGAATATTTGTACACCGAGACAAACCGCTATACGAGCGTAAGCTGGATCGACACTCAGGAGGGGGCCTCCGTTCTTTACACCGTCGGCAGTTCCTCGGACGCGGTCACGAAGGAGCAACTGCTCGCCTTAGCGGAATCCGCAATTTCGCGGGAAATCAAAGAAAAGCCGGCCGCTTAAAGGTTCGGGAGACGTCAGCCCGTGGGCCCGCCAAGCGCTGACGAACGGAGTCGGCGAGCTCCTGCTGAAGGGAGGCTGGTCGCCGCTGTCGCCCAAGAACGCCGGCACGCGGTCGGAACCGGCGGTTATGGCGAGCCGCCTGCTGCAGCGCACCGGCCTTAACGATTGGGATGATTGCAAGCTGCGAAGCGGAAGCCGACGGAGTCAGCGTTGACGATGATAATCATTTTCATTTAAAATGCGGATAAACCTGTCGGAACGAAACGCAGGGCTGCATTTCCCATTTTGGAGGAGAAGAGGCGAATGACGGAGGATCGATACGTCGGCGGCGATGTCTGGTTCAAGCTCAGACTTGTCGCGCGGATGAAGGAGATCGGAAGATTGCCGGATCGGCCGGATACTTGTCTGCTGATCGCGGTCAACCGGGACGATATGCGGCTAACGGTGGAGAATCGTCTTCTCGCGCTAACTCGCGGCGACATTTTCATCTCTCTTCCGGGCCGGGACGTGACTTATATGCAAAGCGTCGCGACGGAGGCGGACGAAACTATTTTGCTGCTGTTCGAGATGGAGGGGGACGATGTCGCGCGCGATGCGGCTATGCGGCGAATCGCCGGAGATTGCGGGACAAAAACCTTGTCGAATCCATTAACGGCCGAACTTATGCCGTTGTTCGAGAAGGCGTATCAATATTGGCGGATGCCGGATTCGTGGGAGCGGCTGCGCAGTCAGGCCGTGTTCCAGAAAATTGTCTATCTGCTGCCGCAGCAGCGGGAAGCGCCTGTCGATAACGGGCTGAACGAAGCGCTTGAACGGGTCCGCCATCAGTTGGAGCGAGATTATTGCAAGAATCTGTCGATAGAGCATTTGGCGCAGCAGGCGGGAATAAGCTCGCGGCATTTGCGGCGCGAGTTCAAGGGAAGATTCGGCGTCAGTCCAACCGAGTATGTGACGGAGCTGCGCATGGCGCAAGCGAAACGGTTGTTGGCGGCCAAGCAGCCGGTGTCGGATATCGCGCGGCAGGTCGGCTATCAGGATGAGAGCCATTTTCGGAGGACGTTTAAAGCGAAAACGGGCATTCCGCCAGCGGTATACGTCCGTAATCGCAAGCTTCGTGTAGCTGCCTGCAGCTTCCCCAATATCGGCCAGCTGCTGCCATTGCGCGTCATTCCTTTCGCCGCGCCTATCGATCATGAATGGACCGACGTTTATCGTCGCAGGTATCGCGAAGAGGTGCTGTATCCGCTGCATCACAATAACGAAGCGAACCGCAGAACGTTGCTGGCTGCGAAGCCGGACAGAATCCTCGCTATCGATGCTTACGGCACGGACGATTTTCAGCAAGGTTTGAGAGAAATCGCTCCGTCGTTGGTTATTCCGTGGCGGACACGAAGCTGGAGCGAGCATTTGCTGATGACGGCGGCGTTCCTGGACAAAGCGTTGGAAGCCGAACAATGGCTTGCCTCTTACGAGGAGAAGGCGGAGGAGGTCTGCGAACGATTGACGGGCAAGCTGCTGCTCATGATCGACCGGCAGCGGCTGTACAGATGGAGAGGCGTCGGCCGGCCGTTCGAGCCGGCACGTCACAGGGCTGAGGCCGATCCGTGCTTCGAAGCCGTAACTTCGGAAGAGCTGGGCGGCTGTCCGTGCGACCGCATCGTGCTGCTGCTGTCGGAGGATCGCCACTCGCTTCATACATGGAGCCTGCTGCGCGGCACGAGCGCATGGAGGAGGCATCCTGCGGTGAGAGTCGGCCGAGTCGAGCTGGTTCCGATCGGCCCTTGGTTCGAATATACGGCGCACAATCACGGCGTCATTCTCGATCGGCTGGAGAAACTTCCGATATAATGAAAGCTTTGTCCGAAAAGCGCACAATAGTTGTCCGCTCGATTCATATACAAGGTTTCCCCGGCAGGCTTATACTAGGCCCTGAGGATAATAATCATTCTCAATTGTAGGCGAAGGGGCGCTAGAAAAGTGAGATTTGCAGGATGGAAAAGTTACTTTACGGGCATGACCGTTATCGTTCTTCTTCTCTTGGTCGCGGCATGCGGCAACGGAGCGGATCCGGCTAACTCGGCTTCGGGAGGGGCTTCTCCCGGTTTGGCGGAGCAGACGCCGGAAAGCGGCGGAGAAGCAGCGCCGTCCGCGCCGGAGGCCGAAGCCGGGCTGCGGACGTTCACCGCAGCCAACGGTACGGTGGAGGTTCCGGAGCGGCCCGAGCGCATCGTCGCACTGGCTCCGAATTATGCGGGTTATTTGCTGGCGCTCGGAGTCACGCCGGTGGGCGTGCCGAATTTTACCCTGGGCAATCCTTACTTGACCGACAAGCTGAAGCAAGCGGTCGATCTGGGAGAGAACGCCCCGACGGAGCCGTCGATCGAACAGGTTCTGGAGTTGAAGCCGGATTTGATCGTGGCCATTCATGTGTTGAAAAATTTGGAGCTGTTGGAGAAGGTCGCTCCAATCGTGACGTTCGAGAGCACGATGAACAACCGGGAGTTGCTGCTCGCGCTCGGGACGCTGACCCGGCGCGAGGACGAGGCGAAGGCGTGGCTGCAGGGCTGGGACGAGCAGATTGCGGCGCTGAAGCCGGAGATCGAAGCGGCGGTGCAGGGGCGGACCGTGTCCGTTATGTATCCTTCAGCCAAGGGCATTTATTTGTTTCGTCAAGGGTACGGCCGGGGCACGGAGATTTTGTACGGCGACTTCGGCCTGAGCATGCCGGAGAAGGCGGCTCAGTCGTTCGAGGAGGGCAAGGGATTTTTCCTCGCCAGCCTGGAAAGCCTGCCGGAGCTGGCGGGGGACATTATTTTCTCCGCTCCCTGGCTCGGAGACAGCGCGGGGGCCGATACGGTATACGACAGTCCGATCTGGAAAAACCTCCCCGCTGTGAAGAGCGGCTATGCTTATCAGGTCGACTACGATATTTTCACGTTCAGCGATCCATTCTCTTGGCAAGGCCAGTTGGACATTATTGCGGATAAGCTGCTTAACCGATAGATTGCGCGATAAAATTCGCTATACTTCTCTGAATCACCTCCGACAAAAACGCGATTCTGCGTCGAAGTTTGCATAGTGTAGGCGTGCCGATGTTATAACGACGCTCGGGGGCTTAACATGTCCTTCACGGAGCGCCACTCGGCCAAGTGCTGCTCCAGATCCGCGATCAGCGTGTCCACGTCCCGCGAGAACTGCTGCAGCTCGACGCCCTCCAGCTCCGGCAGATCTGCCGGAGACAGATGGCTGGGCGCAGGCAGAGTGGCCAGCAGCAGATTCAGCATATCCTCGACGGCGCTTCCGGACGACGGCTCCTCATCAGTCCCGGGCGCCGGTCCGTCTTCGTCTTCCCCGGCTGGCGCAGGCATGGCGAGCTGGACCGCTTCCGAAGCGGGCCTCGATCTCGGCTTCGCCTGTCCGCCGCCTCGGGGCGCGCTGCCTGCCGCCGCATCCTCGCCGCGCGCGTCCGTCCCGCTCGCCGCCGACGTCGCCGCCTCGGACGAGCTTTCCGCCGCCGTATAGGGCTCTTCCTTCGGCGTCGCGCTTCTCGCTTTTTCCTTCCGGTTATGCTCGTAAGTCGACCACGTCTCGAGAAGCTGGTACCCCGTCTTGAACAGCAGCTTGCCCTTCGTCGCGTCCGAGATCTCCTTGTCCTTGAACAGGCGGGCGATTCTCTTCACGTCGCTCACAGCCATCTCGTCCTCGGCCATGATGAGCGCCAGGGAGTCGCGGTACTCCATCGGCAAATCCTTGAGCGGCATCAGCTGGTCTTCCGTCAGACGGCCCTTCTTGATCTCGGTGCCGGCGGAAATCCGTTGGCGGACGGAGAGGCTGAACTTCAGCAGATCCAGCTTGTTCTTGATGTAAGACTCCGGCTTGCCGAGCTTGCTGGACAAGTACTTGATCGAGCTGCTGAATTTCGGATCGGTCAGCAGCTTGTTGAACGCCTCGGCTTCCTCAATCGGTGAGAACCCTTGCCGCGTCAAGTTCTCAGCGATTTGTTCCAGGTAGATTTCCATCTCGTCCGTCGCTTCGGACACGATGCACGGAATGGTTGCCAGGTTGAGCGCGGCGCAAGCCTTGTAGCGGCGGTTGCCGTAAATGATTTTGTAGCGCCCGTCCCCGGTCTTGCGAACTTTGATCGGCGACAGCAGTCCGAGCTCTCCGATGCTGTTCATCAGCTCCTGCAAAGCTTCGTCGTCGAACTGGTACCTTGGCTGCTCTTTATCTTCATCGATCAGATGAGTAGGAATCGGAATGATGTCCATGCGTGGTCTCCTGTCTATGAATTCTGGTAGGACGAACCAGTGGGAACATCTGTATTATATAATAGATCGTTGCGATACGTCTTGCTGTTTTGTCCCGGCCGGAATAGGATAGAAGCGCGAACGCGCTGCCGATGGGCATTCTGATCGCTGCGGCGAACGCCGGAGCGATCCTGTGCTGCGTCTTCATGGTGCGCAAAGTTGAGCAAAAGGGCTAAAAGTTGTAAGGTTAGGAGAAGAGAAGCGAACGACGATTCGCTAACGGAAAGAAGGATCGGCGGATGACGGCACAAACTCCCCACGATATCGACAGCCTGATGAAGATCGGTAAAATCGTGGCGCTGACGATAGAAGAAATGAAAAAGCGGACCCGACCCGGTATGACGACGAAGCAGCTCGACCTGATCGGACGGGACGTGCTGCTGTCGCACGGGGCTTCGTCCGCTCCGATGAAGGACGTCCGATTTCCCGGCTATACGTGCATCAGCGTCAACGAGGAAGTCGCACACGGCATTCCCGGAGACCGGATCATTCAGGCGGGCGATCTGGTGAACATCGATGTGTCCGCGGAGCTCGGGGGCTACTATGCGGATGCCGGCCAGTCGTTTCAGGTCGCTCCGGTCTCCGTCGAAGTGGACCGGCTCTGCCGGCATGCTCATGCGACGATGATGAAGGTGATCTCCGATCTGAAAGCCGGCATGAAGCTGAACCGAATCGGCAAAACGATGGAGGAGGAGGCCGAGCGGGGCGGCTACCGCATCATTAAAAACCTGTGCAGCCATGGCGTAGGCAAGGGACTTCACGAAGAACCGTACGAAATCCTGCCCTATTTCGAGCCGCGAGACCGGCGAATTCTGAAGGCCGGCCAGGTCATTACGATCGAGCCGTTCGTCTCCACCGGAGCGACCTATGTCGACCCGCAGCCGGACGGATGGACGCTGAAGGTTCCCGACCGCAGCCGAGTCGCGCAGTTCGAGCATACGATTATCATTACGAACGGCAAACCGATGATCACAACCTTGTGTTAACGCCGCTGCCGGAACGGGAGAGACAAGCGATACATGACGAAGTCGAAGCACTATGTCGTATGGGTGGGGCGCCGGCCGGGGGTCTATGCGAGCTGGAAGGAATGCCAGGAGCAGATCGACCGGTTCGACGAAGCAAAGTACAAATCGTACGAGTCGAAGGCCGCCGCGGAACAGGCTTATCGGGAAGGCTGGAAGAAGCATTGGGGCAGAGGGAAGACGTCGGGGGGCGCGGGCGCGGCGGGTGCGTCCGCCGCCCCTCCCGGCAAGATCGATTACGACAGCATCTCGGTAGACGTAGGCACGCAAGGCAACCCGGGACCCGTCGAGTATAAAGGCGTGGACACGCGGACGGGCGAGGTGATTTTCTCGGTCGGTCCGATCTCGAAGGGGACGAACAATCTGGGCGAGTTTCTCGCCATCGTACACGCGCTCGCTTATCTGAAGAAAAGCGGAAGCGCCAAAACGGTGTACAGCGATTCGGCCAACGCGCTGAAATGGGTGAAGCAGAAGGAAGTGTCGTCCACGCTGGTCCGCGACGAATCGACCCGGGAAATCTGGGACCTGGTCGACCGGGCCGTCCGCTGGCTGAGAACGAACGAATACCCCAACAAGGTGTTGAAATGGCAGACGAAGGAGTGGGGGGAGATTAAGGCGGACTACGGGCGGAAGTAGCGGCGGGGGGCGGAGGAGCTTCTCCCGAACCGGAAGCGGGGAACAGTCCGGCAGACGGGCACCGCGCCTGCCGCTGGCGCGGAGCCGGAATCGGGACGCTACGGGCGGGGAGCGTGCCGGACGTGAGGGAACGCGTTCCGCTCCCAGAAGACGCCGTCCGAATACCCTTGGATCGAAGCGTCCTCCTCGGCCATCCGCAGCCGCTTCTCGGTCAGGCAGCAGTAGCTTTCGTCGATCTCGACGCTCGCGAACCGCCGATTCAGCTTCTTGGCGACGACGGCCGTCGTCCCTGCGCCCCCGAAGGGGTCGAACACGACGTCGTGTTCGTCCGAGCTGGCCAGGATGATCTTCGCCAGCAGCTTCTCGGGCTTCTGCGTCGGATGGTCGGTGTTCTCGGCCATCGACCAGAAGGGGACCGTCAGATCGGTCCACAGATTGGACGGGTGGGTCAAGCGGTACTTGCCGTCCGACTCGTCGTCCCAGTCCTTCGGCTCGCCTTGGGCCGTCCGGTACGGCGCGATCACCCTTCGCTTGAGCTTCACGCGGTCGACGTAAAACTTGTAGTCTCCGGACTTCGTGCAGTGCCAGATGTCTTCCGAGGCGTTCTTCCAGTTGGAGAGCGCGCCTCGGCCCTTTTCCCGTTCCCACGTAATTCGGTTTATGACGTTCAAGTAGCTCGAAGCGACTTCGAAGATGGAATGGCTCGAGCGCCAGTCTCCGCATACGTAGACGGTCGCATCCGGCTTCAGAATGCGCATAAGCTTCGAGAACCAGCCGTCCAGCCAATCGGCGTATTGCCGGGGATTCATGCGGTTAAACGTGTTTCCGTTAAAATTTTTCGTCAAATTGTACGGAGGATCGACGAACAGCAAATCCACGAACGCATCCGGCAAATAGTCGACCGCCTCGAACAGATTCTGGCATATCGTGCGGCCCAGCAGCTGTTCGGGCTCCGCCGGCGCCGTCAGCGTGAGGAGCCTCGAGCGGTATTCCGCCCTTTCAGCGTCGCTGAGCGTAATCGTTTTGTTTCTTTTCGCCCGTTCTCTTTCGTCATGGGACAAGCAGCAGCACCGCCTTACCGATCGGTCTTACCTGTTTTCATTATCATATCAGATCCGGGACCCGGCAATCTATAAGTCTATTTCACGGGAAGAATTGAACCCTTTCGACAGAAGCTGCGTCTATAAGAGGGAAGCCTTCATCAGTAGGGAGGAAAATGGAATGAAATCAACGATACGCAAGGCGGGAATGAAGGCGGCGCTGATCTTGGCCGTTGCCGCCGCCGCCGTGCCGTCGCTGCAGCCGGAGGGCTTGGCCGAAGCGGCGGCAAGCCAGTACGCGGTCATCGAGCAACCGGTCGAAGTGAACGGCAACCGGGTCTCGCTGTCGGCGATCAATTCGGATCATACGACCTATGTGGCCGTCCGCAGCTTGAACGATCTGATCGGCTTGAATACGCGCTGGGATCAGAAGAGCAAGACGGTGACCGTGACCGGCCGCGATCGGGAGCTGGCCTTGAATACGATCGACGGGAGCGCGGTACTGAACGACCAGAGAATCTATGGCCTGCCGGCCATTTTGCACAACGACACGACCTATGTTCCGTTCCGGTTTTTGCTGGAGCGCATGGGGTACGGCGTCTCTTACGATCCGGAGACGAAGGAGATCGGGATCGAGGCGATTCAGGAGAACGCTCTGCGGGTGACGACGGGGACGATTCAGGAGATCGAAGGGCGCAAGTCGATCCGCGTTCACTATCCGGTCCTCTCGGGCTTTGCGAGGGAGGACGTCCAGAATGCGATTAACGAGGTATTGAAGAAGGACGCGGAGCTGAACGCCGACCTCGCCCGGACGACGCTGGCCAACGCGTTGGAGGAAGACGACGCCTCTTACGACGTGTCGTTCGAAGGCACGTATACGGTCACCTACAACGAGCAGGACAGGCTGAGCCTGTTCGTGGACTATCACAGCTATACGGGCGGGGCCCACGGCTTGACTGCCCGCGTGCCCTACACGTTCGATCTGAAGACGGGCAAGCTGCTGACGCTGAAGGACGTGACGGAGGGCAACGGGAATTACGTGTCGATTATCAACGATACCATTCAGCGCCAGATCAAGGCGCGCGGCATCGTCCTGCTGAATCCGTTCAAGACGATCGAGCCGGACCGCGACTTTTTCCTGAAGCACAACGGCGTCGTCGTCTATTTCAGCGAGTACGAATATACGCCGTACGCGGCGGGAATGCCGGAATTCGAAACTCCCTTTTCCGCTTTCCGATAAGCTAGCGTTCCTTCCCCGACGACTTGGGAGGAAGAAGCAGGGCCATGCCGCCAGGAGTCGATCCATTAGGCGGGCATGGCCCTGTTGAATTGCAATTAGTTGATGATCTCCGGCTCCGGAATGGCGGCTCCGCGGGTGTCCACGGTGACCTTCTTCATGACCTGAGGCGTCTTCGGCCGGTCGTTGGCGCCTCTGGACGTGTTGACGATCTCCTGGGCGACTTCGATGCCCTCGATAACTTGGCCGAAGGCGGCGTAAGCGCCGTCCAGATGGGGAGAGTCGGCGACCATAATGAAAAATTGGGAGCCGGCGCTGTTCGGATTCTGAGCCCGGGCCATGGAGAGAACGCCGGTCGTGTGCTTCAAGTCGTTCTGGAAGCCGTTTTGCGTAAACTCTCCTTCGATCGAATAGCCCGGACCGCCCATTCCCGTTCCGTCCGGGTCGCCGCCCTGGATCATGAAGCCGGGAATGACGCGATGAAAGATCGTCCCGTCATAAAAGCCTTTGTTCACGAGAGAAATAAAGTTGTTAACCGTGTTCGGCGCGACTTTCGGATAGAGCTCGGCTTTGATCGTTTTGCCGCTATCCATCTCGATCGTAACGATCGGATTATCGCCTGTAGTGTCTGGTCCGCCCAATGTAGAATCCTCCTTTTCTTTGCCTCCGCATCCCGCTGCGATCAACAGAAGCGCGAATACCGCAATTAGAGATACGGACAAACGTCGACGTCTCGATGTCAAGCTGATGTCCCCCTTGTCCACGATATCCATTCGTATCATACCATTTGCAAGTGCAGGATTCCACTGTCATCCGGCGGCGAGAAAGGTTAAAATAGAAAGACGATCATATGTATAGGCTGACATAGGGGTGTGGAAACGGACGGCGCAGCCCGTTCAGGCATAATCGGAGGACAGGGAATCATGAGATCGATTTTTCAGGTGCTGGGCAAATACCGAGTGGCCGCAGTTACGGCGATTCTGCTAATGCTGGTGGAGCTGGCCGTCGAGCTGGTTCAGCCGATGCTGATCTCCAAAATCATCGACGACGGCATCGGTCCGCGCAACGCGCAGGTTGTCGTCTGGTGGGGGGCGGTGCTCGTCGGAGGGTCCTTGCTGGCTTTTGGAGCCGGCCTGTTGAGCTCGTTCTATGCAGCCCACGTGAGCCAAAGTCTCGGGTACGACGTACGCGAGAAGCTTTACGGGAATGTGCAAGCGTTCACATACTCGGTGTTTAACCGCTTCGTCCCTTCGTCGCTGATCACCCGGCTGACGAACGACGTTACGCAGGTGCAGGACACCGTATTTATGGGTCTCAGGTTTATGCTGCGCGTTCCGCTCGTCGTCATCGGCAGCATGATCATGGCGCTGATCGTGCATCCGGGTCTCGGGTTTCTGCTGCTGCTGACCGTGCCGGTTCTGGTGCTTTTCATTTTATGGATGGTGAAGAAGGCGGCCGCGCTGTTCGGCAGAGTGCAGCTTCGCCTCGATGCGGTCAACGGCGTCATGCAGGAGAATTTGTCGGGGATGCGCCTCATTCGCGTCTTCGTGCGGGGGGAGAGGGAGGCCGAGCGCTTCGCCCGGCACAGCGGCGAGCTGATGCAGAGCTCGACGTCTGCCCAGCGGCTGACGGAGATTACGCAGCCCTTTATCGTACTGATTATGAATGCGGGCATTATTGCCGTGCTGTGGTTCGGCCACTTGGACGTTCAGACCGGGAGCGCCACGACCGGCGAGGTGGTGGCCATCGTCAATTATTCGCTGCGAACGGCCGGCGCCTTATCGGCCTTGTCGATGCTGGTCGCGGCATTCTCCAGAGGGAAAGCTTCGGCCGGCCGGATCGAGGAGACGCTGCTCACGGAGAATCCCGGAGCCGGCGAGACCGGAAGCCGTCCCGCCGGATCGGAGGAGCCGGCCGGCATCGTCGACGGAAGCGTAGAGTTCGATCGCGTGTCCTTCCGGTATCCCGACACGGAAGCCTATGCGCTGGAGGACGTCTCCTTCCGGGCAAGGGCGGGCGACACGGTAGCGATCCTCGGCGCGACGGGAGCGGGGAAATCTTCTCTGGTGCAGCTGATCGTGCGCCTGTACGAGGAGGAACGGGGCGTCATTCGCATCGGCGGGAGAGACATACGCGAATGGGACGCGCGCCGGCTGCGCGACTCCGTCGGCTACGTGCCGCAGGAGGTCGTGCTGTTTACGGGCACGATTCGCGACAACATCGCCTGGGGCGCTCCGGACGCCAGCGAGGAGGAGATTGTGGAAGCGGCCCGGGCGGCCCAGATTCACGAGACGATCGCGAGCCTTCCCCGGGGTTACGATACGATGCTGGGACAGAGAGGCGTCAATCTGTCCGGCGGGCAGAAGCAGCGTATCTCGATCGCCCGCGCGCTCGTGCGCAAGCCGGCGATTCTGCTGCTGGACGACAGCACGAGCGCGCTGGATGTGCGCACGGAAGCCGCGTTGCTGCGGGCGTTGGGAGGGATGGCCTGCACGACGTTCCTGGTGACGCAGAAGATCAGCTCCGCATCGGAGGCGAATCTGATTCTGCTGCTGGACGACGGCCGTCTGATCGCGCAGGGCGGCCACAGCCGATTGCTGGCCGAGCACCCGCTGTACCGCCGCATCTACGAATCGCAGTACGGAGAGGAGGAGTCCCATGCGAAAAGCGCTAAGTGAGCCTCTTCGTTATCCGAGATCGCGCGCGCTGGTCGAGCGGGGGCTCGCGAAGGAAGACGTCCGGCATCCGGCGCGAAAGGCGAAAAACTGGCAGGCGACGTTAAAGCGAATCTGGGGCTACCTGGCTCGCCGCAAAGCGATGCTGAGTCTGGTGCTGTTCATGGTGCTGATCAGCTCCGGCCTTTCCCTGCTCGGTCCCTATATGATCGGAGTGGCGATCGACCGCTACCTGGAGGGGGAAGGCGGGAGGCCCTGGCTGCTCTTTCTCGCGGCGCTGGCCGCCGTATACGCGCTCGGCTCCGTCGCCGCCTGGCTGCAGAACGTATGGATGATCTCGGTCGCTCAGGAAACGGTATACCGGATGAGGCTCGATCTGTTCCGGCATCTGCACCGGCTGCCGATTCCGTTCTTCGCCAAGAGGCAGCGCGGAGAGCTGATGAGCCGCATGACCAACGATATGGACAACGTCAGCTCCACGCTGAACAGCTCGGCGATCCAGATTTTCTCCAGCGTGCTGATTCTCGTCGGCACCGTCGTCGTCATGCTGGCGCTCAGCCCGCTTCTGACCGTGCTGACCTTTCTCGTCGTTCCTCTGATGTCGGCGGGCATGAAGTGGATTACGAGAAGGACGAGCGTCCTGTTTAAGGAGCGGCAGCGCAACCTTGGCGATTTGAACGGCTACATCGAAGAGACGCTGTCGGGCCAGCGCATCGTAAAAGCCTTCTCCAGAGAGGAGGCCGTCATTCGCGAGTTCGGCGAGCGGAACGCCCGGATCAAGCAATCCGGCTACTGGGCGCAGGCGATCTCGGGCTTCATTCCGAAGCTGATGAACGGGTTGAACAACTTGAGCTATGCGATCATCGTCGGCGTCGGCGGGCTGCTGGTCATTCGCGGGTCGATCACGGTCGGGGTCATCGTCGTCTTCGTGGAGTACGCCCGTCAGTTCACGCGCCCGCTGAACGATCTGGCGAACCAGTGGAATACGCTGCTATCGGCGATCGCGGGGGCGGAGCGCGTATTCGAAATTTTGGACGAGGAGGACGAGATGACGGATGAAGCCGGCGCTTCTCCGATCGATGCGGTCCGGGGCGCCGTCTCGTTCTCCGATGTCTCCTTCTCCTATACACCGGGAGAGCAGACGCTGAAGGGAATCAGCTTCGAGGCGAAGCCGGGGGAGACGATTGCGATTATCGGGCCGACGGGCGCGGGCAAGACGTCGCTCATCCAGCTCCTCTCGCGCTTCTATGAGGCCGACTCGGGGACGATCGCGGTCGACGGCCGCGACATTCGGACGATCCGGCGGGAAAGCTTGCGCTCCCATATGGCGTTCGTGCTTCAGGATTCGTTCCTGTTCGAGGGAACGATTCGCGACAACATCCGCTACGGCAAGCCGGAGGCGACCGACGAGGAGGTGGAGCGGGCCGCCAGGCTGGCGAACGCCCACTCCTTCATCGACCGCCTGCCCGGCGGGTACGACAAAGTGCTGCACGGGGACGGCGGAGGCATCAGCCAAGGCCAGAAGCAGCTGCTCGCGATCGCCAGGGCGATTCTGGCCGATCCGGCCATCCTGGTGCTGGACGAGGCGACGAGCAGCATCGATACGGTCACGGAAATTAAAATACAGGAGGGCCTGCAGCGGCTGATGGAGGGCAGGACGAGCTTCGTTATCGCCCATCGGCTGAATACGATTCGCCGCGCGGATCAGATTCTCGTGCTGAAGGACGGCAGGCTGATCGAGCGAGGCTCCCACGAGCAGCTGCTGGCCGAATCGGGATTGTACAGCGAAATGGTTCGCGGCCATCTGCAGCTGTCGTAGTTAAAGCTTCTTGACGATCAATACCGGGACGGAGGTGTCGACGCGGTCGTACAGCCAGCGCACCTCCTTGTTGTGCATGCGTATGCAGCCGGCGGACGCGTACTTGCCGATCGATTTCTCGTCGTTGTTGCCGTGAATGCCGTAGGCGTAAGAGGTTTTGCCGTTGACGGTCACCTTCAGGCCGAGCCAGCGGTCTCCTAGAGGATTTTTGGGGTCGCCTCCTTTAATGTTTTCTTTGTAATAAGGACGGTTTTTGATTTTCTCACGAATGGTAAACAAGCCTTCCGGCGTGTAGGAAGGCTTCTTTCCCGTTGCGACCGAGAACGACTTGATCAGCTTGCCCTTCTCGAAAAAATGGAGCCTGTTCGAGGATTTGTCGATCAGAATGAACTGTTCGTGCTTGGCGTACTTCTGGTCCAGCTTCACCGATTCGGTCTGCGCAGCGGCGACGGCCGGAACGAGGAACAGGACGGACAGGAGCATCAGAACTCGCAGCCACAAGGCCTTCTTCATGTCAATCGCCCTCCCGAAAAAGATCTGACTCCTCTATATATGCGTCAGCTCGGGAAAAATGGTCTTTTTCAGAGATTTTGGGCTTGGCCGACAGGGCGATGGCTGTCCCGGAGCGCTCCGCCTATCTCGCTCTCAGCTCGAAGATCTCGCATTCGCCGCGGTCATGGTAGGCAAGATCGCCGACTCCGGTCTGGACGACGACGGTGCGAGAGTCGAAGCGTACGATAACGCCGCCGGAATCGATAATATGGTCGTCCTTGAACACGCGGATGCGCACGCGGCTCTCGAAGGCTTCCTGGAAATCCTGGTCGGTCGTCAGTCGAATATTCCTGGCCATAAGGGGGGGCCTCCTTCTTCGTTATCGCGAAGGGGAGTCCCTTATGCGATAGTCGTGGACTCTATTATACCTTGTTATGAGCGTCAGCTACAGATGACGGGCTTTCGTGACGGCGATGACGCTCGCGATCTTCCCCTCCAGAACGTAGATTCTCTGCTGATCCGCGACGATCTGCTTGACGGCGGCGACGAGTGAGTTCAGCGATTGGACCGCGCTGCCCGGGTCGTTCTTCTTCAGGGCGTACTTGAAGTTCGACCATACCGGAGACAGCCCGGCCCGCGTCCGGCTCATGCTGCTGCGCCGGTCCTTAATCTGAATCTTGAGCGGGTCGATCGCCGACAAGGAATCCCGCGCGGCCTTGATTTTGGCGGAGGCGGCGGCTTTGGCCGCCTTGTGGGCGTCGTTCTTCGCCTTCATATCCTCGCGGGCCAGTCGGACGGGCAGCTTCATCGCTTCGGCCTGGAAGCTGAGGGCGCTGACGAGCGTCTTGCTCTTAACCGACCGGGCCAGCGACAGCCGCTTGTTCAGGGAGGCGTAGGAGTCGAGGAGCGGCTTGTAGCGGGCTTTGGCCTGCTGGGCTTCGGCGGCCAGGCGGGCGATTCTGGCGGCGTCGATCTCGCGGATCTGCTTGCGGACGAGAAGAACCGCCTCCTCGTTGCGATGCTTCAGCGTCTTGATGTCGGCCGCCATCTTCTTGTCGGCCTGAAGCTGAACGTCGAGCTCGGCGTACAGCGTGCGCAGCCGGGCAGCCGTCTTGGCGTCCGCCGAAGCGGCGGTCTTGTCGAGCGAGGCTTTAAGGGAAGCGGTCAATTCGACGGATGCTGCGCCGGCGGGCGCAACGACGATAAAGGACAGCAGGAGAGCGAGGAGCGGGACGAGACGGCGAAACGGGACGGATAAAGGCGGCATGACGGATTCCTCCTTGGTTTGTGGGAATGGACGGCAAAAAAGCACCTGCAAGAAGGCTGGCTCAGCCTTGCTTACGGGTGCTTCCGTCGTAAGTGGAAAATTTCGTATTGTTCGTTCAATATACCGGACTCCGGCAAAGGTGTCAAGCTTTTCCTCCTCCCGAATTCTCGCTCCGCTTCGCGTCGGGGCAACCGCCAGCTCGCCGCCGGCGAAAGGAGTCTTAAGGCTGTTGCGCCGGGACCGTCCATATGGCACTCTAAGCTTAAGCTGTTGGCCGTTAGCATGAACGCCGTCAAGGCAGCCATCGACAGATGACGAAAGGGTGCTGCGAATTATGGATTTAATGCTGAAAGGGAAATCGGTATTCGTGGCGGCGGCGAGCAAGGGCTTGGGCAAAGCCGTCGCGCTGCAATACGCGAAGGAAGGGGCCAGGGTAACGATCGCGAGCCGAAGCCTGGACCGGCTCGCCGAGGCGCGCAGAGACATTCTGGAGCAAACCGGGGTCGAGGTGTCGACGATCGGGATGGACGCATCCAGGGACGAGGATATTCGCCATGCGATCCGCACGGCGGCCGCTGCTGCGGACGGGCTGGACGCGCTCGTCACGAACGCCGGAGGTCCGCGCGGCGGCTTCTTCTCCGATATGGAGGACGCCGATTGGACGCGGGGCTTCGAGCTGACGCTGCTGAGCACGGTCCGGATGATTCGCGAAGCGCTGCCCTTCATGAAGGCGGCTGGAGGCGGCCGAATCGTCAACGTGTCGTCCGTCTCCGTCAAGCAGCCGATCGAGGGCTTGATTCTGTCCAACGTGTTTCGTGCGGGGGTGTATTCCCTCACGAAGAGCTTGGCGACCGAGCTGGCTCCCTACGGCATTCTCGTCAATACCGTTGCGCCCGGCCGAATCGGAACCGACCGGATCGCCGAGCTCGACGCCAAGAGAGCGGCGGATCTGGGGCGAACGCTTGAGGACGTCCAGGCGGAGGCCGTCTCGCGCATTCCGCTCGGCCGGACGGGGACGCCGGAGGAATTCGCCCGTCACGCCGTATTTTACGGATCGTTCGCCAACACGTACGTCACCGGCCAAGCGCTGCTCGTGGACGGAGGGACAACCCGAGGGCTGTAAGCTGTAAGGCAGCGCGCGGAGGGCTCGGCCGGACCTGCCGGCGCGCCGACGGCGAGCGGCTCCGCTCAGAGCGGGGCCGGCTGCTCCGCGATGCACGCCTCCGTATCGTTCTTCACGTTGCCGACGGCGGAGGACACCGGGTAGGCCCGCATCCTCTCCGCCGGATACGGACGCAGCATAGCCATGAGCGCCTGGATGTCGCTGTTGCCCCGGTCCAGCCATAACGCTTCGTCCTCCGGTTTCAGGATGGCCGGCATTCGATCGTGAATGTCGGCCATCAGACCGTTCGGGGCGGTCGTAATGATCGTGCAAGTGCCGATTCTGCGGCCGTCCGAAGCCTGCCACGTATCGTACAGTCCCGCCATCGAGAATAGAGAGCCGTCCTTCATCGTAATCCTCATCGGCTGTTTGCGCCCGCCCTCCTTTCGCCATTCGTAGAAGCCGTCCGCCGGGATAATCGCCCGCTTTCTCCCTACCAGCGTTTTGAACGAAGCCCGCTCCAGCAGCGTTTCCGCCCGCGCGTTAATCATGCGGCTCCCGATTCTGTCGTCCTTCGCCCACGAGGGCACAAGCCCCCATCGAAGCTCGCCGAGCCTGTTCTTCCTCCCGTCGTGAATAACCGCCCACACCTCTTGCGTCGGAGCCACGTTGTAGCGCGGCGCCGCGTATCGGGCCATCGGCTGCTCGATCAGATAACGCCGCACCAGCTCTTCCATCGTCACGACGATCGTGAATCTTCCGCACATCGCTCGTCCCTCCTTTTACAGTCATTGAAGCATAGCGGCGCTCTTCGTTCAAGCGGGCCGACTGCAACTTTTACGAAAATACGATCTGCAATTAACGCTGTACAAATACTCGCTCTCTATGATGGAGTCGTGAAGGAAAGACAACATTTCAGTAAATCTGAAGGAAATCCTACATCGGGAGCTGCTTAACGAATGATTCGCTATTTATGGTTTGACCTCGGTTACACGCTGGTGAGAACGAACCGGGAGGAGGCGTATCAGAGGGTGCTGGAGCGCTTCGGCGTCTACCGCAACCGGGAGGAGATCGCGATCGCCTATCATCTGACGGACAAGCTGTTCATGCGGGAGTATCCGGGCGTGCTCGGCAAGGACGGCCGGGCGTTTCTGCCTTGGTATACGGGAGCGCTCAACTATCAGCTGCGGCTGCTGCTGCCGATCGACGAGGTGCTGCAGGCGCATCGGGATATCGCACGGGAATATCCGGTCAAATGGCAGGCCTACGACGGGGCGAAGCGGACGCTGAGTTACTTGCGGGGCCTCGGCTACCGGCTCGGTCTGATCTCGAACTGGGACGGGTCGGCCAGGGAAGTGCTTGCGCTCAACGGCCTGGACGAGGAACTGGACGACATTCTGATCTCCTCGGAGGTCGGGATCGAGAAGCCGAGCCCGGACATTTTCCGCATGGCGCTCGCCCGGGGCGGGGTGTCGGCGAGCGAAGCGCTGTATATCGGAGACAACTATTACGACGACGTAGTCGGCAGCCAGAAGGTCGGCATGCACTGTCTGCTCGTCAACGCTTACGGCAACCGCGGCATCGAGGAGCTGTCGTACCGCCCGGTCATCTCCGGCATCCAGGACGTGGCGGCCTATCTCGGACATCCCCGAATGCCGCTGGATCATACGGGATAAGGAGTTCGGCGGCTGTGACCATGGCGGATAACATTCAGGCGCGCTTCGACGAGCTGAGCGTCGCGCAGAAGAAGGTCGCGCATTACATTCAAACCCATATGCAAGATGCGGTGATGTCGTCCGCCCAGCGAATCGCCGACAAGTCCGGGGTCAGCGAGGCGACCGTTCATCGGCTGGCCCAGACGTTAGGGTACCCGGGCTTCGCGAGCATGCTTCAGGATTTGCGCGGACACGTGCTGAGAGATCAGCGCGCGGTGCAAAATTTCGTCTTCACGACGAGCCGCCAGGAGGAGTCCTGGATCGAGAAGCATTTTATGCAGGAGATCGACAATCTTCGGGAGACGATGGCCGGGACGGACAAGGCTCGCGTCCGCCAGGCCGCCCGGATGCTGCTGGACGCTGACCGGATCTGGATCGCCGGATGGCGGATGGGGCTGTCGGTCACCTCGTTCTTCAGCTTCGTTCTCAAGTACATGCTGGGCAATTGCGAGTTGATCCCCCAGGGAGGTGTTGCGGAATACGCATCCTACGTTAAATCCGGCGATCTCGTATTCGTGTGCGGCTTTCCCCGGTATTGCTCGCGGACGCTCAAGGTGGCGGCGCTGGCCAAGGAACAGGGAACGAAGGTCATCGCGTTGACCGACTCCGCGCTGTCGCCGTTCGCGAAGCTGTCCGATCTGACGCTGCTGGCGGCGTGCAAGTCGACCGGATTTCTCGATTCCTACACGGCGGCGTTATCCGTCGTAAACGCGCTGATCAACGAAATCTCTCATCTGGAGAAGGCTCGGGTCAAGCAGAATATCGAGAAAATGGAAGTCATGTTCAAGCAGTTCCAAGACAACTTCGAATGGACGAACAGGTCCAGACCTTAATTGCGGCAGGAAAGGATACTCCATGAACATTACGGTAATCGGCTGTTGGGGAGCGTACCCCGAGAAAAACGAAGCGACCTCCGGCTATCTGGTCGAATGCGGGGGAAGCCGCATCCTGCTCGACTGCGGCAGCGGCGTTCTGTCCCGGCTGCAAAGCCATTGTCCGTTGGAAGAGCTGGACGCGGTCGTCCTGACGCACACCCATGCGGATCATATCGCCGACGTCTACAGCCTGGAATTCGCGATTCTGGTTCTTATGCAGATCGGCAAGCGGTCCGTTCCGCTCGACGTCTACGTGAACGAAGCGGAGATCGGCAGCCTCGCCTTCGAATACCCGGATTGCATTCGCGTGCGCCCCGTCCGGGCGGGCGGCGAAACGAGAATCGGGGACGTCAGTCTGGCCTTCTCCGAGACGGTGCACGAAATTCCGTGCCTGGCCGTCAGGCTGACGTCCCCGGACGGCAAAGCGCTCGTCTATTCGGGAGACAGCGGCTACTGCCAGGCGCTGATCGAGCTGTCCCGTTCGGCGGACGTGCTGATTATCGAGAGCAGCTTTTACGAGGCTCAAGCGGGCAGGATGAAGGGGCATCTGACAGCCGGAGAAGCCGGCAGGATCGCCGCGCTGGCCGGCGCGGGGCAGACGGTCTTGACGCATCTGCCCCACTATGGAGAATTGGATCAATTGGTTGCGGAAGCTTCGCGGCATTATAAGGGGCCGATTCGGCTCGCTTATTGCGATATGAAAATCAACATCTGAGGATGAAAGGGGTTTTTCTCTTGTTGAAGCTGAAAAGATCGCTCGTGCTAGGCTGCTCTGTGTTGATGTCGGTGTCGCTCGTCCTGTCCGCCTGCGGCGGCAATTCGAACCCGGAAGGGGCCGGCGGATCCGCGTCGCCGACGAACGGGAACGCTTCGGCGCCGGCCCCGTCCGCATCGGCCGGCGGGGGGAAAGTCGAAGGCGGCACCGTGCGGGTCGCGATGGCGACCGAGCCGGACAACCTCGATCCGTACCTGTCCGCGGCGACGGATACCGGCTCGATGATGGACAACGTGTTCGACGGTCTGTTCGAAGGCGGGGAGAACAGCGACCTGGTTCCGGCGATCGCGGAATCGTACAGCGTCTCCGAGGACGGGCTGACGTATACGTTCGTACTGCGGCAAGGCATCCGATTCCACGACGGTTCCGAGCTGACCTCGGAGGACGTGTACTACTCGTACGCCAAGCTGTCCGGTCTGAACGGCAAGGAGCCCCTGTCCTCGAAGTTCGCGGCTATCGAAAGGATCGACACCCCGGACGACGCTACGGTCGTCGTGAAGCTGAAGGAGAAGGACGCGGCTTTCCTGGCGGCCAACATTGTCGCCATCGTCCCCAAGGACTACGAGGAGCAAAGCGCGAAGCCGATCGGAGCCGGCCCGTTCAAGTTCGCCTCGTACACGCCGGGACAGCAGCTCGTGCTCGAGAAGAACGAGGACTTCTATAACCGAGACATGGCGCCGACGCTCGATCGCGTCGAATTCAAGTTCATGCCGGACGCGAACGCCTCCGTGCTGGCGCTGAAATCCGGCGACATCGACATGGTGCCGGGCATCTCCGCGCAAGGCGCTCTGCAGCTGGGAGAAGGCTTCAGCATCGTATCGGGGCCGCAAAACATGGTTCAGCTGATGGCTCTTAACCATTCAGCGGAGCCGCTGAACGACGTGAAAGTGCGCCAGGCGATCAATTATGCGGTCGACAAGGACGTCATCATTCAGACGGTGGCGGAGGGCAACGGCGCCAAGCTCGGCTCCAACATGAGCCCGGCGATGAAAATGTACTATCAGGAAGGCCTGGAGCAGCGCTACGAGACGAACGCCGAGCAGGCGAAGCAGCTGCTGAAGGAAGCGGGCTACGAGCAGGGCTTCGATCTGACGATTACCGTTCCGTCCAACTATAAGTTCCACGTCGACACGGCGCAGGTCATCGCCGAGCAATTGAAGGCCGTCGGCATCCGGGCGACGATCAAGCAGATCGAGTGGAGCAGCTGGCTGGAGGACGTCTACAACAACGCCAAGTACGAGGCGACCATCGTCGGCCTGACGGGCAAGCTCGACCCGCACGAGGTGCTGGGACGGTACGAGACGCATTATGCCCGAAATTTCTTCAAGTTCAGCAGCGCCGATTTCGACGAGCTTGTCGGCAGGGCGCGTCTGGAGATCGACCCGGACAAGCGGGCCGAGCTGTACAAGCAGGCTCAGACGATTCTGACCGAACAGGCCGCCGCGGTGTACATTATGGACCCGAGCCGTTCGGTCGCGATGAAGGACGGTCTGGAAGGCTTTAAGCTGTATCCGATTCAGAAATACGATTTCGCCGCTATGTATTACACGAAGTAACGAAGGAGAATGCAGTGAGATTCTACATCCGGAAGCTGGCGGCGTTAGGCTCGACCGTCCTGCTCGTATCGGTCATCACTTTTCTGGTCTTTCAAGTGCTTCCGGGCGATCCGGCCCAGATCGTGCTCGGCGTCGACGCCGATCCGCACCAGCTCGCCGAGCTGAGGAAGCGTATGGAGCTCGACCGCCCGGCAGCGGAACGCTATCTGATCTGGGTCAAGGATGCGGCTGCCGGGGATCTGGGCCAGTCTCTCCGATACCATCGGCCGGTGGCGGATATCGTCGCCGAGCGGCTGCCCGTGACGGTGTCGCTCGCGCTGATGTCTCTCGGGCTCACGCTGCTGATCGGCATACCTCTCGGCATCTATATCGCGCGGAAGGACGGCGGGCTTCCGGCGCTGCTGATGTCGGCGTTCACCCAGCTCGGTCTGGCGGTTCCGTCGTTCTGGCTCGCCTTTATTCTGATCCTGGTCTTCTCGGTCGCGTTCAAATGGTTTCCGACCTACGGATACGTGCCCTGGAGCGAAAATCCGGCGCAGGCGCTGCGGTCTCTGTTCCTGCCCTCGCTCGCTCTCGCCGTGCCCGGCATCGCCGTCGTGATCCGGTATTTGCGCAATACGCTGCTCGACCAATTTCGCATGGATTACGTGCGAACGGCGAAGAGTAAAGGGCTGCGCGACCGCCTCGTCCTGTACCGCCACGTCCTGCGCAATTCGCTTGTTCCGGTGCTGACGATCGTCGGTCTGCTCATCGCGGATACGCTGGGGGGCAGCATTGTCGTGGAGAACGTGTTTGCCTTGCCGGGTCTCGGCAATCTGCTGATCACTTCGATCGGCACGCGCGATCTGCCGCTGCTGCAGACGATGGTGCTGTACATTGCGGTCATTGTCGTCTGCATTCATTTTATTGTCGACATCCTGTACCGGGTCATCGACCCGCGCATTCGATTGAAAAGGTGAACGAGATGAATTGGAAACGGCTGATCCGCAACAAGCCGTCGGTCATCGGAGGCAGTCTGATTCTGCTGCTGCTGGGGCTGATGGTGACAAGTCTGATCTATACCCCGTACGGGCCCAACGAGATGAATACGGCGATGCGCCTCGCTCCGCCGCAGGCGGATTATTGGTGGGGGACGGACAATTTCGGAAGGGACATCTTCAGCCGGATTATGGAAGGGACGCAGACGGCTTTCCTGATCGGATTCTCATCCGTGGCGATCGGCCTTTTCTTCGGGCTGCTGATCGGCGCTCTGGCCGGTTATGCGGGAGGCTGGACCGACGAGATTCTGATGCGCGTCATCGATGCGAAGCTGGCGTTTCCCGGCATTCTTCTGGCGATCATGCTCGTCTCCGTATTCGGACCCGGGCTCGGCAATACGATCGTCGCGCTCGGTCTGATGAGCATTCCCGCATTCGCCAGAATCGCGCGCAGCGGGTTTATCCAATACAAGGAATTCGCATTCGTCCAGGCCGCCAAGGCGCGGGGAGCGGGACCGCTTCGCATCGTCTTTCTCCATATTCTGCCGAATATTTCTTCGCCGCTTGTCGTGACGGCTTCTCTTCGCTTCTCGGGGTCAATTCTCGCCGAAGCCGGCCTCAGCTATTTGGGACTCGGCGTGCAGCCTCCCGACCCGAGCTGGGGGAGAATGCTGAGCGAGGCTCAGCCGTTCATCGCGAACGCGCCCTGGTACGTTCTGATCACGGGCGCGGTCATTACGGCAATGGTGCTCGGCTTTAACCTGTTGGGAGACGGAATCCGGGATGTATACGACAAGAAAGGTTAGGAGGAGGCGTCATGGGGAGCGCGCTGCTTGAGGTATGCGACATGGAGGTGACGTTCCGGATCGGGAAACAGGCGTATCCGGCGCTTCGGCAAATTTCCTTTCGGGTGGAGGAGAAGGAAACGGTGGGTATCGTCGGGGAGTCCGGCTGCGGCAAAAGTCTGACCTCATTGGCGGTGATGGGGCTGCTGCCCGAGACGGCGGAGATGACCCGGGGCGCGATGACGCTGGACGGCAAGCCGCTGGACCCCGCGTCTCCGGAAGATTGGAGCTCGATCCGGGGCAGGCAGGCGTCGATGATTTTCCAGAATCCGATGTCGGCGCTGAATCCGCTCATGCCGGTCGGCAAGCAGATCGCCGAGATGGCCTCCATCCATCTGTCCGTTCCGACGAGGGAGGCGAGACGGCTGGCGACGGAGATGATGGCGCGGGTCGGCCTCTCGCGCGTCGAGCGCCTGTACGGCGACTACCCCCACCAGCTCTCCGGCGGCATGATGCAGCGGATTATGATCGCAATGGCGCTGATCTGCCGGCCGAAGCTGCTGATCGCCGACGAGCCGACAACGGCGCTGGACGTGACGATCCAAGCGCAAATTCTCGATTTGCTGAACGAGATGAATCGGGCGATGGGCACGGCGATTCTCTTTATCTCTCACGATCTGGGCGTCATTCGCGAGGTTTGCGACCGGGTCGTCGTCATGTATGCCGGGTACGTCGTGGAGGACGCTCCGGTCGGGGAAATTCTGGAGCGTCCCAAGCATCCGTATACGACGGGATTGCTTCAGTCCTTGCCGAGTCTCGGCAAGAAGGGGCGACCGCTGTACGCGATTCCCGGACGGGTGCCGCCCTTGGCCGACCGGGGGACGGGCTGTCCGTTCGCGGGCCGCTGTCCGAGCGCGACGGAGCTTTGCCGCTCGAAGACTCCGGAGCTTCGGGAAGTCGAGTCCGGCCACCGGGTTCGCTGTCACCTCTACGAAAGCGACGGGAGGGCGGTAGAATGGAGACGCTGATCGAAGCCCGGGCGCTGGCCAAGCATTATCCCGTTTCGAAGCGGAAACTGCTGGAGAAGCGCAGCGTGCTGCGGGCGGTGGACGGCGTATCGTTCCGTATTCGCGAAGGTGAAATCTTCGGCCTGGTCGGGGAAAGCGGCTGCGGCAAGTCGACGACGGGCCAGATGCTCGTGCAGCTCGTCCAGCAGACGGCCGGAGATCTCCTCTACCGGGGACGCTCGATTCAGGGGCTGACGGACAAGGAGATGAAGGCGCTCCGCCAGGACATTCAGATCGTGTTTCAGGATCCGTATTCGTCCCTGAACCCGAAGAAGACGGTCGGCTGGCTGCTCGAAGAGCCGCTGGTCGTGCATCGAATCGGCGATAAGGCGTCAAGACGGAGAATCGTCGCGGAGACGCTCGAGCAGGTCGGGCTGGACACGAGCTATGCCGGCCGGTATCCGCACGAGCTGAGCGGAGGACAGCGCCAGCGCGTCGGAATCGCCGCGGCGCTGGTGCTGGCTCCCAAGTTTATCGTCATCGACGAAGCGGTGTCGGCGCTGGACGTGTCGGTTCAGGCGCAGATTTTGAATCTGCTTAAGGAGCTTCAAGAAAAGCGCGGCTTAACTTATCTGTTCATCTCCCACGACCTGAACGTCGTGGACTACATCAGCGACCGCGTCGGCGTGATGTACCTGGGCAGGCTGGCGGAGATTTTTACGGTCGGGGAAGGGGGCGGAGAGCCGCTTCATCCGTACACCCGGGCGCTGTTCTCTTCGGTTCCCGACGTGTCCGGGAGGAAGCGTGGAGCGGCGCTCCAGGGCGAGGTGCCGAGTCCGATCGATCCGCCGAGCGGCTGCGCGTTCCATCCGAGATGCCCGCTGGCGACGGACCGCTGCCGCACGGAGGCGCCGGAGCTGAAGCATGTCGGCCCGGGTCACGAAGTCAGCTGTCATCACTACGAGGAGGGGAACGTCACACCGTGAACATAGGCGTGATATCGGATTTGCACGTCGATCTGAACGAGCTGGAGGGCGATTTGCCGATCGAGGAAGCGCTGGCCGAGGCGGTCGGCGAACGGGAGCTGGACGGACTGATCGTCGCCGGCGACATCTCCAACGAGATGAATCGCAGCCTTGCCGTGCTCCGCTGGTTGAAGGAGCGGTGCGGAATTCCCGTCTGGTTCGTTCCGGGCAATCACGATTACTGGAGCAAGGACAACGGAATTCGCGACACCTGGCAAATATACCGGCAATACCAGGCGTACGAGGACTGCCTGAGCGAGAGGCCGTGCGAGCTTGGCAACGGCTGGGTTGTCGTCGGCAACTCCGGCTGGTACGACTATACGATGGGCGAGCCCGGCCATACGTTCGAAGACTTCGAAAAGATGCATGCGATGGACCGGACGTGGCAGGACAGCCTGTACGTGAATTGGGGGATGAGCAACCGCGACATCCACCGCTATTTCTACAGCAGTTTGGAGCGGGAGCTGGCGGCGCACGAAGGCAAGCCGATCGTGATGGTCACGCATATGCTGGGGCATCCGGCTTTCAAGGTGCCGATGCCGCACCCGCTGTGGTCGTATTTCAACGCGTTTCTCGGAAGCGAGGAATACGCCGGACTGTATCGGCGTTACGGCGTCCGTTACGGAATTATGGGGCATGTCCATTATCGGAAGAAACACGAGTACGAAGGGACAGAGCTCATCTGCGCCTGCCTCGGGTACCGCAAGGAATGGCGGCAGACGTCGGCGGTTCAAGAGATTCGGGACTGCTTGCAGACGATTGCGCTGGCCTAGAAGAGAGAACCGCTGGAGCCGAGGCTTCGGCGGTTGTTTGTCTCCCGATTTTTATTCGCAGAGAAGGAGTTGCGCGGAAAATGTCGAAGCGTATGTTCTGACCATTCAAATTTGAATTCAGGAGATACGAGAGAGATGTCGTGCTTTAAGCGTTGTAGTATCCGGCTAAACCTGATTCTGCTATTTTCCTTATGTTTGACCGCGTTCGCCAGCGCGCTAGATCCGAGAGACGCGGCTGCTGCGGAAGCTATGTCTTCGCCGATCGTCAATCCCAAGCAAATCTATTCGTACTCTGTCATGACCCGCGATCTTAAAGCGCTCGCCGCCCGCTACCCCGGGCTGATCAAGCTCGGGTCGGCCGGCGTCAGCGAGTACGGGCGGGAGCTGTGGACGGCGGACATCGGGCGCGGTCCGGCCGTCATTCTCGTATTGGGCTCCCATCATGCGCGGGAGTGGGTCACGACGATCAATTCCATGATGCAGCTGGAGACGATCGCCCGCCAATCCGGGCAGGGCTCCTCCGTATACGGCGGATACCGGGCCGGAGACTTGCTCGATCGCGTCACTTTCCGGTTCGTGCCGATGGTGAATCCCGACGGCGTGACGCTGCAGCAGTCCGGCTTGGCCGCTTTTCCGACCGAGGCTCGCGCTTCCCTTGTTGAGATGAACGGAGGAAGCCGGAACTTCAAGCGCTGGAAGGCCAATGGCAAGGGTATCGATCTGAACCGTTCGTATCCCGCCGACTGGGACCATATCCACAACCCAGGAAGCGGTCCTTCCTATATGAACTATAAAGGAAAGCAGCCGCTTCAGGCCAAGGAAGCCCAGGCAATCTACGACCTGACGCTGGCTTCCGAGCCGGAGATCGCCGTCGCCTATCATTCCTCCGGCGAAATTCTCTATTGGAACTTTAAGACCGACCCGGACAACGTGAAGCGGGACAGGGCGATCGCCGTCGCGTACTCCGCCATGACAGGCTATCGGCTGTTCGAGCCGCTGGCCAACCCCTCCGGCGGGGGATTTACCGACTGGTTCATTCAGGAGTTCGGGAGGCCGGGGCTGACGCCGGAGCTTGGACGCAGCGCAGGACCGACGAACGTGCCGCTGTCCGAATGGGACCGCATCTGGAATCAGCAGAAAGACACCTTGTGGATGCTCGCCAGGGAAGGGTATTCCCTATGGCTCGAGCGGCAGCCCGTCTCCGAGCTGAGCGAGGAGGTTCGCCTGACCCGGGCGGAGCCGGGCTTCCGGTATCCGGATATGCGCTCCAAGCGCGAGGCGCTGCTCTACCCGGGCCGTTACCCGGCGCTCAGGCAGAAGGGCGACTGGGTGCAAATTTCGTCGTCTAATGGCGTTGTCTGGGTCGCCTCCGGTCATGCGCTGATCGGCCCGTTCGAGAAGCTTGAAGGCCGGGGCGTCGCGGTTGGCCCCGAGACGGAGGCGTATTCGTCGCCGATCGCGGATCGGCCCGAAGAGGCGAAGCTCGAGAGCCAGACGGCGGTCGGCCTCGAACGCTGGCGGAACTGGCTGCTGATCCGCGCGGCCGAGGGCATCTTCTGGATCCAAGAGCCGCCGGAGCCGGAGCCGGATCTGGATGCGGAGCCGGAGCCGTCCGAAGGCGGGACGGGCACGGAAGCCGAAGATGAACGGCCTGGCTCGAACGGGGCCGACGCCTAGGCAGGTCCGCTGGCCCAAGCCGCCATGCTGCCTTGCTATCGGCAAGCCGCGCGAGGCAGCATGGCGGAGCCGGGGATGTCCCGGAAGTCAAATTTGGGGCATCCTCTGTTCCTTTTTTCCTCCTTTTTCGCCGTACAATCTACCCCTCTGCGTTTTTTTGATACAATAGAAAGGATAACGATGATGGGGAGGTTGAAAATTGAAACGGTTGCCCAAGTATATTCATAACTCACAGGGTACACTGTGGTTGACCGAGGACGAGAGGGACAATCTGAAAATCAGCTACCGAATTAAGGAAGTGTTGTTCGAGGAATCGAGTCCGTTCCAGCATGTGATGGTGCTGGATTCGTTCGATTTCGGTCCGATGCTCGTGCTCGACGGCGTCGTGCAGACGACCTCGAAGGACGGGTACATCTACAACGAGATGATCACTCACGTTCCGCTATCGGTTCATCCGCGCCCTAAAGACGTGCTCATTATCGGCGGAGGAGATTGCGGAGCCGCCAAAGAGGCGGCCAAGTATGGCAGCGTCGAACGGATCGATCTGGTCGAGATCGACGAAGTCGTCGTGAAGGCCAGCAAACGCCATATGCCGGAGGTGTCCGGCAACCTGTCCGATCCGCGGGTCAACTACCATTACGTGGACGGCGTCGACTTCGCCAAGCGGCAATCGGCCGCCTACGACGTCATTATCGTCGATTCGTCCGACCCGGTCGGACCGGCGCAGCAGCTGTTCGAGCCGGCTTTCTACGAGAGTCTCTACCGGGCTTTGCGCGCAGACGGGATGATGGTCTGCCAGAGTCAATCTCCGATTTTTCACGGCGATATTATGGAGCAGGCGTATCGCCGAATCGGACGAATTTTTCCTTACAGCAGCCTATACACGGCTGTCGTTCCGACGTATCCGGGAGGCTTGTGGAGCTTTACGCTCGGCTCCAAGAAAGAGCTTCCCGCTCCGGAGCGAATCCGTTTCGATAAATCCGCGTTGTATGCGAACGAGGAGCTGGTGCGCCGCTGCTTCTCGCTGCCCGCCTTTCTGAGAGAGAGGCTGGAACGCCGGCCGACCGGTTAGCGGCGTTGCGACGGGGCAGCTTGCGCAAGCGATAGAAGGGGCCGTTCCGGATTTCCGGAGCGGCTTCTTTCTGCTGCTGCGGCTCCCTCAGCGGCTGCAAAGCCGGTGTTTGACGATGCTCCTTCAGTACGATTGGCTTCACATGAACTGTTGCGAGACAAAAAGCAGGATATCGCCGAGAAATGTCGAAACAGGAGACAACGAGTCGGCATAGGAGTCGGGGCATCATGTTGAAGAAAGCGGTCTTTCGTTTACTGATCGGCCTGTGGCTGGCCTATGTGATCGCCCCTTACATACAACCGGACGACCCGGCCGGATGTGTGCGCATGACGCCCGGCGTTATGGATTATAGCGGATGCAGCTTTGACGGCCATTCTGTCTATAAGCTGGATGGCGAGTGGGAGTTTTTCCGCAATGCGATGCTCCCCCCTGATCGCATGGATGCTTCTCGGCTGTCTGATGCCGAATATATCGAGGTTCCCTCCTCTTGGAGCAGGACATGGACACTTCATCCCGAGGAGCGTCTCGGCTACGCGACGTATCGGCTTCGTCTCATCCTGCCTGAGAAACAACGGTCCTATGGGCTCCAGTTGACTCGAATCCTGTCGTCCAGCCAGCTGTATGTCGATGGCGAGCTGCTGGGCGGAAGCGGTCAACCGGGAACTTCAGCCGAAACGACGATCTCGGTGAGTCGGCCGTATACTGCCTATTTCGACACCGATGGTCCCGATGTGGAGCTCGTCATTCATGTCGCCAACTTTGCGTATTGGACCAGCGGAATCGCCGAACCGGTCTATCTGGGCACTGCGGAGACTATCAGCGACCGGGCGTTCGCCATGAGCGGTACGAATTGGCGGTTATCGTCAGTCTTTTGATCATGGGAGTCTATTATGCCGGTCAAGGGATACTGCATCGCAGAGACTCCGCATTCTACCTGATCTCCTTGTTTTGCCTCGTCACCTCTTTCTACGTAACTACAGCGGGAGATAAGCTGATCTATGAGCTTGTTCCCGGCCTATCCTACACGGTTCTATTGTTTCTGCAGCCTTTCTCTTCCTTGCTGGCGATAGGGCTTCTGACCGTATACTCCCACACCATTCACCCGATGAGAGACACGCGATTCGTTGCTTGGCTGATCGGCGGCTGGACCCTGGGATATTTCATCTATTCTCTTTTCGCCGGAATGGAGAGAGCAACCTTCCTCTTTCCCTTGACGATTACCGTCGTGCTGTCTGCCGGCTTCTTTCTCGTTTATGCGCTGTCCCGAGCGATTGCGAAGCGTATCACAGGCTCGGTTTACCTCTTGATCGCCCTGCTGGGGGCGGTCCAATTCGCCGCCGCTTATGCAGCGAATATTACGCTGTCCTATGACATCTACATACAGCCTCCGATCGGCATCTTTATTTTTCTCCTGGCCCAAGGATTGTTCCTCGGGGCGCGCAGCAAGGAAGCGCTGGACACGATCGAGACGTTGTCCGCGGAGTTAAGACGGCAGAACAAGGAGAAGGAAGAGTTTCTTCAGCACACCGCTCAGGAGCTGCAAACCCCGCTTCAGGCGATGACGCAAATCGTGCGGTCCTTGCTGCAAGGGGTGGGCGGAACGCTTACGAACCGGCAGCACAAGGATCTGACGCTTCTGGAGCATACGTCCCGGAGGCTGTCGTTCCTGATGAATGACGTCTTCGAATACGAGCGCATGAAGGATGGCAGCGTGAATCTCCATCGTCAGCCCCTGGAGCTGTCGGCATTGGTTGATGTGGTGCTGGAGGTGTTCCGGCAGTCGGGTAATGGGGAGCGGATTCGGTTGCAACATACGATTGCGCCTCGACAATTCGTCATACTGGGAGATGAAAATCGGATCACCCAAATTATCTATCATCTGATTGAGGAATCGATGCAGGGGTTAAAGGAGGGGCTAGTGGAAATCGACGCTGCTGCTGAAGGAACGGAAGTGCAAATTTCCGTAAGCGCTTCGGGGACTCGGGAAATCCCTCCTGCGCATGGAGAGGGAATGGGCATGGCCGTCAGCCGGATGCTGGTCGGCCTGCATCAAGGAAGACTGGCAGCGAAATCCTCGCCAACCAAGGGGAGTTGCCGTTATGTGATTCATCTGCCCTCGGCCCGAACGCCCGCGCTCGCCAGAGCGGAGCTGCAGGCGGACACGCGGAATGTGTCCAGCGTCGCTGAGATGGACGCTGAAAAGGGGAGTCTGGAGACAACAGCCATGGAGGAGCGGGATCTGGAGAGGCTGGGCCGGATTCTCCTAGTAGGCGAGCCTGTACAGATCAGGGCGCTGGCCGGTTTGATTCAGGCCGAGGGGGCCGGCGTGGCGGAAGCTCACAGCGGCAATGAAGCGTTGAACCTGCTGGCGGCGGAGACGGTGCCGGACTTGGCTATCATCGACGTTCTGCTGCCGGACATGTCCGGCTTTGCGCTGTGTCGGCAGATCAGGGTGACGCACAACGTCATTGATCTGCCGATCCTGATGACCACGGCCAACTCTCGGGTACGGATGAATGAAGCCGGCCTGGCTTCCGGAGCTAATGATCTGATCCGGAAGCCTTATGAGCCGGAGGAGCTGATGGCGCGGGTCCGCACCTTGGTCCAACTCAAGCGCACGGCCGCAAGCTTGCTGGACTCCGAGGTTGCCATGCTGCGGGCTCAGATTCGGCCTCACTTTCTGTTTAATGCGTTCAACACGATTATCTGGATGAGCAAGCGCGACGCAGTCCGGACGGGCGAGCTGCTGCGCGATTTAAGCCGTTTTCTGCGCGGTAGCTTCGATTTCAACGATGGGGAGTCGCTGATTCCTCTGGATAGAGAGATGTCCCTTGTTCGGGCATACCTCTCCCTGGAGCAAGCGAGGTTGGGCGACCGCCTGCAGGTCCATTATGAACTGGAAACAACCGACCCGATGATTCCGCCGTTCACCATCCAGCCGCTGGTGGAGAATGCTGTTCGACATGGGTATGGGGCGGAATCGGAAGCGCTGACCGTCGTCATTTCGGTGCGAAGAACAGAGGAAGGGGTCGAGATTCGGGTGACGGATAATGGCGTAGGAATGTCTGCAGAGCTGATCGAGCGCTGGAGGAGCGAGCATAAGCTTCCCCGCAGCGAGTCTTCCGGCGGTATCGGATTGTCCAATGTGAATCGGCGCTTGCAGCGGATGTTCGGGAGCGCGCTTGGCATTGAGGCGCGCGAAGGCGGCGGCGTCGTGGTATCCATGAGATTGCCCGGGAGGTGAAGCGAAGATGAAGCTGAATGCGATTATTGTTGATGATGACAGGCCTGCTATCGAGGAATTGGAGGATGCGCTGGCTTCGGCGGGACTGGCGGGTCGAGTGGAAAGCTATACCCGGGCTGCAGCAGCAATCCAGGCGATGAAGGAGAGCCGCCCGGATATCGTGCTGTTAGATATTCAGATGCCTGGGCTGAGCGGCTTGGAGGCAGCCCGGGAGCTGCGGCAGACGGCATCGGGGTGTGCGGTCGTCTTCGTGACGGCTCATGCCGAGCACGCCGTCGAAGCCTTCGGATTGGCCGCCTTCGACTATCTGCTGAAACCGGTCGATCCCGAGAGGCTGCGGCAAACGCTGGAACGCATCTGGGAGCGCAAGCAGCCGAAGACGGAGCCCGGCGCCGAGCGGACAGACATTCGCCTCTTCGGTTCGCTGCGGGTTGCAGGACCGAGTGGTCAGGTAAAGTGGAGGACGTTCAAGAGCAGCGAACTGTTCGCTTACTTGTACCTGAACCGGGAGGTGTCTCAGGATCGGATTATTGACGATCTTTTCCTGGACGGCAGGACGGATAATACCAAGGCGTATTTGCATACCAGCATGTATCAGCTGCGCAAGAGCCTGGCCGCAGCCGGTCTAAGCGAGCAGTTGAAGATCAGCTTCGACAAACAAAGCTACAGGCTGGAATCGATAAACCTGAATAGCGATATCGAGCATTTCGAGCAGATCGCCGACAGCTCCTCGCCGGGCAAGGAAGCGCTGTTCAAGGCAGTCAATCTCTATGGCGGAGGGCTGCTGGAGGGCATGAACAGTCTGTGGCTGGCAGAGCGGCGGGAGCGCAGTCGCAGACAATTTATCGCGATGGCTGCCCGGCTGGTCGAGCTGCTGCAGTCGGAGAGGGGATGGCGACAGGCGCTGGAGATCGTGCTGCGGCTTCACCTGCATGATCCGCTAAACGATTCGCTCGCTCTTCATGTCGCCCGCCTGTATGTCGAGCTGGGTCAGCGTCGATTGGCGGATGAATACATCCAGCGTTATCTGAAGCGGTACTACGATGAATTGGGGACGGAGAGCCTAGGGGTGGCTGAAGAATACAGGCGATTATTGGAGTGATAGTTTTACAGATTATCCCTTTTTGTTCAGCAGGTGTTCATTGTTCCCTTATACACTAATCCTTAAATCAAGGAAAGTGGCTGGGAACAGTGACGGAATTACGGCACGGGAACGGTCATACTGGCGGCATGCGAATAAACACCCTTTTTTATTTCGTGTTTATTTGCATGCCGCCAAGTCAATAGGGCCGACTGCAATCCGACCCCCGGACGAGAGCCGAAAGGACGTCATTCTTGACACTGTGGAACGCGAGAGGAAGGGATAGGGATGAACGATTGGCGGTTAGTTAATCCGAATCTATGCGAAAAAGGAATGCGAGCAGCGCTGATTGCGGCGCTCTTGTGGGGGATGTTGTACGCCGCCGGTATTCGGACGGCGCACGCGGCGGAGGTGACGGTCAATGACTGGGATTCGCTGTCGGGCGCTTTTACGAGCAGTGCAAGCGGCACGACCATCATTCTGGGAGCGAATATTACGCAGCCCGCCGGAGCGCTGGCGGTTCCTTCAGCGACGGATCTGACGCTGGATCTGGCCGGGTACACGCTGTCCATTACATCACCGGGTATTTCGGCCATTAGGGTGGATTCGGGAAGAGCCTTAACGATCGAAGATTCGAGTGCCGGGGGCGCCGGGACACTGATCGCGAAGACGAACGGTTTCGGCCACGCAGGGATCGGAGGAGAGGGAGGAGTGATCGATTCAGCTGCGGGAACGATAACGATCAACGGTGGAAGGATTGAAGCGTACGGCGGCCCGAATGCCGCAGGCATCGGTGGGAATATGGGAAGCTCAGGCGGTTCGATCCATATCAACGAAGGCACAATAAAGGCGACTGGAGGGAGCGGCGGTGCAGGAATCGGAGGCGGTTATAGCAGCTCGGGAGGAACTATTAACATTAATGGAGGAACGGTTACCGCTGCAGGGGGGCTGATGAACAGCGCAGGAATCGGAGGCGGTTATGGCGCCGCCGGCGGTACGATCACGATCACTGACGGCACGGTCCATGCAACCGGCGGCATCTATGGTGCGGGAATCGGAGGAGGCTATGGCGGCGATGGCGGTACGATCACGATACATAACGGGACCGTCACCGCCTTCAGCAGCAATTACGGAGCGGGAATCGGAGGCGGCTTTGGCGGCGATGGCGGTACGATCACGATATATAATGGCACGGTCACCGCTACCAGCAATGTATTTGGAGCGGGGATCGGGGGTGGATTTCAGGGTGGCGGAGGCACGATTGCGATCCACGATGGGACGGTTATACCGTCCACACGCGCCACTCCCAGCGTTTCTGTCATCGGTCCGGGCCACGAAGGTGCCGAGGATTCGTTTTCTTTGGTTAACGGAGGAACGATTACCATACCGGAGGGCTACCAACTGATTATTCCCGAGGGCGTCACGGTCGAGAATTCAGGAACGATCAACGGTGGCGGGAGCATTGGCGGTGCCGGAAGCATCGAGAACACCGGTACGATCACGGTCGAGGTTGTGGGACCGGAAGTGGGCGGAACGGCCTTTCTGCTTCGTTTTGACCTCAATGGCGGTACCGGCTCGATCCCTTCCATAACTGTGTATGCCGCAACCTTGCAGGATGCGGGTGCAACCTTGCCGGAACCGATCAGAGAGGGATATGAGTTTGAAGGCTGGTACACGCAGCCCGATGGCGGGGACGAGATGACCGCAACGTATGCAATCAGCGGGGATATGGACTTGTTTGCCCGTTGGAACGCGAAGGAGGTGACCGTCGTTGACTGGGATTCGCTGTTGGACGCGTTTGCGAACAGTACAAGCGGCACGACCATCATTCTGGGAGCGGATATTACGCAGCCTGCAGGAGCGCTGACGGTTCCTTCCGCGACGAATCTGACTCTGGATCTGGCTGGGCACACGCTCTCCATTACGTCTGGGTCCAACTCGGCAATCCGAGTGAATGCCGGGACTTCTTTAACAATTGAAGATTCAAGCGCCTACGGCGCAGGGAGATTGATCGCGATAACGACCGGTTCGGGTTATGCCGGGATCGGAGGCGGACCCGACTTCGGCACAATAATGATCAACGGCGGGAACGTTGATGCGCGCGGTGCCAATAAGGCTGCCGGAATCGGAGGCGGGATGGTTTCTGCTGGAGGGGTAATCCGCATCAGCGGCGGGGAAGTGAGCGCGACTGGCGGCATGGACGGCGCGGGAATTGGAGGAGGTCCTCAAGGCGACGGGGGCACGATAACGATCGACGGCGGAGCGGTGAGCGCGGCCGGCGGCCATGGCGGTGCGGGAATTGGAGGCGGCGGATTCAGCACCGGCGTGACGATTCATATGAATGGAGGAACAGTGATCGCTAACGGGGGCGGCAACGGTGCAGGGATCGGGGGAGGATATCAAGGAGTCGGCAGTACAATTCATATCAATGGCGGAACAGTGACCGCTAATGGGGGAGTGTATAGCGCAGGGATCGGAGGCGGATACCAGGGGGCCGGCGGCGGTACGATCACGATCACTGACGGCACGGTCCATGCAACCGGCGGCATCTATGGTGCGGGAATCGGAGGCGGATATCAGGGGGCCGGCGGCACGATCGCCATCCACGGTGGGACGGTCATCCCGTCCTCAGGCGCCAATCCTGACGTTTCCGTCATCGGCCCGGGTCAAGAAGCTGAAGATGAATCATTTTCATTGATCAATGGAGGAACGATTACCCTGCCGGCGGGACACCGTCTGATCGTTCCCGAAGGCGTCACAGTCGAAAATTCAGGAACGATCAACGGTGGCGGCAGCATCGGCGGCGCCGGTCAAATCCATAACACCGGCATCATCGCGGTCGTTGTTGAAGGACCGGAAGTGAATGGGGTGGCTTTCGAGCTTCGGTTTGACCTGAACGGCGGTACCGGCTCGATTCCGTCCATAACCGTCTTTGCCGCAACCTTGCAGGAAGCCGGTGTGACCTTGCCGGAACCGGTTCGAGAGGGGTATGAGTTTGAAGGCTGGCATACGCAGCCGGACGGCGGGGACGAGATGACCGAAACGTATGCAATCAGCGGGGATATGGACTTGTTTGCCCGTTGGAAGGATTTAACTCCGCCGGCAGTAACGCTGAACGGCCCGGCCGACGATCCGTTGAACGGAGCGTTCGAGGTGACGGCAACGTTCAGCGAAGGAGTAACGGGCTTTAGCGTAGAGGATATTGAAGTGATAAATGGAACGGCGGGCAGTTGGAATGCAGCAAACAGTTGGACGTATACGTTTGTAGTGACGCCGACGACCGATGGTCCGGTGACAATCGAGATATCGGCGGGAGTTGCGGAGGATGCGGCGGGGAACGAGAATACGGCGTCCTTGCCGCTGACCCGGACGTATGACGGGACGGCACCTGATATTGTGCTCGATCCTCCCGGCAGCACTGAGCCGGCGCAGAGCGTCCAACCGGAGGCCGCGGTGACAGACGCCAGTGAGCTGGCCGCGCTGCAGTATGCTTGGACGACTAACCCGGCAGCTCCGGGGACGGGCGATCCGGAATGGCAGCCGTTCTCCAGCGGCGATGCCCTGACCCTGGCCACCGGAGACGGCGACCGGTATGTGCACATCTATGCCAGGGATGCGGCGGGGAACGAACAAGCGGTCTCGTTCGGACCGTATGTGCTGGACAACACGGCACCGGTCATCGGTTTGAATGGCGACAGTCCGCTTTATCTTCTGGCCGGACAGCCGTATGTCGAGCCTGGAGCTTGGGCGACGGATAACATCGACGGACCGATAGATAGCGGGGAGATCACAGTGACCGGGGAAGTGGACGCACACCGTCCGGGCGCTTACGAGGTGCGATATGCGGTCAGCGACCGGGCTGGCAATCACGGGACGGTCACACGCAGCGTGTACGTGTACGACGGGGATAGTCCAGTGATCGTTCTCCGCGGCGACAACCCGATGGTGGTAGCTGTGGGCAGCGAATTCGTGGATCCGGGGGCGACCGCACAGGATGCCCAGGATGGCGATGTCACGGCGGCAATCACGGTAACCGGGTCGGTCTACGCTCATGCGGCAGGGACGTATACTCTATCTTACAACGTATCCGACAGCGCAGGAAACGCAGCGCCGGAAGCAAAGCGAACGGTGCATGTGATCGCCCCGCCGGCTATGGCTTTGATCGGCCCGACCGAGGTCACGATTCCGCGAGGCGGCTCGTTCAGCGATCCGGGCGCCACGGCTAACGATGCCTATTACGGCAACCTGAGCGATCGGATCGTGGTGAGCGGCAGCGTGGATACGCAGACACCCGGTGTCTATACGCTGCGGTATACAGTAACGAATCCGATCGGGCAAACGGCTGAAGCGACCCGAACGGTGACGGTCAGGCAACCCCCTTCGCCGGGAGGAGTCAACGGCGGAGGAACTCGTGACGATGAAGACGGGGCCGAGGAGACGGAAACCGGTCATACGAACGCCGTGAATATCGTCCTGAACGGTTTGTCCGTAGCGGTGGACTCGGTGCAGGAAACGACAGACGACGGCCGGACGGTTGTACGGCTGCGGCTGACGGCAGAGATGATTGCCGCTTTGTTCGGCGCTCCGGTCGACGCGGTTGCCGAGGCGTCCGGCAGCGGCGAAGTGGTTGCGCTTGGTCGTACGGCGACGCCTTTATTGTCCGCAGCCTTGACGAAAGCGGTCATCGCTGCAGACGGGATCGGCGATGTGGTTGTCCTCGAGCTGCCGGCCGTCGCGCTCCACGGGGTGCGGCGAATACAGCCGGAAGCCGTGCTGAGACTGGTTGTGGACGGCCACGGCCTGCTTCTGCCGCTGAATGCGGTGGAGCGGGTGTCGGCCGACGCCGTCGTGGAGGTGACGATCGGTCGGGCCTCGTCCGCCGACAGCGACGCGGCGAAGCGCGCGATCGCCGCTCTGGAGGCGGAGGCGCTGCAGGCGCATCCGGTCATTTATACGCTGGCCGCGGACGGACGGCCCGTAGGAGGTTGGGACGGAGCGTACCGGGAGCGGACGATGACGCTGCAGGCCCCGGCCGATGCGCATCATTCGACGGCGGTATGGATCGATGAACGGGGCGGGCTGCATTTCGTCCCGTCGGTGTTCGAGGAGGGAGGCCGTGATGTCACTCTGCCGACGCGGCAGGACGGGGCGTATACGGTCATCCGATCGAATCGGACATTCCGTGATTTGCAGGAGCACTGGGCAAGGGACGAGATCGAACAATTGGCGAATAAACGGATTGTCGCGGGACGGGAGACGGGGGCGTTCGCGCCGTCCGATCCGGTGACGCGCGCGGAATTCGCGGCGCTGCTGGTGCGCGGGCTCGGTCTGCCCCAGCGGGAAGGCACTTCGACGTTCTCGGACGTGGCGGCTGCAAGCTGGTACGCCGAGGCTGTCGGGACGGCGAGCGAAGCGGGGCTGGTTCATGGCTATGAGGACGGCACATTCCGTCCACAGGAGCGGATCACGCGCGAGCAGATGGCGGTGATGATCGCCCGGGCCATAGCGTATGCGGGACAAGCAACGGGAGGGGCGGGAGACGAGGCGTCCTTCCGTCGGGATGCGTTCGCCGATAGAGCGGAGATTGCGGAATGGGCCAAGGAGGAGGTGGCGCAGTTGGCCGCGGCGGGCATCATCCAAGGCCTGACGACGACGGAATTCGCACCGCAATCGGACACTTCTCGCGCGCAGAGCGCAGTCATACTGAAGCGGATGCTGCTTTACCTCGGGTTCATAAATCCGTAAGGAATGAAACTTGGCCTGTGCATCGCTACTCCGTGAGGGAATGGCGAATGCATAGGCCAAGTTCTGATGGAGCGGCAGTTCCGGATCTCCAAATCGGACTAATCGCCGGTATCGCTGCCTCGATTAGCCTATGACAGGGGGAGGGGGGACGATATCCATGTTGTCAGGTTAAGCCGTTGTCGTATGCGATCGATGGCGCGCATCCGGTCGGCAACGTCTAACGGTTGCAGTGGCGCTTAATCGGCCGTTTTTCCGAAAAAGGACAAGCTAACGGTTGCCGTCGCGCTTATTTTGGGGTTAACGAGCGAAACGGCGTGGTTTCAGCTGAAATAGCCGCTGCAGCAACCGTTACAGTCCCTATGTTGCGAAAACGGCACGATTAGCGGCGCTGGCAACCGTTACGTTTGTGGGTTGGCGTAGGCTGATGGACTGTCGAGGACTGGTGGGCCAACGTGGGTTGGTGGGCTGTCGTAGGCTGGTGGGTTGTCGCAGGCTGGTGGGCTAACGTGAGTTGGTGGACTGTCGCGGGCTGGTGGAGATGATATGCCGCTGGCCTCCGCCGATCAAGGCTGGCCGTATCGTTGGCCGGTCGTCGTTTCATACGCTTCAATCCCGAAGCGGAGAAGAGGAGAAGCTTCTCCTGACGGTCCGTGACATGAACGAGCATGATCGGGAACCGTTGCATTGTTAATAAGAGGAAAAATTTGTCCGGTTATGATAGGATAATAGAAATTGTTGTTTGCATTGGCGCGCGGAGCGATCGCGCGACGCGGGTGAACAGATGCCGGAGGATCGTCATGTTGGAGAAAGCGCTGCCCCCCATCCGGACCTACGAGGCAAGGGATGGAAAATCATTATGCTACCGCCATTACGAGGCAACATCGGGCAAGGTCGTCATCTTGCTGCACGGAATTTCCGAAGACGGACAGTACTTGCACCCGCTGGCCGAGTTTATATCGGGCAAAGGACTGGCGCAGGTCGTCGTTCCCGATCTGAGGGGCTACGGATTTCACCCGGTTCGACGGGGGGACGTGGAATACGTCGGACAGCACGATCACGATCTGGAGGATCTGGTGAACTGGCTGCAGAGCCGCTCCGGCGTCGATCTGGATTTCATTATGGCGGGACACTCCGGAGGAGGGGGGAACGCGATCCGGCTGGCCCGTCATCGGCTCGCCGCTCGGATTGGAGGGTATTTGCTGCTTGCGCCGGAGGTTCATCCCGATGCGCCGATTCGGCATAAGAAGGAGCCATGGAGCGACACTCAGGTGGACAAGCTCCGCTTCAACGTGCTGTCCGTGCTGAATGCGCTCGGACTCAGGTTCTGGAACGGCTGGACTGTTCTGCGCCGGGATAAGCCCTCCGAACGCCGGCACGGCCGGGAGACGCTGGAGCTCAGCTACAGATTGCTGCGGTCGAGAACTCCGAGCTCCAAGTACCAGAAGCAGCTGCGGGCGATGACCCAGCCGACGCTCGTCCTGGTCGGGGAGAAGGACGAAGTGTTCCAGCCGGGACAATACGCGCCGTTGTTCGCGGAATGCGTACAGGCCAAAGTCGCCCTGATCCGGGATAGCGACCATGACGGCATATTGTCGGACCGGGCGGCGCTGCGGGAAGTGGAGAACTGGCTTCAGTCGCTAGAGAAGATGAGGGGGAAAAAGGATGCCTAAAATTAACGGAGACCGCAAGAAGAGGGAAACGGGCAAGAAGACCGCCTCCTCCGCCTCCTCGTCGGCGGTCGGGGACGCCTTGCTGGAGATGCAGCAAACGGGAGGCAACCAGCACGCCTTGAGCATGATACAGACCGTTCCGTCCGATGCCGGGCCTTCACCGGGCATGTTCTCGATCGGATCGGGCGGCTTTCAATATCAGCTTCCGCAGGCGTCTCTCATTCAAGAGTTCAGTCGCGATCTGACGTCCGGCTATGCGCAGGCCCCCAGCGCGAGCGATCGAGAACGGTTCCCTCATCTGAATCGCGAAGAGGGGGACCGGCGGTTGGCGGAGCTGAGAGAGCCGGCGGATCGGGCCGCTCTGGTGAAGGAGGCTCGGGACCAGGGCCGCGCGCACGAATATCTGAGGCTCACCGCGACGTCCTCGAGAGGGCGGGAGTCCGCGCTCAGGCTGGGAAGAGTGCAGGGGACCAAAAAGCGCGGGCAGCAGAGAGAGCAGCATTTCTACGATTCCGGCGGCAAGTTTACGCCCTATCCCCGGGAAGCCGAGCATCTCGAAGGGATGACGTCCCCTGGCACAAGCACGCAGAAAGTGTGGAAGGCGCTCGATGCCGTCAATCGCGGAGAAGCGCCGCCTCAAGGGTTCGAGAGCCAGGAGCGGGAGCTGATGTCGGTTCCGGTCATTACGAATCTGTCCGAAGTGCAGCGGTCTCCGCTGATGGGCGCGGCCAGCAATATGGAGATCGCCAATCAAGCCCATACGACGGGAACGCCCAAGTCTTTCGAAGAAGCGTTCGGGCGTTCGGAGGAACGCGAGGTCAAGAAGCGGAAACGGAAGAGAGAGAAAGCCGACTCGGACGAAGGCGATTCGAAGACGAAGGCGTTCAACTTCCCCGGATCGATCAGCGCGACGGGGTCTGGAGCCGTCCACCAGTTTCAGGCGGTGGAAGATTCGCTGATGCGCGGAGAGCTCTCGGAGGATGCTGTCCGCAAACGGGTCAGAAGAGCTCCCGAGGGCAGCGACGTCGAGGAAGCCCGCAGGCTTGCCGTCGGCAAGCAGAAGGCGCTGCTCGGCACGTTCCAGGATCGCCTGTCGATGACGGACGTCTCTTACGCCCAGGGAGAATCGGTAGGCGCGGATCGCGAGATGGCGACGCTCATGCGGCTGAGATCCGGTCTGCGCCGCAATGCGATGCCGCAGATGGGGCTGCTGCCAAGTCTTCGTACGCTGGAGAAGCAGACGGCTTCGAGCTCGTCCTCCACGTCTTCCACATCCCCCGCGGCCAAGGTGCCTTTCGAAGCGTTCGATTCCGGGCACGAGGTCGACGACGACGAATTCGTGCCTCGCCGGGAGGAGTTGGAGGAGTCCGAGGACGAGAGCGCACTCGCCGAGCTTGAGGAGGAAGAAGAGGAAGAAGATAATTCGACCATTCGATAAAACGCGGGAGCATAGAAAGCCGCAGAATCCGCAAAAGCCGAGCCGATGGATACGGAAATTCGGTTCGGCCAGCCGTTCGTACGCTGCAATTCGGCAAGGACCTCCGGGGGAGCTCGCCCGCTCGACCGGAGAAAGGGCGACGGCAAGTCTCCGTTTTCCAGAAGGCGCGCCTTGACCTTGTTGCGGAAGGAAAAGCTGCGAAGGCTGTGTGTGGTCATATGCATTTCTTTGCGTTATCTTCGGCAGATGTGCTACACTCCCTGTATGGAGATTTGACGGGAGGAGAGGCGCGATGCTTGTCCATGAAAGACACAACGCCATCTTGCACATGCTTCACGAGAACCAGTCGGTCCGAGTATCCGATCTGATCGGGAAGTTCGGCGTATCCTTCGAGACCATTCGCAGAGACCTGGAGAGTCTGGAGAAGGAGGGGTTCCTGAGAAGGGTGCACGGAGGCGCGACTTTGCCCGCGTTCGACTACCGGAAGGAGCTGCCTTTTACCGTTCGCGAATTAAAGCGCGTGAAGGAGAAGGCCGAGTTGGCCCAGACGGCGGCGAAACTGGTCTCCGACGGGCAGTCGCTGTTTCTCGACGTAAGCACGACGAATACGGAATTTGCCAAAGTGCTGATGAAAAATTTCGAAAGGTTGACGGTGCTGACGAACTCCTTCGCCATCTCTTCCCTGTTGATGGAGAAGCCGGGCTTTACGATTATTTTTATCGGCGGCGTCGTGCGAAATTCCGAGCAGTGCGTCGTTGGGGACATCGCGGAAGACTTCGTGTCGCGCTTTCACGCGGACACGTTCTTCATGAGCATCAGCGGCATATCGTTGAATGAAGGGCTTACCGATTACGGCATAGGCGAAATTCAGCTGAAGAAAAAAATGATGGCCCGCTCGAAGGAAATTGTCGTGCTGGCGGACAGCAGCAAGTTCGGAGCGGTGTCCTTGTCGCCTGTCTGCGGCTTCGACGAGATCGATCGCATCGTCACGGATTCCCACGTTGACCCGGAAACCGTTCGCTCCTTGGCGAAAGCCGGAGTCGAGGTCGTTTATTCGCGTTAACGCTCGGCATTGGAGCCTTCATGGCGCCGAAGACGAGAAGGACGCTCGCGGAAGTGCGTGGGCGTCCTTTTGTGTGTTTATGTGTGTTTGTGAGGGGCGGATTCTTCTGACGGCAGGGCGGCTGCTCCGGCTCGCCGGAATCCACGACTTGCCCTCGGATTGGCGATCTAGCGTCCGGACAGGGAGAGTTGCCCGAAGGGACGCACTTCATATACACTGGGTAGGAGATGCATAAGATGGAGGTCGTGATTCATGACCCGTAAAATGCCAAAAGTCTCCTTGCTATTATTCCCGATTATCCCGGTTCTGTTGTTCAAGTTCGAGTTTATTCAGACGCTGAATCCCGAATTTCGATATTCGCTGATCGGCTTCGGTCTTCTCTTACTCTTTCTGGGCATCGCCGCCATGCTGATGAAGCGATACGGCTGGGCGCATATCGTCAAATGGGTGTCCGTCTACTATTTGGCGTTCACGTGCGCCATCTGGGTCGTCTACCTCGTCAGCCGAATTATCGTCTTTACCGACGTCTACGGAATGGAGAAGCTGCTGCAGGATCATCATGCGGCCGCGCAGTGGATTTATATCGCGATTTGCTTCGCGCAGCCGATTCTGCTGCCGATTCCCGAGGCCGTGACAGTCGTGGCGGGCAGCACGATTCTCGGCGCTCCCCAGGCGTTTTTCTACGGCTTTGCCGGCACGATGCTGGGAGTGGCCACGATGTTCGGTCTGGCCCGCATCGGAGGCACGCGGCTCGTCAGCCGGCTGGTGAAGGCCGAGCAGCTGGAGCGTTACCATCAGTTCGTTCGGAAAAACGAAGGCTTCATCATGGGGCTGCTGTTCGTCATTCCCGTGCTGCCCGACGAGATCGTCTGCGTCGGAGCGGGGGTGAGCGGGGTCACGCCCCGCAAGTTTCTGCTGATTGCAGCCGCGGCGAAGCTGGCGACCTCGTTCCTGCTGGCTTATTCCGTGCAAGTGGCGGAATGGCTGTCGATGTCCCCTTCGGAAGTGACGATCGCCCTGTCCGTCGCGGTCGGCGTCACGCTGCTGGCCGTCTTCCTGTTCAAGAGAAGGATGAGAAGCCAAGCTCCTCGCCAGGACAACAGCTAACGGTCGACGAGCTCGTCGATCGGCGCGCATACGGCCTCGTCGCTCCACGCCGGGTTGGCATAGCCGGCGGGTGCGTTAAGATAAGCCAGCCAGGACGAGGCGTAGCCGCTTTTTTTCCGGGCGGCCGCGCAGGCGCGCTCCTCGTCCGCTCCTTGCGACCGGAGCTCCAGCAGCTCCCGTCTGAATCGGGCAAACCGATGAACGATCTCCTCGAATTTCCGTTCCTCGTCCTCCAGCGTTCCGCCTTCCGCCCATTCGCCGTCGAAGACGAAAGCGTAGTCCCGGTAGCTCTCGGCTTTCATGGCAGCCGCAGCCTCGTAATGCCGCAAGGCTTGCTCCGCATTGCCGTCCGCTTCCGCCCATAGACCGTCCAGCAGCCGATGATACGGAGTCGGAGCGTCCGCGAACGCGCGGCTTACTCGCTTAAGCGCGCCGTCGGCAGCCGTATAGATATCGGTATATTCCCTCTGCCAGGGTCCCGCTCCGACGGAATGGATCATCCCTCCGGTAACGGTCAGCTTCCCGTCGCGTATGGCGGCACCGGTTGCGCTCGGAACGATCGCAGCTCCTTGAACGGGACGGAGCTTCCCGTTGTCCCAGCCTGATGCCGTATAAGTGAAGGTCGAGGTGTGCGCTCCGATTCCGAGCGAGGCCCAGACGATCTCCGGCTTGCCGTCGCCGTCCAAATCTCCGATCGCTTCAATCGACGCCCGCCCGTAGTCTTCCTCGGGGAACACGAAGCTTTGCCATTCATACTTGCCGTCCCGATAGGCCGCGACGATTCCGTAGGCGTAGCGATACTCGCCGCTTGCCTCAAGCCGGCTCTCGTAGACGACGGCCGCCCATTCGCGCTCGAAGCCGTCCCCGTCGAGATCGGCGCGGACGACGGCAACCGGCTCATCGCCCGGATTGTCTTGCTCGGCTCTTGTTCGGAGCCACTCCTGAAATTGCTCCTCCGGGATGCGCCCGTCTTCCAACTCGGAGCGGAGCCGATCCGGCAGAGGGATCCAACGCCCGCCGGGCTCGTCCGATCCGGCCGCAGCGCCGGGGGAGGAGTCCGCCGCCGGAGGAGTCCCGGCCGCTTCTGCCCTAGGGATCGCGAGCTCCGGCCCCTGAGCGGCGGCCGGGCTCCCGGAAGCGTCTTCGCGCGGGCTGCAGGCAACCGCAAGAAACAGAGCTCCGGTGAGAACGCCCGCGGCAAGTCTGTTCAGCTTCAAGTCGGTCATCGGAGGATTCATCCTTTTCGTCTTGTTATGAAATAAACGTCCGAGGAGGGCGGCAGGTTCATTTTGGCGAGGCGGCTCGAATCCTGTGATATAATCGACTTATATCGATCCATTCGCAGAACGGTTGCGCGGATGGGAACGGAGAGGACGAAGCCGTGTTGAAGACGCTGGTCATCGCGGAGAAACCCGACATGGGCCGCAATATCGCGGCCGTGATCGAGCCGAAGGCGCAGAATAGACGCTCTTATCTGGAGGGCGAGCGCTATATCATCACGTGGGCGATCGGCCATCTGATCGGCCTGGCCGAGCCCGATCTCTACGACGAGAAATACAAGAAATGGAGATTCGGCGATCTGCCGATCATTCCGGACGATTTTAAGCTGCTCCCGAATCCCCGCACGAAGGATCAGCTGCAGGTGATCGCGGATTTGGCCGCTCGCAGCGGCGAACTGGTTAACGCGTGCGACGCCGGGCGGGAGGGACAGCATATCTTTTCGCTGATCGTCCGGCATCTGGGGCTGCGGCATCCGGTTAAGCGGCTGTGGATATCGGACTTGACGGCGGATACGATTCGCAAAGGATTCGACCAGCTGAAGGACAATGCGGAGTACGACAATCTGACCCAGGCCGCCCGAGCTCGCAGCGAGGCCGACTGGCTGATCGGGATGAACGGCTCGCGAGCGTTCACGACGAAGCATAACGAGCTGCTGTCCGTCGGCCGGGTTCAGACGCCCGTTCTGGCGCTGATCTATGACCGGCAGAAGCAGATCGAATCGTTCGATTCTCTGAAATTTTACGAGATTGCGGGGACGTTCGAGCAGAGCGGCCGTTCGCCGTACAGAGGAATCTGGCAGGGCGACAGGCTGACCGACGCCGAGAAGGCGAAGATCATCGCCGACAAGGTGAGGGGCAAGACGGGAGCGATCGCGAGCTACGAGGTCAAGGAGACGAAGGAGTACCCGTACAAGCTGTACGATCTGACGCTGCTGCAGCGGGAGGCGAACGGCAAGTTCGGCTTCTCCGCCAAGAAGACGCTCGACGTTGCGCAGGCGCTCTACGAGAAGCATAAGGTCATCTCTTATCCCCGCACGAACTCGAACTATGTGAACGAAGAGAACATTCCGGAGATGCACAAAATTTTGGACGCGATGCGAAGCTCTCCTGAATACGGGGAATGGGTGAACGGCGCGAACAAGCGATTCGTTCACGCCGGCAACAAGAATGTGTGCAATCCGGCCAAAGTCGAGGATCACCACGCGATTATGCCGACGATGAGGAAGCCTCAGGGGCTAAGCCCGGACGAGCGCAAGCTGTACGATCTGGTCGTCAAAAGATTCCTGTCCCACTTCTACCCGGCGGCGGAATACAAAGTGCATACGGTGCTGACGGAAGTGGAGAAGGAGACGTTCAAGACGACGGTGAAGCAGCTGCTCTCTCTCGGATGGAAGCTCATCTACGCAGGGGACGTTCCGGCTTCCAAGGGAGACGGCAAGGAAAAAGCCAAGGACAAGGACGACGGAGCGGCGGAGGAAGAGGAGCAGGAGACGGACGCGCCGTTCGAGATCGATTCGCACATGCCTGTCGTCTGCGCGGACGCCGAGGTCAAGGAGAAGGAGACGCAGCCTCCGAAGCCGTACACCGAAGGAACGCTGCTGAAGGCGATGGAAAGCGCGGGCAAGCAGATCGAGGACGAGGAGCTGCGCGACGCGATGAAGGATTCCGGCCTGGGCACGCCTGCGACGCGCGCGGCGACGATCGAGCGGCTGAAGCAGGTCGGCTACATCGATATGCAGGGCAAGCGAATCGTCATCACCCCCAAGGGAAGAACGGCGATCGAGCTCATTCGCGGCGCGGGCGTCGAGCTGCTGACGTCGCCGGAGATGACCGGCCATTGGGAACGGCGGCTCACCGAGATTGCCCGCGGACAAGCTTCGGCGGAAGCGTTCATGGGTAATGTGAAAAAGTTTACGCGGCTCATTATCGACAAGGTTAACGTTCAGCGTCCGGCGGCCCGGAACGCGTTCGCCAGGCCGGAGTCCCAGGCGAAGGGGGCGAGGCGGGGAGGCAAGAAGACGGCAGACGGCGGCGGAGAGTCGGGCGGCGCGGCGGCCGTCGCCGCGAAGAAAGCGCCGGCGAAGCGAAAGGCGGCAGTTAAAGCGTCTTCTGCGGAGCAGAGCGGGGAGCCGACCGTGCTCGGCGTCTGTCCGAGTCCCGGGTGCGGGGGCCGCATTTTCATGGGGCGCAAAGGCTACGGATGCAGTCATTACAAAACGGGCTGCAAGTTCGTCATCTGGAAGGAAAGCCTGGGCCGCACGCTGACCGACGCCATGGTCAAAGCGTTGATCGGCAAAGGCCGGACCGGCAAGCTCAAGTTCCCGGGTACAGGCGGCGGAGACGCGTTCGAGGCGCGGATCGTGCTGAAGAACGACAGGACGGGGGAGTTGGCTCTGGAGCGGGAGTAGGCAGAGGGGGCGTCTGCTCCAAATAGGCGACGCTACCCCCTTTCTCTTCATCCTAAGCTGCGGGAGAACGTGGGATTGTATTCGTTCGTGAGGATGAACGAGTTGGACGACGATCAACTGCTCGAAAGCATAAAGAGGGACGGCGTATTGTTATACAGAAGCGAAGAAGCGGCAGCGGCTGCGCTCTTTTGGCGCCGATGACTGCGGAGAGATCGTTTGGAACGATGGCCTTTGTGCGTTTTGGCGCATATAAGGCTTTTTTTTGTGAGCATAAGGTAACCTGGTTGTCTTCGAAAATTTCTGTACAGAGGGCGGGCGCGTTTACTTTCTCGAGACGGATAAAATTCGTCTTTACTACCGAAAGTATACTTGGTATAATTTCGGTAGTAAAAAGGAGGGTGATGAGATGTTCGTTCCAGGAATCACTGTATGGTACAGCGTCAAAAGCATTGAGCGCGCGCTGGCGTTCTACACCGAAAAGCTGGGCTTCGAGGTGCTGTTCCACAATCCGGAGTGGGGCATGGCGATGGTAAAGACGAATACCGAGGGCTGCGTGATCGGCTTCTCCGAAGCGGAGACGGTCGAGCCTTCGACGTCTTCCACCGTATTCGACGTGGCGGATATCGAGGATGCCGTGAACAAGCTCAAGCGGCTTGACGTCAGCTTCTCCGGAGAAATCGAAGTCATCGACGATTTCGTCAAGCTGGCGACCTTCACCGATCCGGACGGTCACTCGCTTATGCTTTCGGAGCAGCTGACGCAGCTTTGAGCAAAGAGCAGTTCGTGCTGCAGCTTACGCAGCAGCTGTCCGGCCGCTGGACGATTCCGATCTTGCTCTCGCTCGAGAGCAGCGGCGGCAGGTTCACTCCGCTGCAGAGGCAGCTGGACATTGCGCCTGCACGGCTTAGCGACAATCTGAAGCAGTTAAGCGACGCGGAACTCCTCCATCATCTGACTCCTCTGGAGCGTCGCCATCCTCTGCTGCCGGAGTACAAGCTCACCGAGAAAGGCAAGCTCTACCGGGAGGCGGCCCAAGCAATCCGCAGCTCCGAGGCGCGAATCGGCCATGGGACGCTGTCCGCCAAAGCTTGGAATATGCCGGTGCTCGTGGCGCTGAATTACCAGCACGGCAGATTTCAGGAAATTCGTCGCGTTCTGCAGCCCGTCACGCCCCGCATTCTGTCCGCGCGTCTGGACGAGCTGTACGGAGAGGCGTTAATCGTCAGAGAGATTGCCGACCCGTCACGGCCTTCCTTCGTGTACGAGCTGTCCTCGCTCAGCGCCAGGCCGATCGAGACGCTGACGGCCGATCTGTCTTCTCTTGTGTAGGGGGACGGAATATAAAAGACACATGCCTCTCCCGAACGAAGGGGGCATGTGTCTTTTTACAAATATGAACCACTCGAGCTCATCTGTGCGATAAATCGTACAAGCTGGTCTCAGATAAGCGAAGGGGGCGAGTTTTGTACGAAATTTCATCAACAGGTGACGTGGGCCAAACAAACAAATAAACGACAGCATGCTTGAAGACGACGAAGCCGTCGCTTACGAGCTGGCGAGCGCCTTCTTGAACTCCTCGGTCAGCAGCGGCACCACCTCGAACAGATCGCCGACGATGCCGTAGTCGGCCACGTTGAAGATCGGCGCCTCCGGGTCTTTGTTGACGGCGATGATGACGCGGGACTGGCTCATGCCGGCCAGATGCTGGATCGCGCCGCTGATGCCGCAGGCGATGTAGATTTCGGGCGTGACGACTTTGCCGGTCTGCCCGATCTGCAGCGCATAGTCGCAATAACCGGCGTCGCATGCGCCGCGCGAAGCGCCGACCGCGGCGTTCAGCGCCTCCGCGAGCCGCTCCAGCGGGCGGAATCCTTCGGCGCTCTTCACGCCCCGGCCTCCGGAGACGACGACCTTCGCCTCCGTCAAGTCGACTTTGCCCGACGTCTTGCGAACGACCTCCTTCACGGCAGAGCGAAGGCCCGAGAGCGGCGGTGCGCCGGAGACGACGACGGGGCCGGGAGCGGAGACGGGCCCCGCGGCCGGGAAGTTGTTGGGCCGGACGGTCACGATTCGCACGCCGCCCGGAACGAAGCGCTTGCGCTCGAACGCTTTGCCGGCATAGAGCGGTCTGACGTAGACGGCGTCGCTGCCGGCGCCTTCGATCGCGGTGACGTCGGAAATCTGCCCCGCGTCCAAGCGGGCGGCGATCATCGGAGCCAGATCGCGGCCGATCGCCGTATGCCCGAGGAAGACGGCGTCCGGATTCAGCTCGTTCAGCGCGCCAATCGCGGCCGCGGCCGCCGCTTCGGCATGGTAAGCCGCCAGCTCGGGGCGGTCGACGACCTGCACCGGGCCGTCGACATAGCGCGCCAGCTCCTCCGCCAGCGTCGACATCTGATGCCCGATCAGCACCGCGGCGATCCGGCCGCCCTCCCCCTTGGTCCGTCTGGCCGCTTCGATCGCCTCGAACGTCACCTGACGCAGCTTGCCTTCTCGCGTCTCCGCGATAATCGCATAGGTATGGCTCATCGTTCATTCCTCCCTCGATATGGAATCGATCCGCTCACAGCACCTTCGCTTCCGTGCGCAGCAGCTTGACCAGCTCCGCGGCCTGCTGAGCCGGATCGCCCTTCAGCAGCTTGCCGGCTTGGCGGGCGGGCGGGAGCGAGAGCGACAGACGCTCCGTTTTCGGCGCGACATCCGCCTCCGTCAGGCCAACGTCCTCCAGCCTCAGCGTCCGCAGCGGCTTCTTCTTGGCCTTCATGATGCCGGGAAGCGAAGGATAGCGGGGCTCGTTCAACCCTTGCTGAGCCGTGATCAGCGCAGGCAGCGCCAGCTCGATCGTCTCGGCGTCCCCTTCGGCGTCTCGCAGGGCGACGGCTAGGCCGCCGTCGACCGTCAGCCGCGTAACGGACGCGGCGTGCGGGAGATCCAGCAGCGCCGCAAGCCTCACGGCGACCTGCCCGCTTCCGTTGTCGATCGAGAAGTTGCCCCCCAGGACGAGGTCGAACTTCTGCGCTCCCAGATAGGCAGCCAGCGCTCTGGAGACGGAATACTCGTCTCCGCCGATGCGCTCGTCGCAGAGGAGCACCGCTTCGTCGGCCCCCATCGCCAGAGCCGTTCGCAGCGCCTCCGCCGCGCGATCCGGTCCGACGGAGACGGCCACGATCGTGCCGCCGTGCCGGTCTTTGAGCCGAATCGCCTCCTCTACGGCATACTCGTCGTACGGGTTAATGACGAATTTGACCCCGTCCTCCGCGATTTGTCCGTCCCGCAGCACGATTTTCTCTTCGGTGTCGAACGTTTGCTTCAAAATAACGTAAATGTTCATTCGCATGCTCTCCCCTCTTAGTCGTCCATTGGGTCTTCTCTTCAACGCAGCTTGGGTTCAACCTCTACCGCCAAGCCCCTTAAAAAGAAATCTACGGTTTTGTCCACCTGCCCCGACAACGAATATTTCCGTCCCGAGATCACCCATGAGGTGACGACCTGGTCCATCGCCCCGAAGAGGAGCAGGCGGGTCAGCTTCGTGTCCAGATCGGCGCGAAACGTATTCTCCTCGATCCCCTTTCTTACGATATTCTCGATCAGCACGATATAGGGCTTCACGGTAAGCCCGATGGCGCTGCGCAGCTTCGGAGAGCTCTGCCGCAGCTCGATCTGGGTGACATGGGCGAGATCGGCGTGCCGCTCCAGCATCGTGAAGTGAATCTCGCACACGATGCGAAGCGCCTCGCCGGCGGTGTGCGTCTCCCGTATGCTGTCGTGAAACCGCTGCACGAGGGAGCCGAGACGTTCCCGGAACAGGGATATGAGCAGGTCCTCCTTGTTTTTGAAATACAAGTAGACCGTGCCGTCCGCGACGCCGGCTTCCTTCGCGATGCGCGACACTTGAGCGCCGTGATAGCCGCTGCGGGCGATCACCTTCTCGGCGGCATCGAGAATGAGGCCGTACTTCTCCCGTTTTCTTCCCGTCATCGCGAGCACCCCAGTGGAAAAAAATCGATGGCTGAATGAAGCCTCATTCATTTTATTCGCCTTCCGGCCATATCATGAGAAAAAGCGGGAGAGGAGGGCGAGCGACGGTGTGGTTGGCGATCAACGCGCTTTTATTTGCGGCGGCAGCCGGATACGGCTGCTATTTGTTCGGAAGAGCCGTGCATCATCGGTACCTGTACGTAAAGCTGGGGCAGGCGGAGAAGCTTCATGCGCGGGGAAAAGAAGGAACGGGCGCGTTCCTCTCGCAGGTGTTCGGACAGAAGAAGCTGTTCAAGGACCTTCGCAGCGGTCTGATGCATTTCGTCGTGTTTTACGGCTTTATCGTTCTGCAGTTCGGAGCGATTGATCTGATCGTAAAAGGGTTGACCGCAGGCGGCCATCTGCCGCTGCCGGCCTATGATCTGTTCGGTCTGATCCAGGAAATGACGGTGCTGCTCGTTCTCGTCGCGATGGGCTATGCCGCTTACCGTCGCTACGGGGAGAAGCTGAGCCGGCTGAAGCGCGGCTGGAAACCAAGCCTCGTTCTCTATTTTATTTTCTCTCTCATGCTGACCGTGCTGCTGTCGCTCGGCTTCGAGCGTCTCTGGCTGGGCCTCGAGTATTCGAACTACGCGCCGGTCTCCTCCGCGATCGCGCTGATCTTCCAACCCCTGTCCGCTGCGGCGGCGCAATCGCTCTTCTACTTTTTCTGGTGGCTGCATCTGCTCGTTCTGCTCGCTTTTCTCGTCTACGTTCCGCAATCGAAGCATTTTCATCTGATTACCGCGCCAGTCAACCTTTGGCTCGGCCGGGCCGAGACGCCCGGCAAGCTGAAGAAGCTCGACCTGGAGGACGAAGAGGCGGAATCGTTCGGCGTCGGCCGGATCGAGGACTTCACGCGGAAGCAGATGCTCGACTTCTACGCCTGCGTGGAATGCGGGCGGTGCACGAACGTATGCCCGGCCTCGAATACCGGCAAGACGCTGTCGCCGATGCACCTCATCACGAAGCTGCGGGATCACCTGACGGAAAAAGGAGCGGCCATGACGGGAAAATCGCCTTGGGTGCCGGAGTTTGCGTTCGGGGACGGCGCAGCGAAGGCGCATTCGCTTGCGGCCGCGGCCGACAGCAAGGTCGCCTGGGAGGAAGAGAGCGGCGCGATCACCGACATTCGTCCGACGCTCGCTTGGCAGCAGGCGTCTTGGACCGCGGCGTCCTCCGCAAGCCCCGAGCAGACCGAGTTAATCGGCGGCGTCATGACCGAGGAAGAGATCTGGTCCTGCACGACGTGCCGCAACTGCGAGGACCAGTGTCCGGTCGGCAACGGCCACGTCGACAAGATCGTCGATCTCCGCCGGCACCTCGTGCTGATGCAGGGAAGCATGCCGCACGAAGGCCAGCGCGCGCTGCAGAACATCGAGCGGCAGGGCAATCCTTGGGGGCTGAGCCGCAGCGACCGCGACAAATGGACCGGAGAGGTCGAAGGCGTGCCCGTCCCTACGGTCCGAGACCGTCCGAATTTCGACTATCTGTTTTTCGTCGGCTCGATGGGGGCTTACGACTTGCGGGCGCGCAGGGTTTCGCGGGCGTTCGCCCGGCTGCTGAACGAGGCCGGCGTAAGCTTCGCCATTCTCGGCAACGAGGAGCGCAATTCGGGAGACACGCCGCGCCGGATGGGCAACGAGCTGCTGTTCCAGCAGCTCGCGGCGGACAACATCGAGACGTTCCGCAAATACGGCGTGCGCAGGATCGTCACCGCCTGCCCGCATACGTTCCACACGTTCAAGAACGAATACCCCGACTTCGGCCTGGAAGGCGTCGAAGTGCTGCACCATACGCAGCTGCTCGACCGGCTGATTCGGGACGGTCGCCTCCAACCCCGCCACGAGGTCAACGAGCGCATCGCTTACCACGACTCCTGCTACCTCGGGCGTTACAACAACGTTTACGACGAGCCCCGCAGCGTGCTGAAAGCGATTCCGGGCGTGGAGCTGGCCGAGATGGCCAGAAGCCGCGAGAACGGGATGTGCTGCGGCGCGGGCGGCGGCATGATGTGGATGGAGGAAACGTCGGGCAAGCGCGTCAATCTGGCTCGCGTCGAGCAAGCGCTGGAGGCGAAGCCGACCGTCATCGGCAGCGCCTGTCCGTATTGCCTCACGATGATGGAGGACGGGACAAAAATGAAGGAAGTCGAGGACGCAGTACGGGCGAAGGATATTGCGGAAATTTTGGAGCAGGCCGTGTTCGGCGCTTCGCCGCTTCGCCGGAACCATTCGATCGGAGGTTAGAGGAGATGAACAAACCGATTCGCAAAGCCGCCGTCATCGGCTCGGGCATGATGGGCTCCGGCATCGCCGCCCATCTGGCCAACGTCGGCATTCCGTGCCTGCTGCTGGACGTGACGCCCGCGCAGCTTACCGGGGAAGAAGCCGCCAAGGGGCTGACGCCGGAGCACCCCGCCGTGCGCAGCCGGCTGGCTTCGGCCGCCGTCGCCAAGCTGAAGAAGACGAATCCGCCCCCGCTCTACGACGAGGCGTTCGCGGAGCGAATTACGCCGGGCAATCTGGACGATCATTTGGCGTCGATCGGCGAGGTCGACTGGGTGATCGAGGCCGTCGTCGAAAATTTGCAGGTGAAAAGAGAGCTGCTGTCCCGGATCGAGCGTTATTGGGAGTCCGGAACGATCGTCTCGTCCAACACGTCGGGCATCTCGATCGACGCGATGTCGGCGCATTGCGGCGAGGCGTTCCGGCGGCATTTTATGGGGACCCACTTTTTTAACCCGCCTCGTTATATGAAACTGCTCGAGATCGTGCCGGGTCGGGAGACGAACCCGGAGCTGGTCGACCGGATGAGATCGTTCTGCGAGAAAACGCTCGGCAAAGGCGTCGTGCTCGCCAAGGACACGCCGAACTTCGTAGCCAACCGCATCGGCACCTACGGGCTGCTGGCCACGCTTAGGGAGATGGAGGCGGGCGGATATACGGTGGAGGAGATCGACGCGGTGACCGGTCCCGCGATGGGCCGTCCGAAAAGCGCGACGTTCCGCACGCTCGACCTCGTCGGCATCGACACGTTCGTGCATGTGGCGGACAACGTCTTCGGCAGCGTCCGGGAGGAGACGGAGAGGGAGGCGTTCCGCGCTCCGCAGGCCTTGAAGAGCTTGGTCGACAGAGGCTGGCTCGGAGAGAAGTCCGGGCAGGGCTTCTATCGGAAGACGAAAGGGCCGGACGGCAAAAGCGAGATCGCCTCGCTCGATCTGTCCGCGATGACCTACTCGCCTCGGAAGAAGGCGGGTTCCGGCTCGCTGGAGGCCGCCAAGCTGGCCAAGGGAGCCGGGGAGAAGATCAAGGCGCTGCTGTCCGGAGGCGACCGCTATTCCGGATTGGCGTGGAGCCTGCTCAAGCAGGTGCTCGTCTATTCCGCGGAGAAGGTCGGCGAAATCGCGGACACGATCGAGGAGATCGACAACGCGATGAAGTGGGGCTTCAACTGGGAGCTCGGCCCGTTCGAGATTTGGGACGCGATCGGTCTCGCCCGTTCGGTTGAACGGATGGAGCGGGAAGGGACGCCGGTTCCGCCATGGGTGAAAGACTGGATCGCGCAGGGGAACGAGACGTTGTACCGCAAGGAGAACGGCTTGCTGTTCTACGTCCATGAAGGGACATTCAGGCAGGCGGAGGAGCGGCCGGAGGTCGTGTCCCTGCCCAGCCTGAAGGAGCGCGGACGCACGATCCGGAGCAACGGAGGCGCCAGTCTGATCGACCTTGGAGACGGCGTGGCGTGCCTGGAGTTCCATTCCCCGAACAACGCGATCGGCGGCGACATTCTGAGCATGATCACGCAGAGCGTCGAGGAGGTACGGCGGAATTACGAGGGGCTGGTCATCGCCAATCAGGGCCGCAACTTCTGCGTCGGAGCCAATCTGATGCTGCTGCTTATGGAAGCGCAGGATGAGGAATGGGACGAAGTGGACGGCATTGTCCGCCTGTTCCAGAACGCGATGTACGCCGTGAAAAGGCTGGAAAAGCCGGTCGTGGCCGCGCCGCACCGGATGACGCTGGGCGGAGGGGTGGAGGCGTGTCTGCCCGCCGATCAGGTGATCGCCTCGGCCGAGACGTATTACGGGCTCGTGGAGACCGGCGTCGGCCTGATTCCGGCGGGCGGCGGCTGCAAGGAGTTCGCGATTCGGATCGGCAAGAGCGCCGGGCTTCCGGAAGCCGATTTGCAGCCGTACTTGAACCGGGCGTTCGAGACGATCGGCATGGCCAAGGTGTCCTCGAGCGGGCACGATGCGAAGCGGCTCGGCTACTTGCGCGAGACGGACCGCGTGCTGGCGAATCAGGACCATCTTATTTATGAGGCCAAGCAAGCCGTGCTGCGGATGGCGCAGGCGGGCTACGAGCCGATCCGCGAGGAACGGATTCGCGTCGCCGGCGCGGAGGGCAAGGCCGTGCTTCAGCTCGGCGCGATCGGCATGAGGGAGAGCGGCTACATCAGCGACCACGACTTGAAGATCGCCAAGAAGCTGGCGCACGTGCTGGCCGGCGGCGACGTTCCGGCGGGCGCGCTCGTGACCGAGCAATATTTGCTCGATCTGGAGCGGGAAGCGTTCCTCAGCCTGTGCGGCGAGCCGAAGACGCAGCAGCGGATGCAGCACATGCTGACCAAGGGCAAGCCGCTGCGCAACTAACTTTGCGGGGGAGAGAGTGAGGGGGCATGAAGGAGTCCGTATTCGCAACCATGAAGGGCGGTTGCAACGCAACTAACATTGCAGGGGAGCGAAAGGGGCATGAAGGAGTCCGTATTCGCAACGATGAAGGGTAGTTGCAACGCAACTAACATTGTAGGGGAGCGAAAGGGGCATGAAGGAGTCCGTATTCGCAACGATGAAGGGCAATTCGCAGTGCAACTAACATTGCAGGGGAGTGAGCAAGGCGATGAGAGAGGCCGTAATCGTGACCGTCGCGCGCACCGCGGTGGGAAAGGCGAAGAAGGGCAGCCTGGCGCAGACGCGCGCCGACGACTTGGGCAAGGCGGTGCTGGAGGCGGTCGTCGAACGGACGCCCGGCTTGCGGAAGGAGGACGTCGAGGACGTCATCATCGGCTGCGCGATGCCGGAGGGCGAGCAGGGGCTGAACTTCGCGCGCATCATGTCGCTGTACGCGGGTTTTCCGAGCGAGGTGCCCGCGCTGACGATCAACCGCTTCTGCTCCTCCGGGCTGCAGGCGATCGCGTTCGCCGCCGAACGGATCATGCTCGGCCATGCCGACGCGATTATCGCCGGAGGAGTGGAGAGCATGAGCCATGTGCCGATGACCGGATTCAAAATCTCACCGAACCCGCGCATCGTCGAGGAAATGCCGCAAGTCTACATCGGCATGGGGCATACAGCGGAGAACGTCGCCGCCCGGTTCGGCTTGTCGCGCGACGATCAGGACGCGTTCGCGGCGAGATCGCATGCGAAGGCGGCGAAAGCGATCGCGGAGGGCAGGTTCAGGGACGAGATCGTGCCGGTGACGGTCGAGCGGAAAAGCGTAGACGACAAGGGCAGGCTGCGGACGGAGCGGCTGACGTTCGATACGGACGAAGGGGTTCGCGCCGATACGAACGTCGAAGCGCTGGGCAAGCTGAAGCCGTCGTTTAAGCTCGGCGGCACGGTGACGGCCGGCAACGCCTCGCAGATGAGCGACGGAGCAGCAGCGGCCGTCGTCATGAGCCGGGAGCGGGCGGACGCGCTCGGACTGAAGCCGCTCGCCGCCTTCCGTTCGTTCGCGTTGGCCGGCGTAGATCCCGACATCATGGGCGTCGGCCCGGTCAAGGCGATTCCGAAGGCGCTGAAGATGGCGGGCATCGGCATGGACGACGTCGCGCTGTTCGAAATTAACGAAGCGTTCGCCTCCCAATGCGTGCACATCATTCGCGAGTTGGGCATCGACGAGGAGAAGGTGAACGCGAACGGCGGCGCCATCGCGCTCGGGCATCCGCTCGGCTGCACGGGAACGAAGCTGACGGCGACGCTGCTCCACGAGCTGCGCCGCAGGGGCGGCGGCTACGGCGTCGTCTCGATGTGCATCGGCGGCGGGATGGGCGCGGCCGGCGTGTTCGAGGTGTACGCGGGATAGGCAGGGCGCGCGAAGGCCAAAAAAGTGCCTCGGTGCTGAGGCCTCGGCTTCGAGAAGGCCAAAAAAGTGCCTCGGTGCCTCGGTGCCGCGGCCCCGGCTCCGCGAAGGCCAAAAAAGTGCCTCGGTGCTGAGGCCCCGGCTCCGCGAAGGCCAAAAAAGTGCCTCGGTGCTGAGGCCCCGGCTCCGCGAAGGCCAAAAAAGTGCCTCGGTGCTGAGGCCCCGGCTTCGAGAAGGCCAAAAAAGTGCCTCGGTGCTGAGGCCCCGGCTCCGCGAAGGCCAAAAAAGTGCCTCGGTGCTGAGGCCCCGGCTCCGCGAAGGCCAAAAAAGTGCCTCGGTGCTGAGGCCCCGGCTCCGCGAAGGCCAAAAAAGTGCCTCGGTGCTGAGGCCCCGGCTTCGAGAAGGCCAAAAAAGTGCCTCGGTGCCGCGGCCCCGGCTCCGCGAAGGCCAAAAAAGTGCCTCGGTGCTGAGGCCCCTGCTCCAAGAGGGCCAAAAATGCCTAGAGGCTGCGGCCCCAGGAAGCAAGCCGGGCAGTCGCGTGTTCAGATCATTCGAGAAGGAGAGGAAAGCGATGAGCAAGGCGCTAAGCGGCAAGGTAATCGGCGGAAGCTTCGTCATCGAGGACATCGGCCCAGACCGCATCGTGACGCCGGAGGATTTCACCGAGGAGCAGCGGATGATCGCGCAGACGACCGAGGATTTCATCGCGGCCGAGATCGCGCCCCATGACGAAGCGATCGAGAAGCTGAACTACGAACTGACCGTCGCGAAGCTGCGGCAGGCGGGCGAGACCGGCCTGCTGGGCGCGGACGTGCCCGAAGCCTACGGCGGGCTCGGCCTGGACAAAGTCGGCACGACGCTGATCGGCGAGCGTTTCGCCAAGGCTTCCTCCTTCGCGCTGTCCGCCGGAGCGCATGTCGGCATCGGCACGCTGCCGATCGTCTACTTCGGCACCGAGGAGCAGAAGCGCAAGTATTTGCCGGAGCTGGCCTCGGGCCGGAAGCTGGCCGCTTACTGCTTGACGGAGCCGTCCTCCGGCTCGGACGCGCAGGGAGCGAAGACGACGGCAACGCCTTCGGACGACGGCAAGTTTTACGTGCTGAACGGCACGAAGCAGTTCATTACGAACGCCGGCTTCGCCGACCTTTTCATCGTGTACGCCAAGGTGAACGGAACCGACTTCAGCACGTTTATCGTCGAGCGGACGATGCCCGGCGTCAGCATCGGGCCGGAGGAGAGGAAGATGGGCATCAAGGGCTCGTCCACTTGCCCGCTTATTCTGGAGGACGTCAAGGTGCCGGCCGAAAACTTGCTGTGGGAAGTCGGCAAAGGCCATCTGATCGCCTTCAACATTTTGAACATCGGCCGTTTCAAGCTGGCTGCGGGAACGCTCGGAACCGCCAAGGAAGCGATCGGGCTGTCCGCCAAGTATGCCAACGAGCGCGTGCAGTTCGGCCGCCCGATCTCCTCGTTCCCGCTTATCGGCAAGAAGCTGGCGGAGATGAATATTCGCTCTTACGCGCTGGAGAGCATGGTGTACCGCACCGCCGGGCTGTTCGACGAAGGGCTGGCCGAGGTCGATCACGGCGCGGACAACGTCGGGCTTCAGGCGGCCAAGGCGATCGCAGAATACCAGCTCGAATGCTCGATCAACAAGGTATTCGGCTCGGAGGCGCTCGACTTCGTCGCTGACGAGGGCGTGCAGATCCATGGGGGCTACGGCTACATTCAGGAGTATCGCATCGAACGCATTTACCGGGACTCGCGCATTAACCGCATTTTCGAAGGGACGAACGAGATCAACCGGCTGCTCATTCCCGGAGCTTTAATCAAACGCGCTTTGAAGGGCGAGCTGCCGCTGCTGCAGAAGGCGACGGCGCTTCAGTCCGAACTGCTGGAGCCGATGCCGAGCCGGGAGTTCGGCGGGACGCTGGAGCAGGAGACGCATTTGCTGGCCATGGCCAAAAAGATATTTCTGATGGTCGGCGCCCAAGCGGTGCAGAAGTATCAGACGAAGCTGGACCGGGAGCAGGAGGTGCTCAGCCATCTGGGCGACATGCTGATCTCCGTGTTCGCGATGGAAAGCGCGCTGCTGCGCGCCCGCAAGCTGCTCGGCCGGAGCGGCGAAGCCAAAGCGGCCAACGCGATCGACATGACGACCGTTTTCGTCCACGAGGAGTTCGGCAAAGTCGAAGAGCGGGCTCGGGAGGCGCTGGCGGCGATGGAGTCGGGAGACCTGCTGCGGACGCAGCTGTCCATTCTGAAGAAGCTCGGACGCCGGGCGGCGGTCGATACGATCGGACTGAAGCGGCGGATCGCGGCCAAAGTGATCGAAACGGAAAAGTACGTCGTGTGAAGGCCCAATGGCAGACGCGGGAAAGGAGGACGAACGGATGGGGACCGATAAAGAAATTGAGCTGCCTCCCGAGATGGAACAGTGGAAGGCGAAGGCGGAGTCGACGTTCTGGGGCTGGGTCGGCTGCTCGTTCGAGCGGGTGGACGAACGGCGGATCGTGGTGTCTCTGGACGTGAAGCCCCACCATCTGAATTTGATCGGCATCCTTCACGGCGGGGTGCATGCGACGATGATCGATTCCGCGATGGGGCTTGCGGCGATGATCGCGCGTCCGGACGTCGGCGTCGTAACGACGCACCTGAACCTGAACTACGTCGCGCCTGTCGGAGCCGGCCGGATTTTCGTCGAAGCGGAAATCGCGCATCTGTCCCGCAAGACGGTGACGACGCAGGCGCGCGTCAGAACCGAGGAAGGCGAGCTGCTGGCGTTCGGGACGGGAACGTTTCGCCTGCTGGAGTAACGCCTCCAGCCCATCGGATGCTCTTGGCCGGGGCGGTTGGAGAAAGAATGAATCCGTCCGGGCGATTATCGGCTATAATGTTCGTACAAACGATAATCGCCTGGAGGATGAAACGATGTCGAAAACGATCGTGGATAAACTGAACTTGCGCAAATACGAGCGGGTCGCGATATTGGACCAGCCGGAAGGGCCGGATTATTTTACGGAATTGACGGGGTACGACACATCGCTCAAGGACGGCGGGTACGATCTGATCTTCTCCTTCGCGCTGGATATGGAGGCGATGAAAACCCTTGTCGGCCGCGTAATTGCCGAGCAAGCGCTGCGTCCGAACGGATATTTGTTCGTCGCCTATCCGAAGATGGGCAATAAAAAGTACGCGACTTCTATTCATCGGGACGAGCTGTTCCCGGGGCTCGGAGCCGACGAGGACGGGTATATCGCGGGAAGCGCCGTCAAGTTCGCGAGGATGGTCGGACTGGACGACACGTTTACCGTCGTCGGGTTCAAGGAAGACTCCAAGAGCAAGGGGGCGCCGTCGCCGCGCACGGCTCAGCCGAGCCAGAGGGTGGACGACTACGTAGAGCTGATCCCGAGCGTAGAGCAGGATTTGTCCGATTCTCCCGAGCTTCTGGCTTTCTACCGGTCGCTTACCCCGGGCTATCGCAAGGATTGGGCCCGCTACGTCTACAGCGCCAAGCAGGAGGAGACGCGGGAGAATCGGCGGCAGGAGATGAAAGCGATCCTCCAGGCCGGCTACAAAAGCCGCGAGCTCTATCGGCAGGCTGGGAAATAGGAGGAAAAATTCTTGGCGGACGGTAACGATCGCCGTCTTTTCGCTTTTCCAAGCTGTAAAAGAGGATTGAAACAAATCAACCGTCAAACGCATCCTGCATGGTCGAGGACGGCGGAAGCGGACCGGCGGATCGGCAATCGCATATTGCCAAAACCGTGCGCATGAGATAAGTTATAGATAATTGAATCGCAAAGAAACGGGTGCTTGATGAAGTCAGGCTGAGATTGCGGCCGTATGCCGCTGACCGTCGATCTGATCTGGGTAATGCCAGCGTAGAGACAACTTTGGTCGCGTATCTTCGGATGCCGTGCGCTAGCCTGCCCTGCTCGTAAGGGGCGGGCTTTTTTTACGTGATACGGGAAGGATCAAATTCGCTATCCTTTTCCGAATCACCTCCGACAAAAAAGCGATTCTGCGTCTAGAGGCCGCCGAAGGCGTTTTGGCTTGCGTTGTGCAAAGCCGGAAGGGGCCGGATCATGCGGTCGGTCGCCCGTTCAAGCGTTCAAGAAGCAACATCATTCTGGAGAGGGAGTGTCAGGTTATGGCGCAAGCCGGACAAGGGACGAAGTCCCGGGGATTGAAATTGACCGATATTCTGGTCACGATCGTGATCGCGGTCGTATTCGGCATTATCTACAAAATATGGGGGCCGATGTACGACGTCTTTAAGCCGCTCGGCCTGCATGCGGAGCAGCTGTCGTACGGCATGTGGTTTCTGGCCGGAACGTTCGCGTTCCTCGTCATCCGCAAGCCGGGCGTGGCGGTGCTGGCCGAAGTCGCGGCCGCAAGCGTGAGCGCGCTGCTCGGCAGCGAATGGGGGATCTCGACGCTATGGTACGGGCTGCTGCAAGGACTTGGGGCCGAGATCGTATTCGCGATTTTCCTGTACCGCAGTTTCTCGGTGTGGGTCGCCTCGCTGGCGGCCATCGGCGCGGCGGCCGGTTCGCTGGTGCTGGATTTCGGCTACAGCTACATCGAGCAGCTCACCGCGTGGAGCTATGCGCTGTTCATCGGACTGCGGCTGATCGGCAGCGTCGTTATCGCGGGCCTCTTCGCGTATTCCTTGGCCAAGGCGTTGGAGTTGACGGGCGTCACTAAGGTGCTGCGTCCCGCTTCGAAACAGGACTTCGACGCGCTTCACCGGGCATGACGGGGAACGCGTCAGCCGCGGGCAGCCCTGCGTCGAAGCCCGCGGCTGGCGCTTCGGCGCCGATCCGCACCGGCGCATCCGCACCGACGGCTCAGACGGCAGCTCCTCCGGAGCGGTCGCCTGCAATGCCGCTGCCCGATGCCGACGCGGCGTCCGTCTCCCGTCTGAAGCTGAAATTCCCCGGAGAGGACACCTTGCTGTTCCGGGGTCTATCCCTCGCTTTTCGCAAGGGGGAGCATACGCTGCTGCTCGGGCCGAGCGGTTGCGGCAAGTCGACGCTGCTCCAGGTGCTGAGCGGATTGATTCCCGGCTCGATCGAAGTGCCGATGATCGCGGACGAGACGATCGTGCCTGAGCGATGGGGATACGTCTTCCAGGACCCGGACACGCAGTTCTGCATGCCCTATGCGGACGAAGAGCTGGCCTTCGTGCTGGAGAATCTGCAGGTGCCGCGAGAGGAGATGCCGGATCGCATTTCCCGGCTCTTGCGGCAGGTCGGCCTGAGCCTGCCCGACCCGCACGCGCCGATCCAGACGTTCTCCCAGGGAATGAAGCAGCGGCTGGCGATCGCGTCTGCGCTGGCGACGGAGCCGGAGGTGCTGTTTCTGGACGAACCGACGGCGCTGCTCGACGAGGAAGGCACGGAGCAGGTGTGGCGGACGATCCGTTCGGTCGCGGACGGCATGACGCTGATCGCCGTCGAGCACAAAATCGAGGGAATCGCCGATCTGTTCGACCGGATCGTCGTTCTCGGGCCCGGCGGGGAGATCGTGGCGGACGGCGCGGCGGCGGACGTTTTCGCGCTTCATCGTTCCGACCTGATCCGTTACGGAATTTGGTATCCGGGCATCTGGGAGGATCGCGACCGGAAGCTCGGAAGACGGCCGGGCTCTCGGTTAAGGGATGTCGAACGGATGAAGACCGGGGAACGGACGATCCCCGCACCGCCGCGCGCGGAGAGAAGGGGGGCGGCCCGGAATTCGTCCGGACGTCCCGATGCCGCACGTTCGGGTCAGCCGATCGTCGAGCTTGAAGGCTATTGCGGGCTCAGAGGGGCGAAGCCGGTCATCGGGGTCGATCGCGCGGAGGTCTGGCCGGGAGACTGGATCGCCGTTATGGGCGGCAACGGAGCGGGCAAAAGCTCGCTCCTGCTGGCGATCATGCGCCTGATCAAGACGGAAGGGCTCTGCAAGGTGGCGGGACGGGAGCTTCGGAAGACGGAGCAAGTGGCCGAGTATGCGGCGTTTGTGTTCCAGAACCCGGAATTTCAATTCGTTACGCATACGGTCCGGGACGAGATCGAGTATTCGCTGCTCGTCGACGGAGTAGATGCGGGGGAGCGGAGAGAGAGAAGCGAACGTCTGATGGAGGAGCTGCAGCTGGCCGAATGCGCGAGCCGCCATCCCTATCAGCTGTCGATGGGACAGAAGAGACGGCTCAGCGTCGCTTCCGCGATCGTTCGCGGCCAGCGGCTGCTGCTGCTCGACGAGCCGACGTTCGGGCTAGACGCGCGGAACACGTTCGCCCTGCTGGCCCTGCTGGAACGCCTCCGGTCGGAAGGGATGGCGATCCTCATGGTGACGCACGATGCTCGCATCGCGGAACGTTATGGCTCGGGGATCTGGCGCGTCCGGGAAGGGAGGCTGACGGATGCAATTGACCTTTCCGCACCGGCGGACGTGGCTTCATCGCGTTAACCCTGTCGTGAAGCTCGCGCTGTTTTCTCTCTGGTTTTTCGCGGTCATTCTCATTCACGATTTCAGCGTCATGGCGAACGTGGCGGCCGGCTCCGTCCTCCTGCTCCTCTGGTCCGGGCACCCTTGGCGCAGACTGCTGCTGTACGCCTCTCCGTTCCTGCTCGTCTTCGTCTCCTCGACGACGGGGATGATGTTTTTCGGCAAAGGGGAGACGCCGTGGTTTTCGTGGGGCATCGTGAACATTACCGAGGAAAGCTTTTACCGCGGGCTGCATCTCGGCTTCCGGGCGCTGAGCATGGCTGCGGTCGGCCTGCTGTTCGGGCTGACGACGCGGCCGGTCGATCTGTTCTACGCGCTGATGCAGAAGGCGAAGCTGCCGCCGAAATACGCCTACAGCTTTCTCGCCGCGATGCGGATGCTCCCGATTCTCGCCGAAGAGTTCCAGACGCTGCGCCACGCGCTGAAGGTTCGGGGGATGAGGAAGCAGGGCAAGCTGAAGACGTTCTATCAGACGTGGCGCCGTTATGCGATTCCGCTGCTGGCGCAGAGCATCCGCCGGGCGCACCGGATTGCGGTCGCGATGGAGGCGAAGCGGTTTGCGGGGCAGGCGAGAAGAACCTATTATTATGATATCGGGTTCAGCTACCGGGATATCGTCTTCGGAGCGGCAACGGCGGCTCTGTTCGGGCTGTCGCTTGCGCTGGGAACCCAGTGGCCGTACGTCGGCATTGCCGATGTGCGATGAGCAAAGGGGATAAAGGCATGCTGATCATGAACGAGAAAATAAAAGCTTCCGAGGTGTGGCTGACGGGAGTGGACGGAGAGGATCTGGGCGTGGTCTCCAGAGACGAGGCTCTGGCTCTGGCGCGCGAGCTGAAGGCGGATCTGGTGTGCACCTCGCTGCTGAGCAGCCCGCCTCTGTGCAGACTGACGGCGCGAGGCACGGCCAAGCAGGCGGCCGCCAAGGAGAAGCAGCAGGAGCGCAAGGCCGCGCTGCCTCCGAAGGTGAAGGAAATCCGCCTGACGCCCCATATCGAGGATCACGACTACGAGACGAAGCGGCGCCAGGCGGAGAAGCTGCTCGCCTCCGGCGACGCGGTGCAGCTCGTCGTGAAAATTCAAGGCAAGGAAGGGCAGCGGGCGAAGGAGCTGCTCGAGCAATTGCTGAAGGACCTTGCGGAGGTCGGCCGCAAGGAGACCGGCATCCAGCTCAGCGGCAAACAAGCGGCCGTTCGTGTCAACCCCGTTCGCTAGGGGCTGTCCGGCGGCCGCTTGGCATGCGGCGGGGGGCGGTGAGGCAAGCGGCGGAGCCCGTCCGTCCCCCGCGATCGGGGATCAGGCTTTCAGCGCGACGGCGATCTGCGCCGCCACTTTGGCGTTATGGTAGACGAGCGCGATGTTCGTCTCCAGGCTGCGGCCGCCGGTCAGCTCCTTGATGCGGGCGAGCAGGAACGGAGTCACCTTCTTGCCGGTAATGTGCTGCTCTTTGGCCTCGCTTAGCGCCTGCTGAATGACGCCTTCGATCTCGGCCTGCGGAAGGGCGGATTCGGCCGGTACCGGGTTGGCGACGATGGCGCCGCCCTGCAAGCCGAGCTGCCATTTTTTCTTCAGCACGTCGGCCACCTGCGACGGCTCGTCGAGCCGGAAGTCGACGCCGTAGCCGCTCTCCCGGGCGTAGAACGACGGGAATTCGTCGGTCTTGTAGCCGATGACGGGCACGCCGTGCGTCTCCAAATATTCGAGCGTGCGGCCGATATCGAGAATCGACTTGGCCCCCGCGCAGACAACGGCGACGTTCGTCTGCGCCAGCTCGGTCAGGTCGGCCGAGACGTCCATCGTCGTTTCGCCCTCGCGGTGCACGCCGCCGATGCCGCCGGTCGCGAACACCTCGATGCCGGCCAGCGCCGCGCCGATCATCGTGGCAGCCACGGTCGTCGCGCCGATCTTGCCGGAGGACAGCAGATAAGGGAAGTCGCGGCGGCTGACTTTTTCTACGGAACGGGATGTGGCGAAAGCTTCCAGCTCCTGCTCGTTCAAGCCGATTTTGATGCGGCCGTCCATGATGCCGATCGTCGCCGGAACGGCTCCCTGCTCGCGGATGATCCGCTCGACGGTGCGGGCCATTTCGATATTTTGCGGATAGGGCATGCCGTGGGAGATGATCGTCGTCTCCAGGGCGACGATCGGCTTGCCGGAGGCGATCGCCTCGCGGACTTCGTCCGTGTAGGTCAAGTACTGGCTGATGGCGTTGTTCATGGGAATCTCTCCTCTATCGTTTGTTGGAGCGTCTGCTCGCTCAGGCGCGACGAGACCGATTCGTCGGTCTGCAAGGTCAGGTGGGAGGCGGCGAGTCCGAATCGGCAGGCCTCGCGGTAAGGACGGTCGTGCAGCAGGCCGTAAGCGACACCGGCGACGAAGGCGTCTCCGGCTCCCGTCACCTCGACGACGTCGGTCGGAATCGAGGCGATGCGCGCCGGCTCCCCGTCCGCAGAAGAATGGAAAACGCCCTGCTCTCCGACGGTAATGCAGACGTGGGCGACTCCGCGCTCGTGTATCGCCCGCGCCAGCTCCGCGCAGTCCGGCTCGTCCGAAGGGGCCGCTCCGGCCAGCTCGGCGGCTTCCTCCAGATTGGGGAAGATCGCGGTCACGCCGGTCAGGTCGGACGGCAGCTTCTTCGCTTTGCCGGAGGAGACCGGATCGATCAGCAGCGGCAGCGAGCCGTCGCGGCATCGGCTGACCAGCTCGGCGAGCGTCTCCGCCGGCAGGTTCGCGTCGGCGACGACAAGCTTGGATGAGGCGATGTGCGGCCATGTCTCCTGCAGGAGCTGGGGGGTGAAGCGGTCGTAGATTTCCATGTCGGCGTATGCGACGAACATTTCTCCGTCCGGATCGAGCAGGGCGGTGTACGTTCCGGTCTTCTCGCCGGCCAGTACCCGGGCAAGCGAGGTGTTGACGCCGGAAGCGGCCGTTTCCTTCAGTACCCACTGTCCGGCTTGGTCGTCTCCGACGACGGTCAGCAGGGAGACGGCGCAGCTCAGACGGGCCAAGTTCTCCGCGATATTGCGGGCAACGCCCCCGCTGGACGCAGCGACGACGGCCGGGTTGGAGGAGCCGGCGCGGATGCGCTGCTTGGCGGTCGCCTTGGTGTCCAGGTTGGCTCCGCCGATGCATATTACGGAATTCTCCTCCGCAGTGATATAGGCTCGTCCGCGAATGACGCCCCGCTTGGTCAGAGCCGCGATATAGCCGGCTACCGCGGAGCGGGAAATGCCGACGCTGGCGGCGATGTCGTTCTGCGAGATAAAAGGATTGTGGCGGATCAGGTCCATAATTTGGCGCTCGCGGTCCATTGTCCGATCCTCCTTTATTTCTAATGAAAACTGAAAGCAAGTTCATCATACACCCTAGATAAACTATTGTCCATAAAATAAACTTTTGTCCTCGAAGGGGCGGTTCGTCCCCAAAAGGGCGAGAGGAAGAAAAGAGGAACATCAACATGACAAAATCGGCAGCAGAAACGGGCGGGATAGCAGGCGAGATTACAGGCAGAATCCCGGAATCGCTTGCGCTGGCGGCCAAACGGTATGCGGACTTGCCCGAAGGAACCGCTCTGCCCTCGGACGTGCTTGCGGGCATCTATGAGGCCAAGCTGTTTAAGCTGTTCGTGCCGGTGGATTTGAACGGCTTGATGCTGCCGCTGCCCGAGGCGCTGCGCGTCTTCGCGGAGGCCTCCGCCATCGACGGGAGCTTCGGCTGGCTCGTGACGATCGGCTCGGGCGGCGGATTTTTCTCGGCGGCGCTGCCGCCGGCGCAGGCGCGAGAGCTGTTCGGCCCGGCGAACGCGGTTGTGGCCGGCAGCGGGCATCCGAACGGAGTCGCCCGTCCGGTCGAGGGAGGCTACCGGGTCAGCGGTCAGTGGCAATATTGCAGCGGCTCCACGTTCGCCAGCCTGTATACGGCGAACTGCCGCATCGACCGGGGCGCGGGAGCGGAGCCGGACATTCGGTCGTTCGCGTTTTTGCCCGAGCAGGTCCGCCTCGTCCGCGATTGGCGTTCGTTCGGCCTGAAAGGCACGGACAGCCATTCGATGGCGGTGGACGACGCGTTCGTGCCCGAAGAGCGCACCTTCAGTATTATGAGCACGCCCCACTACGACGATCCCATTTTCCGCTATCCGTTTCTGCCGTTCGCCCAGACGTCGTTCGCCGCCGTATGCCTCGGCATTGGCCGGCATTTGCTCGCGGAGTCCCGTTCGTTCGTCGCCGCCAAACGCGCCGAATGGGAGGCCGCCAAGCCGGGACGAGCCGATGGCGCGGAGCGCGCGATCTCCGAGCAGGAGGCGAAGCTGGAAGCGGACGCGGCCGGGTTTTACGAGACGGTGGAACGGACATGGGACGTCTTCCTCGCTTCCGGGGGAATGCCGGAGGCCGATCAGGAGGAGGTCGGACGGGCGTGCCGGCAGTTGGCCGGGGGCACATTAGCGTATGCGCATACGATTTTCCCCTTGCTCGGCATGGCCGTGCTGATGGAGGACCATCCGGTGAACCGCATTTGGCGGGATCTTCATACGGTCGCGCAGCACGCGGCGCTGGCCCCCCAGGCCTGAGCCGGTCTAACGGGCAAAAGCGGCGCCGCCGCTACCCGATCCCCCGAAGAAGGAGTAAACTGAAAGGGAAAGGCTAATCTCGGGAGGGGAAAAGCATGGATACTTTCAGAGCGCTGGTCGTGAATCGTACGCAAGACGGGAGCCATGAATGCGAGGTCGGTCTGCTTAAGAATGAGCAGCTTCCGCAAGGGGAGCTGCTGGTGCGCGTGGCTTACTCCAGCCTGAACTACAAGGACGCTCTGGCCGCAGCGCCCGACGGCAACATCGTGAAAGGCTACCCGTTCGTTCCCGGCATTGATCTGGCGGGCACCGTCGTCTCCAGCGAGGACGGCCGCTATCGGGAAGGGGATGCGATTCTGGCGACGGGCTACGGGCTTGGGGTTGCCCATTACGGCGGATACGCCGAGTATGCCCGCATCCCGGCCGACTGGGCGATTCCGCTGCCGGACGGATTAACGCTCAAGGAAGCGATGATCTACGGGACGGCGGGCTTCACGGCGGCGCTGTCGGTTCGGGCGCTGCAGGACAACGGCGTCGTCCCGGAAGGCGGGCCGGTGCTGGTCACCGGAGCAACCGGCGGCGTAGGCAGCGTTGCGACGGCGGTTCTGGCGAAGCTCGGCTACGAGGTGACGGCCAGCACAGGCAAGCCGGAGGCGAAGGAGGAGCTGCTCGGACTCGGAGCGCGAAGCGTGATCGATCGGGCCGAGCTGACGCCGGCGTCTCTCCGCCCGTTGGACAAGCAGCGGTGGTCCGGCGTCGTCGATTGCGTGGGCGGCCGATCGCTTGCTGCGATATTGGCCGGCGTGAAATACGGCGGTACGGTCGCCGCCAGCGGGCTGACGGGAGGAACGGATCTTCCGGCCACCGTATTCCCGTTTATTCTTCGCGGCGTGCGTCTGATCGGCATCGACTCGGTGTTCGTTCCGCTGCCGGCCAGACGGCGGACGTGGGAGCTGCTGGCGTCCGAATACCGCCCGGCCAAGCTGCACGAGCTGTCGTCGGAAATCCCGCTCGAAGGCGTTCCCGCGGCGATGGCCGCCATGCTCGCCGGCAAGTCTCGCGGCCGAATCGTCGTTAAGCTATAGCTTCTCGACCTCGACCCGCGTGGAGAAGAAGGTCGCCCCGCCGCCCAGATCGGCCAGCCGCTGCGAGGTCAGCGCGTTGACGGCCTGAACGCCGTCGTTGCCGTGCTCCCACCACAAGCCTTGCGTGACGAGTACGCCCGGCAGCACGGTATCCGCGACCTTCGCCTTCAGGCGAACCTCGCCGCGCCCGTTCCACATTCGCACCGAATCGCCGTGCGAGATGCCCCGGGCGGCGGCGTCTTCGGCGTTCATATCGACGGCCGGCTCCTTCTCCAGCTTCTTCAGCCGGTCCTGATTGCCGAACGTGGAATTGATGAAGCTGTGGTTCGGCCCGGTCACAAGCAGGAACGGATAATCCGCCGGCTCCCGAAGCGGCGTATATTCCGGCACGGGCGGCAGGCCCGCGCTTTGCATCCGGTCCGAGAACAGCTCGATTTTGCCGGAGGGCGTCGGAATACGCTCCGGAACGAGCGACGGCCGGCCCAGCTTCATTTTCACCGAACCTTCCCGCTTCAGCTCCTCGTAGGTCAGACCGTCCAGGTACGGGCTCTCGTATTCCAATGCCTCGCGAATCATCTGTTCCTCGGTAAGCTCGAACGTCTCCGGCTCGAACCCCATGCGCAGCCCAAGCTCCTTAAACAGCGTGAAGTTGGACTTGCATTCCCCCATCGGCTCCAGAATCGGCTCATGAAGCTGCAAGTGCAGATGCCAATAAGAGGAGAACAAATCCAGATTCTCGAAATGGCTCGTCGCCGGAAGCACGAGATCGGCATACTTGCAAGTGTCGGTCAGAAACAGGTCGTGCGTTACGGTGAACAGATCGTTCCGCATCAGTCCTTGGCGCACCCGATTCTGGTCGGGCGCGACGACCGCGGGATTGCTGTTGTAGACGAACAGCACGTCGACGGACGGCTTCGATTCGAGCAGCGCTTCGCCGAGCCGGTTCATGTTGATCGAGCGGACGCTGCGGTCCGGCAGCAGGTCCGGCCGTTCCAGCTTATAGGCGTTAACGGCGGAATAATGGCTGTTGCCCTTGATCGCTCCGCCTCCGGGAACGCCCCATTGGCCGGTTAGAGCGGGCAGGCAGGCGATCGTGCGGATCGCCATGCCGCCGTTGTCGTGGTGCTGAAGGCCGTTGCCGATGCGGATGAACGAAGGGGTCGTCCCCGCGTATTCGCGGGCGAGCCGGACGACCGTCTCTGCGGGAACGCCGGTCACAGCCGCCACCCGCTCCGGCGGGTAGTTCTCCGCCTGGGCGGCAAGCTCCTCGAACCCTTTCGTATACTCCGCGATAAACCGCTCGTCCGTCCGCTTTTCTTTGATCAGCACATGCATCATTCCGAGCGCCAGAGCCGTATCGGTTCCCGGCAGAATCGCCACGAATTCGTCGGCCCAAGCCGAGGTGCGGTTGCGGTGCACGTCGATGTGAACGATTTTCGCTCCGCGCTTGCGGGCTTCGGTCAGGTACATCGCTTGGTGCATGTTGGTCGATACGAGATTGCAGCCCCAAATCAGGGCATACTTCGTATGGATCGTCGTCTCGGGATCGGTGCCCGCGGACGCGCCCATCGTATAGCCGTAGCCCGCCGATCCCGCCGCGTTGCAGATCGTCCGCTCCAGCCGGCTGGCGCCGAGCCGATGGAAAAAGCGGCGATCCATTCCCTCGGCGTTCAGGATGCCCATGTTGCCGTAAAAGCTGTAGGGCAGAATCGATTCCGCTCCCTTGGAGGCGACGGCGGCGTTCAGCCTGGCGACGATCTCGTCGTAGGCTTCGTCCCAGGTGATCCGCTCGAACTCGAGCGTCCCCTTGGGGCCGGTTCTGCGCAGCGGATGCAGCACGCGGTCGGGATGGTACACGCGCTCGCGCAAATGCCGGACTTTGTTGCAGATCGCGCCCCGCGTGACTGGGTGATCGGGATTTCCGTCTATGGATACGATGGCGTTGTTTTCAAGAGTCACGTGGAGGCTGCACGTGTCGGGACAATCGAACGGACAGACCGATCGTACGATTTTTTTCTCCGTTGCGAACATGTTCACTTCAACTCCATTCCCTATCCAGTATAGCTCATAACGGCCGCGTTGCGGGAGCGAGGAATCGCCCGGCTGACTTATAGAATGAATGAAACCGGGACATACTAAGTTCAGACAGAAGAATAAGTTGCTTTTTGCATGGGAACCTGTTATAGTGAAGACTATCGAAATCGTGACCTGAATTCACAAAATGGAAAGGGTTATCATTTTGAAGTTAACCCTGCCGTTTTGTGAATTTTTTATTCGTATGAATAAAAAAGTTCATGAGGCAATCGTTATTTGGAGGTGAAATACATGCAAGAGGGTACAGTGAAATGGTTCAACGCTGACAAAGGCTTCGGATTCATCGAAGTTGAAGGCGGCAACGACGTATTCGTGCACTTCAGCGCGATCACGGGCGACGGCTTCAAAACGTTGGACGAAGGCCAACGCGTTCAATTCAACGTGGTTCAAGGCAACCGCGGACCGCAAGCGGAAAACGTAGTTAAGCTGTAAGCATAACGCGTTTGGAAGAGACCGTTCCTCGAATCGGCTATGCCGATCGGAGGAGCGGTCTCTTTTTGTTAAGTCTGAATCACCTCCGGCATAAAACGTGACCCCGCCGATCTCAAGGACGGCGGGATCCGTTTATGCTTGGGCGATTGGCGGTTTGCGGTTGAGGTTGAGGCTTCGGTTGGCCGGAACGGATGTCGACCGCAACCGGGCATGCAGGCCTATTCCTTTGCGGGTGAAATCGCGTTATTCAGTGACGGTCTTGGTGACGGCCGTAACTGGTCATATGACAAACGCAGAGGATACGATGGGAGGAGATCATTTTCCGTCCCTGGGGGGACGGAGCGAACAGGAGAGAAACAGGGATGAAATATGATGCGATTGTGGTCGGAGCCCGCGTAGCGGGCTCCTGTCTGGCCTACGGGCTGGCCAAAGCGGGCTACAGGGTGCTGCTGCTGGACCGGACGGTTTTTCCAAGCGATACGCTGTCGACGCATAACATGTTCAGCAACTCGCTGGCCATGCTGCGGGAGATGGGCGTATTGGAGGAGCTGTTGAAGACGGACACGCCTCTCTATGACAGAGGACATATCGATATCGACGGGGCGGTCATCGACGGTCGGTTCCCCGAGACGAACGGCATTCAAGGCTGTCTGTGCGTACGCCGCAAGTATTTGGACCGGATTCTGTTCGAGAAGGCTAAGAGCCAACCAGGGGTAACGGCGATCGAGGGCTTCAAGGTCACCTCTCTGCTCCGAAGCGACGGCGCGGTCGCGGGCGTGCAGGGCAAACGGCGGGACGGGCTGGGACGAACGGAAAGGTTCGAGGCCCGGATCGTCGTCGGCGCGGACGGCAGGCGTTCAAGGGTGAGAGAGTGGGCCGGAAGCGAGCGCAAAATCTCGCTTCCGACCGATTTCGCCTCCTACGTGGGATACGTGACCGGCTTCCGGCAGGAAGGCGATACGCATGTGGAGTTTTACAAAAACGGCGATAAGCTGGCGATCGTCTTTCCGACCAGCGACAGGCAATTCGTCGTCGGGGGGATGTTCCCGCTGAACGATCTCCCTCGCCTGGAACGCTTCCGTTCGAATCCGCAGGCCGGCTTCCGGGAGTTGATCGAGGAAGGCTTCGGACATACGACGCTGGCGGAGAGGTTCCGGAGCGTCAAATTCGTCGAGCCGATTCGCGGCCTGCACGGCTACGACAACGACTGGTACGTCGGAATGGGAGAAGGCTGGGCGCTGCTGGGCGATGCGCTTACGTTCAAGGATCCGGCCGTCGGGCAAGGGATGCATGACGCGATCTTCGGCGCGCGGCTGCTGACGGATATTCTCTCGCGGTATCCCGCGGATCAGTGGAGAACTCATGCGGCGTCGATGGGCGAGGCCTACCAGTCGGCGATGGAGGAGAAGCTGATGTCCCGCTTCTGGATCGGCTGCCAGTTTACGAAGAACGTTCCCGTGCCCAAGGAAACGTTGGATGCTTACCGCCTGGTCGGTACGGACCCGAGAGCGACGGAGACGTTCCTCGGCATGTATAACTATGCCAGCGAGCCGGAGGATCTGCAGGCGGAGATCGGCCGACTGATCGCGTCCGCCCCGGGCGGCGCTACGGCGCAGGCGTAACCGAGAAGGAAGAGGCATGCCCCTCCGTCGTCGAGGGGGCATGCCTCTTTGATTCTCTTCGTCGCCAGTTTCCGTCCCCGAGCTCTTGCGCTGCCTTCCGGTCGAAGGCGAAGAAAGTCGAATGATCCTCCGCTCCAGCTCCGCCCGTTCTTTCTTTTCGGGAAGCGGCAATTGTAACCTTTGGCTCCGCTTTTACGTCTATCCTACAGTACGGCATGCCCAACGGACATGCGGCCGGCTTCAGGCCGATTCCCTCGAATAGCCCGGACGCCCGGACGAGACCGGTTGCGCGCGCAGCCGGGTTTTTTATTGTCTAAGAAAACCCCCAGTTCGACTGGGGGTTCAGGAAAGCTTATAGCTATGAGTAAAAATCCCTTGACCTTTATGATAAGATGGTAGCCGGTCTGCCAACCGCACCATCAAATCAAGGAGGACAAGGGAATGGATAAGAGCAGTCTAGCACATACGCGCTGGAACTGCAAATACCATATTGTATTTGCACCAAAGTATAGACGGCAAGTGATCTACGGGAAGTTGAAGCGAGAAATTGGGAAAATCATTCGAGAATTATGTGAGCGCAAAGGTGTAGAGATCCACGAAGCAGAAGCGTGTCCAGATCATATTCATATGTTGGTGAGTATTCCACCAAAGTTGAGTGTGTCGGA
>NZ_JBHSEP010000011.1:0-193196 GCF_042654645.1 Cohnella hongkongensis | reverse complement strand
GCGTCCTTGAGAATTTCATTCGCGCGGCGCAGCTCGCTGTTTTCTCTCTCCAGTTCGATTTCCCGCGCCGTCTTATCGACGGATGCATAAGCCCGTCCGCTCCCGATATGCGCGCCGTCGCCATGCAAGGTTCGTTGCTTTCTCCATCCCTGCAGGGTGTAGTAGGCTAGGCCTAACTGCTCGGCAGCCTTTTGCAGTCCAATCTCATCGCTTAATCTGACTGCTTCTTCTTTGAATGCTTTGTCGTACCGTTTCATTGTCTCCCGTCCCCTCGTTAGCTTTCATTTTATTTCATTCGAGGGTGTTTTTCGACTGCATCTTTATCGTAGCACTCCAGTTGCGCAACTTTCTTTTTTGAAGACTTCCGGAAGTTGCTATATTATGTTTATCTCTTAGGTATTTCATAAGAGAATCTATGCTTTTAATATTCGCCACGAAATCCCCCTCCATATACGAATTATACCATGAAAGATAAAAATTGGTCAGCGGTTGTGTGTTAGGGTTGAGACTATTGCGATCATGAAATACAAAATGGGCGCTGTGAATAGAAGGTGCCTTTAAGCTTGCTATTGCGGAGAGAGACGGTCATATCGATCGTCTTTTTGCGTCTTCACTAGGTGTGCTAGAATTTAACGTTTCAAGCTGCTTCTGGATTGGGCTTATAATAGAGAAGATAACGTTCTATCGAGGCGATGCTCTCTATGAATCTTGAATATACCGAAACAAAAGCGAAAAAAAGAACAGCAGCAGGAACGAAGCTCAGGCTGGCCAATCTGATCGAGCGCGATCGGGGAGTGTGGCAGTATGCGCTGGCGGCGATGTGGGCGCTCGATTGCGCGGCCGTGTCCGTCTCGGCGCTCGGCATGCCTACGGGGCTGGGCAGACCGTTCGATATCGGGGCGGCGCTCGTGCTGAACGCGGCGGGCATGGCGCTGGCCGCCTGGATTGTCGCCGTTCTTCTCGCGCTCGCGGGAGCCGATAAGGTTCCGCGATATACGACGGGAGGAGCGGTCTATACGGGCGCGCTGGTCTATACCGTGCTCTATTTTTCCGAATTGGGCTGGAAGGCTTCGTTGGCGATTTCTCTGACAGTTACGCTAGCCGTCGCAGGGCTCGGGATTCTCGCTGGGGTCGTCGTAAGATCAGGTACCCGAAGCAGGAAAATCGCGCTTGGCGCGCTGGCCATCGTCGCGGCGCTGACCGTTCTGCCTACAGTTCCGTCCTTCTTGTCCGGCGACTCCGCAACCGATTCGGACGAGGCGGCAGACGCGGGGGATTCCGGCGCTCTTGAAGTGCGCGCCCTAGCCATGCTCCCCTCCGATCCGTCGCAGCCGGGCAGCTACGCCTACCGTCAGTTCACGTATGCCAGCGGCAAAGATAAGCATCGCTCCGAGTTCGGTAAGGATGCGGAACTGCTGTCCCCATCTGTCGACGCCTCCGCCTATATCGAACATTGGCCATGGCTGCGGCAGCAGTTCTGGGGCTTCGACGAGACGGCGCTGCCGCTGAACGGCAGAGTGTGGCTTCCCGAAGGAGACGGGCCATACCCGATCATGCTGATGGTGCACGGCAATCATTTGATGGAGGACTTTTCCGACGAGGGGTACGGTTATCTGGGCGAGCTGTTGGCGAGCAGAGGAATTGCGGCCGTGTCCGTGGACGAGAATTTCGTCAACTATTCCGTCTGGTCGGGCATTCCCGAACAGGATATGAAGCTGCGCGCGTGGCTGCTGCTGCAGCATGTCCGACTTCTTCAGGCGTATTCCGAGGAAGCAGACACGCCTTTCTACGGGCGAATCGATCTCGGCCAGATTGCGCTGCTCGGACATTCACGCGGAGGTCAGGCGGCGGCGATGGCGGCGGATGCGCAGCGCTGGTTCGCGGACGATCCGTCCGTGCCGGACGCGGCTTCCTACGAGATCCAAGCCATTATCGCGCTTGCGCCTACGGATACGGAGGTCGACGGAGAACGGCCTCGCTTGCAGGACGTTTCCTATTTAACGCTGCAAGGCGCCAAGGACGCCGACCTCGTAAGCTTCTACGGCGATCGCCAGTACGGACGCGTGGAGTTCTCCGGCAACAACGACGGGTTCAAAGCCTCGCTCTATATCGAGGACGCGAACCACAGCCAGTTCAACACAACATGGGGCCGTTCGGACAGCGCGATGCCGGCCGGGTTGTTCATTCGGCCGAAGCATTTGCTCCCGGCAGAGGAACAGCGCCGGATCGCCAAGGTATACGTGTCCGCCTTCGCGGAAGCTGTGTTCCATCAGTCATTGGAATACGACGCATTGTTCCGCGACTATCGGGCAGGTTCCGCCTACCTCCCGAATACGCGTTACTTTAATCAGTACGAGAACGGCAATTTTCGCAAGCTGATCGAGTTCGCCGGAGACGACCCCGGCAGGCCGGCTCCGGGAATGAAGGCCGAAGCGTCCGGGCTGACCGATTGGCAGCATGCGAACGCGCAGGATCGCCAGGGGGAAGGCAAAGCGGACAAAGGCGTCGAGCTGGGATGGCGGGAGGAAGGCTCGTATACGATTGTTCTCGGCCCGGTTTTACGGGAAAGTCCAGAAGAGGAGGATCTGCTCCTATTTTCTATGGCGAACAGGAGCCGCGAACTGGAAGAGACGCTTGCAGACGTAGAGGAGCCCGAGGAGATCGAAGCGATAGAAGAAGCGATAGAGTCGAGCTTGTCGATCGACATCGAACTGGAGGATAGCGCCGGAAATTTCGCCAGACTTCCGCTGGATCTGTTTATGGAGGCTGAACCGCCAGTGGAGACCGAGTTTGCTTGGCTGCCCGCGTTGGAGCCGTTGCTGGCCAAAGGAAGGTTCAAGGATGCGGAAGAAGCGGTCTATCAGACGTACGAGCTTCCGCTTAAGGAGTTCGTGGAGGAGAACCCCGACTTCGATCTGTCCGAGTGGGAGCGGATGACGTTCCATTTTAACGAAGGTCCGGGCAAGGTAATGCTGGACACCGTCGGCCTGATGGCGGGGTAGAGAGGCCAAGAAACGGCGAATAGGCGCACGCAGGGAAAGAGAGACCCGAATTCGAGTCTCTCTTTCCTTGCGCATATCCCTTATTTCCATTCCACAATCTCCGAAAGCTCGCGTCTCGTCTTGTCGCGGGGCTCGCGAACGCGGTAGCCGAAAGCGACCATGGAGACGAGGTTGAAGCGGGATCCGTCGTCGATCCCTTCTTCCCGTAAAATGCGGGCGATCGGCTCCCGTTCGAAGCCTTCGATCGGGCAGGAGTCGATGCCAACGAGAGCGGCCGCCGTCATCATGTTGCCAAGCGCGATATAAGTTTGCTTGCCGGCCCAAGCATGGGCCGTTCGTTCGCGCCTGCGATGGACGCCGAGGAGGCGGAGCGGCGGTACGCAGGTTGGGGCAAAGCGGTGCGGGCGGCTATGGTTTTCAAATGACCGCCGGTATGGTAAAGTGGAAGCAAGTAAATACTTCGGGTCAGAGACGAGGAGAGACCGCTTCACGTTATGCGTCCGCGCGCATAATGTGTTTGCGGTCTCTTTTTTCTATACACCTGGCGAAGAGAGGGATTCGGGATGAAGGAACGCGCTTTTGCAGGGCACCGTCGGACAGCGATCTTCGAGACGATGCGGGAGGAAGAATACGATCTGCTGGTCGTCGGCGGCGGCATCACGGGGGCGGGAATCGCGCTGGACGCCGCCAGCCGCGGCTTGCGCACGGCTCTTGTCGAGATGCAGGATTTCGCTGCGGGCACGTCCAGCCGGTCGACGAAGCTGGTGCACGGCGGTCTGCGCTATCTGAAGCAGCTCGAGGTGAGGATGGTTGCGGAGGTCGGCAAGGAGCGGGCCATCGTGTACGAGAACGGGCCGCACGTGACGACGCCGGAATGGATGCTTCTGCCGATTTATAAAGGGGGAACGTTCGGTTCGTTCTCCACGTCGATCGGCTTGCGGGTATACGACTATTTGGCCGGAGTCAAGCGGAGCGAGCGGCGGAAAATGCTGAATGCGGAAGCGACGCTGCAGAAGGAGCCGCTTCTGAAAAAGGACGGCCTGCTCGGGGGCGGATATTATGTGGAGTACCGGACGGACGACGCCAGACTGACGATCGAGGTGATGAAGCGCGCGGTGGAGCTCGGGGCGACGGCCTTGAATTACGCGAGGGCGGAGAAGCTCGTCTATGACGGAGACGGGCGAGTGTACGGGGCAAGTGTAACGGATCTATTGACGGGAGATAGCGGCGAGGTGCGCGCCAAGGCGGTCGTGAACGCGACCGGGCCTTGGGTCGATACGCTGCGGGAGATGGACCGCTCCAACCACGGCAAGAAGCTGAGGCTGTCCAAGGGTATTCATCTGGTCATCGATCAAAGCCGTTTTCCGCTGCGGCAGGCCGTGTACTTCGATACCGACGACAAGCGGATGGTGTTCGCCATCCCGCGCGACGGCAAGACGTACGTCGGCACGACGGATACGTTCTACGACGGCGACAAGGCGAATCCGACGATGATGGAGGCGGACCGCAAGTACGTCCTCGACGCGATCAACTTCATGTTCCCGGAGACGCGCCTTACGGAGAAGGACGTCGAGTCGAGCTGGGCGGGCATTCGGCCGCTGATCTACGAAGAGGGCAAGAACCCGTCGGAGATTTCCCGGAAGGACGAGATTTGGGAATCCGCATCCGGCTTGATTACGATTGCCGGAGGCAAGCTGACCGGTTACCGCAAGATGGCCGAGGATACGGTGGACCTCGTCTCGCGCAGGCTGCTGGACCGCGTGAACGCCGGAGCTTGCCGGACGAAGGAGATCGCGATCTCCGGAGGAGAGGTCGGCGGCTCCGTCGGGCTGGCGGCTTACGCTTCGCAGGCGGCGAGGCAGGGGACGGACGCCGGCTTGTCCGCCGAGGCAAGTCTGCGAATCGCGCAGTTCTACGGCTCCAACGCGGAGCGGGTGTACCGCTGCGGGAACGCTGCGGAGTCGGAACGGTTCGATTTGCCTTTGGATCTCTATATGCGGTTAAGGTACGCGGTAGAGGAGGAGATGGCCGTCAAGCCGGTCGACTTCTTTATCCGCCGCACAGGAGCTCTGTTCTTCGACATCGAGACGGTGCGGCAGTACAAGGCCGGCGTCATCGCGTTGATGGGAGAGTGGCTCGGCTGGAGCGAGGAATTGGCTGCGCGCTATGCGGCGGAGCTGGAGGATGCGCTTCGCGACGCCGTCGTTCCTCAGGATTTGCAGGAGGCGGGGACGCGGTAAGATAGGCAGGTGGGACAGAGTAAAGGTTTCCGACGGAAGCCGCAAAGTTCTGGGATGTTATTTAGGTTGCGTCTGCCCCACAATTTATTTCAAGTAAATGACGTACAAAGCGCAAGTTCTGAATGGAATCCACCACTGAACCTGCGCTTTTTTGTTTTAACGGACAATCTTCACGATCTAATTGGAGAAAAAATCTACTAACATATACCGATTATTTTCACGCTTGAATCGAAGCCAGCTTCAGGACATCCCGCTTGAACTCCTCGACGATCCGTTCCAGAACCGAGCGGTCGGCGGTTTCGGCGTACAGCCGCTCCAGCCGATCCAGCAGGGTCCGCGCTTCCGCCAGCAGCCCGATCGAGCGCTTCATGTTGGCGGAGTATTGCTGCCGGATAGGGGCCAGTTCCTCGGCATAGGCTTCATCCGTTCCTGCGGCTATGCAGCGCTCGTACATGTCGACGATCTCGTCGGAAGGCCGATCGGGAAAATATTCGTGCGGGGCGGTGCTGTCGAAGATGGCGAAGCCGAGCTCGCGAACGACGACCATGTCCAGACTGTTCGGGTCGAAGCCGCAATGGTAGACTTCGGCGTCGAAGCCGCGTTCGGCGGCTGCGGCGGCCAGCTTCTTCAGCATCGTAGACTTGCCCGAGCCGGGCCGCCCCTTGAGCAAATATCTTTTGAGCCCCTTCGTCAGACCGGGGACGAAGTCGACCGCTCCCAACGGAGTCGCCGCCCCCAGAAACCGCCGGGCCTCCCGGGCTTTCTTCTCCTGCCGGCGATCCCCGAAAAGGCGAGTCATCCACTCGCGAGCCAATTCGTCGGCTTCCCCGAAATCCATCTTCCCGATATAGATGTTCTCCCAATCGTCATGAATGCGAAGCGCTTCGGCAAATCCGGCATAGGCGGCCTCGAATTTGCCGGAAATTTCGCGATTCAGGCTTTCGAACTCCGATTCCCGGGCCGCAAGCGACCGCGTGTCGCACGCCTCACCCAAATCGATCTCCCGAACTGCCGCTCCGGGCGTCTCGGGAACGAGAGCGTTCGGCGTCGTGCCGTCGACGATCCCGAGCCTGAGGCCGGGGACGACCAGTCCGTCCAGAGCGTTCGGGTCGGAGGCGCAGGAGATGCGCCAGATTTCGTCTCCCGCGGCAGCCAGCCGATCGCCGATCGAGCGGAGACCGCAGGCTTTGCCCAAGCCGGCTCCTCCCCGCAGCACGTAAAGCCGTTCCAGTCCCTGCAAGGACGAATGCAGCAAGCTCGCATAGCCCCGCGCCGTGTTGCCTCCCGCATAAAAGTCGTACAAGGTGCCGCTCATCTTCGTCTCACCTTCCTAGGCTGATGTCATGGCCTAATACCTATCGTATTTCAGCGTCTGTCATTTGGTGCGGCCGCCAAAAAAGGATCGGTCGCTGGAGACGGCGAAAGGAATGAGTGCGACAATCGAATTTATAAAACGGAAGTGAAGCGAATGATTGTATGGATTAACGGCGCGTTCGGCGCGGGCAAGACGCAGACGGCCTACGAGCTGCATCGAAGATTGCCGGGCTCTTACGTCTACGACCCGGAGAATGTCGGTTATTTTATTCGCAAGAACGTTCCCAAACAGATCGCGCTGGACGACTTTCAGGACTACCCGATGTGGCGGGAGACGAACTACGCGATGCTGAAGCATCTGGACCGGGAATACGACGGCGTCGTGATCGCTCCGATGACCCTTGTCCACCCCCGCTATTTCGACGAGATCGTCGGCCGGCTGAGAGCGGACGGGGCGAGGGTGGAGCATTTCGCTCTCTGCGCCAACAAGGAGACGCTGCTGAAGCGGCTGAAGAGCCGGGGGGAAGGGAGCAGATCCTGGGCAGCCGAGCAGATCGACCGGTGCGTCTCGGCGCTCTCCGGCGAGAAGTTCGGGCGTCATATCGACACGGAGCGCCATACGGTAGCGGACAACGCCGAGCAGATCGCCGCTCTGGCCGGCTTGACGCTGCAGCCGGACGAACGAAGCGGCATCCGCAAAGCGTACGATCGCATTCGAACGCAAATTCGGCATATTCGCTTTTGACCGGGGCGGGAATCTGAATCGATGGGCCCAGAGAATGGGTGACCCGGCTCCCGGTTTCATGATTTTTCTAGCAATCCGCCGAAAAATAAGAGGATTTTGGGTTGAAATGTTGAAAAGTGACATAACGAGTCATAAATTCGACCTCAGCAAAGAAGGCAGGGAGCAGGATGTGTCAGGAGTACCGGATCGGTGTCATCGCGCCGTATCTGGACGGCGAATATTACGGAAGGCTGCTGCCCTACATTCAGTCGGCGGTCCGAGAGAGGCGTTCCCAGCTGCTGGCGGTGCAAGTCGCGGACGACGGCCTGGGAATTGATTCGTTAGAGGAACCGGTCGCCGCCGGTCTCATCGACGCTTGGATCGTCATCCTGCCGTCTGCAAGCGCAGCCGTTCTCCGTGCCCTGGGGAACAGCGGCAAGCCGTTCGTCTGCATCGGGTTTCCTTCGCCCGTACCGTCCGGGCACTCCGTTCTGCTCGAGAATCGCCAGGGCATGAAGGCGGTCGTCCGGCATCTGCTCGATCACGGGCACGAACGGATCGCCTTTATCGGGAATCGGGTGCAGTACGATCTGCTGGAGCGCTACGAGGGCTATCGGGAAGCGCTGGCCGAGAGGGGAGTGCCGTTCGACGAGCGGCTGGTCGTCGAGACGGAAGACAATCACATGAGCGGCGGAGAGCGGGCGGCGCTGCAGCTGCTGAAGCGGGGGGAGAGCTTTACGGCGATCGCCGCCGGAACGGATTTCAACGCGCTGGGCGCCATTGACTGCTTGCAGGAGCACGGTTACCGCGTGCCCGGGGATTGCGCGGTGACGGGCTTCGACGACATCTATCAATCCGGGGTGAACTACCCTTCGCTGACGACCGTTCGCCAGCCGCTGGAAGTGATGGCGAAGGAAGCGGTCCGGAAGACGTTCGAGATGCTGGAAGGAACACCCCCGGGCCGGGAGGCGACCTTCGTGCCGGCCGAACTGATCGTCAGATCCTCCTGCTCCTGCTCGGAGAGGTTGCAGTTCCGAACGGCGGAGGAATTCGATCGCTACCTGATCGGCGTTTCGCGGCTTCGCCGGTCCTTTCATGCGCTATCGAACAACAATTACCAGATGACGCGCGGGCTGATCAACGCGACTAGAGACGAGAAGGTCGACTTCTCCAAGCTGTTCTGGGATCTGGCGCACTGGGGCTGTCTGGCGCTGTGGGAGACGGAAGAAGGCGGAGAGAGGCGATTGGTCGTCCGGCAGGCGTTCAGCAAGCGGGGGGATCCGGTGCCGCCCGTCGGAGCGAGCTACCCGTTCGAGCGCTTCCCGCCGCCGGAGACGCTGCCGCCGGGGACGCGGCCGGGAGGAGAGGACGTCGTGCTGCTCCATCCGGTGAAGTCGGAGCTGCACAACTGGGGGTATATTGCGCTGGCCGGGCCGCTCGATTCCGAACGCAGCTTCGTCGCCAACGATCTGCTTCGGCATAGCTTCACGATTCTGGCCGTCGCCCTGGAGCGGGAGATGCTGTTCAACCGCGTCCGTTCGATCGCGGAGAAGCTGGAGATCGTCTCGCGAACGACGAACGACGGCATCTGGGACTGGAATCTGGACACGGGCAAGATCGAATGGAACATCCGCGCCCATCATATCCTGCGTCCGTCGGCCGCCGGTCTGACGAACGATCCCAGATCGTTCCTGAAGCGGGTGCACCCGTCGGATCGGCGGGCGCTGTGGCAAGCGATCGGGCGAGCGAGAGACGCGGCCGATCGGCAGCCGATTCGGGTGGAGCTGCGCATCGGAGATGGGCCGGACGGGGAGCCGCCGATCTGGGTGCTGCTCGCGGGAGATTTCGTTCCGGACGAGTCGGGCTCCGCCAACCGGATTATCGGATCGATCGCCGATATTACCGAGAAGAAGCGGGACGAGGAGAGAATCATTCAGCTGGCGTACCGCGACTCCCTGACCGGCCTGCCCAACCGCATGCTGTTTAAGGAGCAGCTCCAGGCGGCGATGGAGGAGCGGAACAAGGACGGCAAGAAGCTGGCCGTCATGATGATCGACCTGGACCGGTTCAAGATCGTCAACGATACGCTCGGTCATCAGACGGGCGATCACCTGCTTCGGCTTGCTTCCGCCAAGCTCCAGGAATGCGTCGGCTCCCTGGGGATTGTCGCCCGATTCGCCGGCGACGAATTTACCGTGCTGCTGTCCAGAATCGAAGGCGCGGAGGAGATCAATCGCGTCGCCGACCGGATGCTGAGCATGCTGGCCAAGCCGTTCGTGCTGGAAGAGCAGGAGTTTTATTTATCCGCCAGCATCGGAGCGTGCATGTATCCCTACGACGCGCAGGATGTCGATTCGCTGATTCGTTTCTCCGACCTGGCGATGTACTACTCGAAGGAAAACGGCGGCAACCGGCTTAAGGTGTATACGCCGGCACTAAGCTCGAAGAGGGTTGAGAGGTTTAATATGGAAACCGGACTCAGATACGCGATGGAACGGGGAGAGCTGGCGCTGAACTTCCAGCCGCAGGTTTCGCTTTCCTCCGGGAAGGTGTACGGAGCGGAGACGCTGATTCGATGGAGCTCGTCCGACGGGAAAACGATACAGCCCGGCGAGTTTATTCCTCTGGCGGAAGAGACGGGGCTGATCATTCCGATCGGCCAGTGGGTGCTCGAGCAGGCTTGCCGGGAGTGCCGGCGCTGGATTCACGCGGGAATGCCGACTCTCGTCATATCGGTGAACATCTCGGCGCTACAGTTTCAGCAGGTGGATTTTCCGGACATCGTCCGCAGAGTGCTGAAGGACACGGGAATCCAACCTCACAATCTGTGTCTGGAGATTACGGAGCATACGGCCGTCCAGAACATGGAGCACAGCATCCGGATGCTGAGCCAGCTGGTGGAGATCGGCGTCAAAATCGCGATCGACGACTTCGGCATGGGCCAATCTTCTCTCTACTGGTTGAAAAAGCTGCCCGTACATATCGTGAAAATAGATCCTTCGTTCGTCCGCAACCTGATGGAGGATTCCGACGACGTTGCGATCGCGAAGGCGGTCATCGACATGTCGCACAGTCTCGGTCTGTCCGTTACGGCCGAAGGCGTGGAGACGGAGGATCAGCTCGACCGTCTGCAGCAGCTGGGCTGCGATCGGATTCAGGGCTTCTTCACCGGACGTCCGATGACTTCCGATCAGTTTATCGCTTACTTCCTCGAGATCGCCAACTGGTAGTTAGAAAGAACCGCTTCGGCAACCGGCGACTTACTCCGCATAGAGCGCGGCCGCGGCAAGACATTCCTCGCGCACGGCCGCGCGAAGCTCCCCGGGAGCCAGCGCTTCGGCGTCCCGGCCGTATTTCATCACGAGATCCCGGGCGGACTCCAGCGTGTTGAATTCGACGAAGCTCTCCACGAATCCGCTCTCCCGATTTTCCTCGCAAGAGATCGTCTTCACGAATTTTTCCCGGGAGAACGCCTCCCACCTTGCCGAAGATACGCGAACCTTCGCCGGATAGCAGGGCAGTTCGGCCTTGAATCTCTCCATCGATCGTTCCCAGTAGACGGCCAGATCGAAGCCGTCGGGCCGTTCGAAGGCGGCGTCCAGCATCGCCGCCTCCTGCAGACGGGAAATCCGGAACGTGCGGAGCGCGTCGTTCTCCGCCTTCTCTTCCATCGCGACCATGTACCAGATGCTCGTCTTGGCCACGAGGCCAAGAGGCAGCACGGTGCGCACCGAGCTTTCATCCGCGTTCTGTCCCCGGTACCCGATGCGCAGCTTGCGCTGCTGCCAGATCGCCTCCTGCACGATCCGCAAATATGGAGCGCGCGAGGGGGCGGAATGCCAGCCCGCGCCGTCAATATGGATGCGCTCCCGCACGTGCGCCGCGTCCTGGCGGGCCGCCTCCGGAAGCGCCGACAGCAGCTTGCGCAGCGCCGTTCCGGAGGGCTCGTTCAGGCCCAGATCGGCGACGACGCTGGAGGAATGCAGGAGGAGCAGAGAGCGGATTTCGTCGACCGTGATGCCGGTAATCCGATTCCGATACCCTTCGGACAGCCTCCACCCCCCTCCTGCGCCCCGCTCCGCATAGACCGGAATGCCGGCGGCGGCCAACGCTTCCATGTCGCGGTGCACGGTTCGATCGGACACTTCAAGCTCGCGGGCCATCTCGCGAGTTGTCAGTCGGCCCCGGGTCTGCAGCAGGGAGAGCAATGCGAGCAATCGATCGGCTCTCATGAGAATTCCTCCGTTCGTTTGGACGTAACCCCAGTATATCCGATTAATAGGACAGCAGGTGTCATATTTCCGATGTAGTCTGGAAGAGCAAGACCATTTTGCTCTTAGGGCGAAGGAGGATATGACAAGGATGAAACCATTGGCAGGAAAAGTCGCCGTCGTCGCAGGAGCGACCAGAGGAGCGGGCAGGGCGATCGCGATCGCCCTCGGCGAAGCGGGCGCGACCGTATACGCCACCGGCAGAAGCGTGAGGGGGGCGCCGTCCGATCTCGCCCGTCCGGAGACGATAGAGGAGACGGCCGAGCGCGTTACCGCCCAGGGCGGTCGGGGCATTCCCGTACGCGTGGACCATACGGAAGCGGATCAGGTTCGCCGGCTGTTCGAGCGAATCGCAGACGAGCAGCAGGGACGCCTCGATCTTCTGATCAACGACATCTGGGGCGGAGAGAAGCTGTCCGAATGGGGTACGCCCTTCTGGGAAGGCTCTCTGGACAAGGCGCTGCTCATGCAGAAGAGAGCGGTGCACTCTCATATGATTACGAGCTATTACGGGGCGCCGCTTCTCGTCCGGCGGGGCGAAGGGCTGATCGTGGAAGTGACGGACGGCTACGATTATCGTTACCGCGGCAATCTGCCCTACAGCCTGGCCAAAGTGTCGGCCATTCATTTGGCGGAGGCGCTGGCGGCCGAGCTTCGTCCTCACGGCGTGTCGGCCGTGTCGGTCACGCCGGGCTTTCTGCGATCGGAGGAAATGCTGGACTACTTCGGGGTTACCGAGGAAAATTGGCGGGACGGAGCGGCCAAGGAGCCCCATTTCCTGCAGTCGGAGACGCCGTTCTTCCTCGCGCGCGGCGTGGCGGCGTTGGCGGCGGATTCCGATCTGCCGGGCAAGTCGGGGAAGGCGTACACCTCGTGGGGGCTGTCGGACGAATACGGAATCGAAGACGTTGACGGGCGGCGTCCCCATTGGGGCAAATACGCGGCCGAGCAAGGGCTCTGAGAGGAAGCACCGCGGTTATTCCGGGTGGTTGCCGCTGTCGCTGCCGATTCTGTAAGGCGTCGTAATTCCTTCGTACATGAGATGCATCGACATGCCCACGGCCGCATGGGTCAGGTTGTGGCAGTGGTCCATCCATAACCCGGGATTGTCGGCGACGAAGGCGACCTCGTAGATGTCCCCGGGTTGAACGTCCAGCGTGTCGGAATACCAGGGGCTTCCGGTCGACGGCTCTCCGTTGCGCGAGAGTACAAGCATGCGATGGCCGTGCAGATGCATCGGGTGATCGACGGCGCCGCGATTGACGATCGTCGTCTTGACCCGATCCCCTTCCCGTACCATGAACATCGGGGTGTTCGGGAACACTTCTCCGTTGATCGTGTACAAGGAGCCGAATTGTCCGTCGTAAAACGCAAGCTTGTTGTCGAGGATCATCTTGAACTCGCGGTCGAAGCCGCTGTCCGGTCGAAGGGCGGTGTCGGCAGGAGAGCCGTAATGAATCGGATCAAACACGGTCGTCTTCGGCAGGTCGGGAACGCTTCCGGTTCCGTCCCGGCTCAGGAGAATGCCCAGCCGCCCGGAGCGGCCCACGCTGAGAAAGACAGGGTTGTCGGGCATCAGAAACGTCAGATCCATCCGGCCGCCCGTCGTCAGCTCTACGCGAACGTTCTCCAGCTCGCCGGGCTCGTTCAGGTCGGTGCCGTCAATGGCGGCGACCTGGAACGGCGTTCCCGCCAGCGTGTAGTCTTGACGGACCCAGTCCTGAGCGTGGATCAGCCGGATGCGAACCGGAGTTCCGGGAACGACCCGCTTGCGCTGGATGCCGCCGCGATCGCCGATCGCCAGCCCGACGCCCTTCCAGACCTTGGTCATGACGATCAAGTCCTCTTCCGGCTTGCCGGGGTCAGAGGCTTCCGGCTCCACGATCAGACTGCCGAACAAGCCTTTGTTCACCGCTTCTTGGGAATGCTGATGAGAATGATACCAGAACGTGCCCTTCTGTTCGGCGACGAAGCGGTAGACGTGCCGCTCGCCGGGCATGACCGCGTTCTGCGTGGCGCCGGCCACCCCGTCTTCGGCGTTCGGCACGTCGAGTCCGTGCCAGTGAATCGTCGCCCCCTCTTCTACGTCGCGGTTGATCAGCGTGACCTCGACGAGCTCGCCTTGCTTGACGCGCAGCTCGGGACCGGGCACCCGACCGTTGAAGGTCCAGGCTTCGAACGCTTCCCCCTCTTTCAGCTCTATCGTTTTCCTTTCCGCGGTTAATGTAAATTTCCGGTCCGGCTCCCGGTCTCTCGGTCCCGTCAGCATCGCCAGCGAAAGATCGCTTTGCGGACGGTGAACGAGCTCCGGGCCGCCTCCGAAGTCCATCGGGCCTTCGGCCATGCTGAGCGTGTCCGGAAGCCGGCTGCCGCGGCTCCCCGCTATGAAGAAGAGGGCGAGGACGCCGATGCCGATGCAGGCGATGCCGGCCCTTCGTCTCCAGCTTCCTCTCGGCAGTGAAGGAACGGCGGCGTTCGGCAGGCCGACCCGGGTGAAGCGCCGGCGGGCCGACCAGCTAAGCGCCGCTGCGCCGGCCGCCGCCGGCAAGAGCGGGACGATCACGGATTCCAGCCGAAGCGGTACCGGCGTCACCCATAAATAATACAGAATCGTTCCGGCCCCGATCGCCGACAGCTGGAACGGCAGGACGACCAGAGGATGGGCCGCACGCTTGCGGAGCTCGACGGGGAGCGGAGCGACCGAGAGGTTTCGGGTCTCCTTCCAGAGCTTCGCCAGACGCGGCACGGTCAGAAGCCCCAAGCTCAGCAGAGGAATAAGCGCCAAGGGAAGGTGAAGCGCAAGACGGTCTTCCCAGAATGCCGGATGCATCGTCGAAGCCATGACCAGCGCCGAGCCGACGAGCCCGAGCGCGGGCAAGGACAGATAAGCGGCCCAGACGATCTGCTTGCGGGTTTTACGGTGCAGTCTTTCCGCCGATCCTCCGTAGAGCAGTCGGGCCGCTTTGCTTCCGGCGACCAACGAGAGAATCAGCCATAATAAAACGCAGGCATGCGAGATGCCGGTCAGAAGAGAAAACAACGGGAACAGCCTCCTTGTCAGTCGGTTCCGTGCGGGATCGAGCTCTGACTTCATCCTACCTTCCGGAAGCCTTCGTTCGAAACCGTCCGGGGTTTGGAATGCGTCCCCGACCTAAGTTGGAGCGGCGGCTCCGTCTTGCAACGGGCTTCAGGCCGAGACCTCATACGAACAAGCAGCGCGCCGCTCTTCCGATATCGGATAAGAACGGCGCGCTGCGGCGCAAGGCGGCGGGGGCGGAGAGCCAATGCGGAGGGTCAAGGGCCCTCCTCGATCGTAATGTTTCCGCTGTCGGTTCTGACTTTGATCACCTCGGTCGTCTCCCGCCTGGACTCGGGGGCCCGAACTCTGCCGGAGTCGGCCTTCAGGTCGTAAGCGCCCGCGAAGCCGACCGGCACGCGGACGTACGCGTTGCCCGAATCGACGGAGACGGTCGCGTCGGAGCTGTCCAGCTTATACAGCTTGACGTTGCCGGAGTCGGCCGACAGCTTGGCGCGCCCGGTTACGTTCTCGAGCGTAATGTTGCCGGAATCGACGGAGGCGGTCAAGTCCGCGGTTACGCGGTCGCCTCGAACGTTGCCGGAGTCGACGCCGATGTCCAGCGTGTCGCTGCGAAAGTCGTTCAGGGAGATGTTGCCGGAATCGGAATCCAGCGCCGCGTGGGCGATCCGCAGCAGCGACGCGTCCTTAAGCTCGAGATTGCCGGAATCCAGCTTGAGCCGCAGGCGGTCCAACTGAGCGTCGTCTGTAACGGAGACGACGAACTGCTCGGTCGTCTGGCCGAGATTGAAGCTGAAGAAATTGACGTATCGCTTCGGCAAGCGGACAAGCTCGAGCTCCAGCTTGCTGCCGGAGATTTCCGCAGCCTGAACCTTTTCGATCATTTTTTCCGTTCCCTGTCCTTTCAGGCTGATCGAATTGGTGCCATCGGTGCTTTTGACGAAGATCATGCTCACATTGTAATCGCTCTTGACGCTCAGTTCGCGAAGCTCCTCGGCGGAGAAGCTCCACTTTTTCTCGAAGTCCAGCAAATCCTTGCTGTCGCTCTTCCAATCATGATGAATCGCCCCGGCGATTCCGATCACGATCAGGCAGAACGCCGCGAAGTACCAAAATTTTCTCATCGCTCTTTACTTCCTTTCAAGGTCCTGATATTCCACCCTGCGTAGGTTCTCGTCAGGCGCAGAAGTCCTTTGCCGAATACGAGGGCGAGATCCGCGAGAATCATCCCGATCCCGACTGCGCCGAGAGCGAGCATCAGCTTGGCGTTCGTAAACTCGCCGTACAGCAGCGTTTCCGCAGCCAGAGCCAGAGGCGACAGCAGTGTCGCCAGCGCTGCCGAGCAGACGGCGAGGAAGGCCGCCCCTAATGCTGCGAACACCGGGATCGCAAACAGGACGTTAAGGAAAAAGAGCAGGATCGTCACGCCGACAATGCGGGGCGTATCGCGAACCGGTTCGGCCTGGCGTCCCGGCTCGGGGCGTGCGGCGGACCAGGGCGGGGGCGGAAGCGGAGCGCGATCGGGCGCAAGGCCGTACGTCCCGTACGGCGGCTCGAATCGCGGTTCCGGCTGCGTCGAAGGACCGCTCAGCTCGGCGGCGATCTCCTCCTCCGTCTTTCCCTGCTCCCGTCCGATTCTGAAGACAGCCTCGCACCGGGCCAGCAGTTCGCTGCGCTCTTCATCCGGCATGGGCGCAAGATCCCGCTCCATTTTATCCATAAACTCGATCTTATTCATGGCAGAGACTTCCTTTCCTTTAACTTTTCCCATCATAGCTTACCGTTCTCGCCGCTGTCATCAGACGCGAGGGGGCGATCAACCTCGACTTAAGTTGGGGAATCGCTGCAAGGGAAAGCCCCGTTCTAGGTCCTTCCTCCCATTTCCCTGGCAATCGGGAGCCTGTTTACTAGTCGAGTAGAAGTTTATGGTACAATATGTAAAACAGATAGAAAGGGGGCCGCTTCAAGCAAGCGCCGACGCCGAATTCGGGTCTATCATTACGATTAAGGAAGTGTGGAAATGCAATACGGTAAAAAGATAGCGGCCGCGCTGAGCGGAGCGCTGATCGCAGGACTCGCCGCAGGCTGCAGCGCGGGCGGGAACGACGAGACCAACAACGAAATAACTTCTATGAAAGTGATGTATTACGACGAGCGCGCCTTCTACCAGCAATACGGAATGCTGTTCTCGACGCTGTATCCCGAGGTCGAGATCGAGGTGATCGAGACCTCGAGAGTCGTGTACGAGGAAGGCAAGGATATGGAGAAGGCGATGCAGGACTTCGTCGAGGAGCAGAAGCCGGACGTGCTGATGCTCGGCGCCAGCGAATACGCGCGAATGGCCAGCGAAGGCAAGCTGTACAACCTGGACACCTTTATCCAGAAGGACAAATTCGATCTCGAGGGGATCGCGCCCGGGATCCTCGAATACATCAAGCAGCAGAGCGACGGCATTCTCTACGGTCTCGCTCCGGAATTCCACAGCCAAGCCCTTTTCTATAACAAAGATCTGTTTTCCAAGCACGGGGTTACGCCGCCTACCGACGGGATGAGCTGGGAGGAGGTGCTGCAGCTGGCCGCGCGGTTCCCGACCGACGGCAGCGGGGAAGATCGCATCTACGGCCTGAGGGCGGGGTATGTGACAGACCTGTACCAATTGGGCATGATGCTCGGCAATCGGCAGGGGCTGAGCTACATCAACCCGACGACTCAACAGCTGACGATCAATTCCGATTCCTGGAAAAAGGCGTTCGAAACGGCCGACACGGCGCTCAAGTCCGGCTCCCTGTACGTAGAAGACCGCAGCGGCGGCTTCTCCGGATCTTACGAGGACTATCTGCTACAGGAACCGTTCATCGGACAGAAGGTGGCCATGGCGATCGAAAGCAATTATATGCTGGATCAGATCAAGGAAGCGAAAACGAGACTGAAGGACAAAGGCGTGCAGAACTGGGACATCGTGACGGTGCCGATCAATCCGGCGAACCCGAACGAGAGCACGGCGATGTCGGTCGGACAGATTTTCGCGATCAGCGCCCAGACCGCGAATGCGGATGCCGCCTGGAAATTCGTCCAGTATATTAACGGAGACGATTTCGCGCGCGTCACTTCCAAGCTGCGCAATGGCTCCTTCCCGTCGCGTACGAAATACATCGAGAGCGAGGAAGGGATCAACATGGCCGCCTTCTACAGCATGAAGCCGATGGCCAGGGATATGTACAGAGACTATGACAAGCTGCCGCGGGACTTCCTGATGAAGTTCGACGGGCTGACCCAGCAGGAGTTCCAGGGCGTGAAGGACGGCAGCTTGACGATCGCCGAAGCGCTGGACAATCTGCAGGCCAAAGGTCAGCAGTTGTTGGCCGATGAGCTGGAGAAGGAGGCCACCGCCGAACCGGGCTCGGGATCGGACTCGGGATCATCAGGCGCAGGCGAAATGATCGTGACGGAGGTGGGTGAATCGTCGGCCGTACCGGCGGAATAATCCAGGGCGGAGCGGGGTTTTTGTCCAACTTGTGAACGGCGTCTTTAATTCGTCACAGCTTTGTGATAGAATGTTCACATATAGCGCTTTCACAAGGAGGCTGCATCCTCATGAAAAATAAAGAGATGGCACGTATGCTGAAATGGGTGGCCATGGTCGTCATCGCGGTAGGCATCGTCTGCTGCGCTCTGAATATCGCGCAGTTCAACGATCGCAACCTCGGCTTGATGATTGGTCTTGGTTTCCTGATCGGCGGCGCGCAGATTATGCTGTTCGGCGTCATTGCCCCGCTCATGCAGAAGAACCAGGAAGCGCCGTCCGCGGCGGGGACGCGCGCGACGGAAGATGCTGTCTGAAGACAATCGCAAGTAGAGTGGCCCGGATGGAACCTTCGTTCCTTCCGGGCTTTCTTTCGCTACCCTTACCTGAATCCCCTCCGACAAAAACGCGATTCTGCGTCTAGAGGACGCCGAAGGCGTTTTTGTTTGGGCGAGGGGAGGTTTCTAAAAACATCGGGTCATATCCATGCCCCGACGAGCAGCCGCGGAGAATCCGCGGCTGCTCGTCGTTCTTCAATCTTGTCGCACGCCGGGCGCGCCAGAAAGGCGGGATGTTTAGCTACAACTTGCGGGCGGTTCGTTCTATGATGGGCTTACTTGACCGGAGAAAGGGGAGCCCATCCATATGAAAGCTGTCTATTACACGCAAGCGGAGAAGTTTACGGTCCGGGAGGTGGACATGCCCGCGATCAAGGACAACCAGGTGCTGCTGAAGGTCAAGTCCTGCGGCGTATGCCGGACGGACGTCCATCTGCACCACGGAGAGTTCATGGCCAGATATCCGCTCATACCGGGGCATGAATTCGTGGGGGAAGTGGCGGCGGTCGGCAAGGAGGCCGTCGGGTTTGCCGTCGGGGACCGGGTGTGCGCGGACAATACGGAGCTGTGCGGCCATTGCTATTATTGCAGGCGCAATCAGCCGCTTTATTGCGAAAATTTCTATTCCCTCGGCGTGAACTGGCCGGGAGGCTTCGCGGAATATGTCGCCGTGAATCACGATAAAGTCTTCCCGCTGCACGAGCTCCGGTACGACCAGGGAGTGATGGTGGAGCCGACTGCATGCGCCGTGCACGGACTGGACGTTATCGGCGTGCGGCCCGGCGACGACGTGCTCCTGTTCGGAACCGGTCCGACAGGGCTGATCCTCGCCCAACTGCTCAAGCATGCCGGCGCGGCCCGGCTGGTCGTGGCGGCGTCCGACGAGCGCAAGCTGCAGGTTGCGCAGGAGCTTGGGGCAGACGAGACCGTCAAGCTGGACCGCCGGGATCACTCGGTGCACGAACGCGCGCTGGGAGAGCGGTTTCCGCAGGGCTTCGACGTCGTCATCGACGCGACCGGAGCCAAGGAAGTGATCCAGCAGCTGCCGAAGTTCGCCAAGAAAGGCGCGAAGCTCGTCATCTACGGCGTGGCCTCCCATGACGACGAAATTGCAATCCGGCCCTACGAGATTTTCCAGAAGGAGCTGAAGATCATCGGTTCCTTCGCCCAGACCCACTGCTTCGACAGAGCGATCTCCTACATTCGCGGGGGCATTGTGCGGACAGAGCCGCTGATCACGCACCGTTATCCGCTGGAGGAGTTCGGCAAGGCGATGGAGCAGGTCGAGTCCGGCCGGGGGCATATTAAAGTCGTCGTGGACATCGCCTGACGGCGTTTCGGCAAGCGCCTTCAGTTTTGTCGCGCGAGCCGGGCGTCAGAATCGGCGGATGTTTGAATGGAACACCGGAGAAACGCTGCTCTATAATGGGGGCAGAATGTTACCGGCCGGTATCCTTCTGTCCCATCCGTCAGCCCTGAATTCGAAAACTAGGTTAGGGGGATTTATGTTGAAAAGGTCATTCGCGAGCCTGCTGGCTCTTCTGCTTCTGATTACGGCCGTCTTGAGCGCCTGCTCGTCGAGCAGCGAAGGCGGCTCGGCCAGTTCCGACCCGACTCCGAGCGAGTCTTCGCAGCCGCCTTCTGAAAGCGCAGCCAACTCCGCCTCTCCGGACGGCTCCGATCCGTTCGGCGGCTGGGTGGAAGGGCTGCCGAAGATCGAGGCGCCCGCGGGCTTCGACTGGAGACAATTCGAAGGCACGACGCTGAACGTCATTACGGAGAATACGCCGCCGTCCTCCGGGCTTGCGGCCAATATCGAGATTTTCGAGAAGGCGACCGGCATCAAGGTCAACATCGAGCAGAGCAACCTGGATATCGTCGTCGAGAAGACGGGCCTCGACTTCAACGCCCGCAACGACAACTATCATATTATCTATGCGGATCCTTACCAGATTCTGGCCAAGCAATCCCGCCACTTCGTGGACTTGAACACGCTTAACGACGATCCGTCCTTGCCGAGCGTTCCCGGCGGTCTCGAGGACTTCATCCCGGCTCAGCTGACGGCGAACGGGTACATGGGAGACACCGAGCATCTTTACACGCTCCCGTACGACAACCCGACAATGATTCTGGCCTACCGCAAAGACGTGTTCGAGAAATACAAGGATCAGTTCATGCAGGATAAAGGCTACGACTGGACGCCGGGTCCCGACATGACTTGGGATCAATACTACGAGGCGGCCGTCTGGATCAACGAGAAGGTGAAGGAAGGCGTTATCACGGAGGTCAAGTACGGAACGGGGCATCAGGCGAAGCAGCACGACTCGCTGATGAACGACTTCAGCAACGTGCTCGTTTCCTTCGGCGGAGAATACTTCCAGGCGGAGAATATCGGCAGCATCGGCACGACGACGCCGGGCAAATCGCTCCTGACTTCGCCCGAGGCGATTGAGGCGGCCGAGTTCTACAACAAGCTGCTGGCCGAAGCGGCGCCGGGAAGCAAATCCTGGGACTGGTCGGGCCTCGCGGAAGCGTTCGCGGCGGGAGAGATCGCGCTCGCTCCGGAATGGCACGAATTCTCGGCGACCTTCGAGGACCCGAACTCCTCCAAGATCGTCGGCAAAGTCGGCTGGACAATTTTGCCGAAAGGGCCGAAGGGCCGGGGAAATATGTATGGCGGAACGGGAGTCGGCATCAACAAGTACGTTTCCGAGAACGATCAGAAGGCCGCATGGCTGTTCCTCGTATGGGCGACTTCGCCGCAGACGCAGTACCAGATTCTGGACGCCGGGTTCACGCCTACCCGCTATTCGGTGTACAACCTGCCGGACATTCAGAAGGCGATTACGGACCTGGACTCGGAGGAGGCCAAGAAGCTGCCTCTGTCCGCTTCCTTGAACGCAGTGCAGGAAGCCTGGAAGGAAGGCAACGTTTATATGCGGCCGAAGATCCCGATGTGGCCGCAAGTCGACACGATCGTCTACACGGAACTGTCGAAAATGCTGGCCGGACGCCAATCGCCGGCCGACACGATGAAGGAAATCGCCAAGCAAAGCGACAAGCTGACCGGGAATTAACCGGCCATTCATCAAGCGGGCGGCCGGATCGACGGCCGACCCGCTTGATCCTCCTTGGACGGGGGCTTGGGAACGGATGGAAAGGAGACGACCATGCTGCAGGCAACTGGGAAACGAACCCGCAAGACCAAATGGAACCGCACCGAATTCTGGATGCTGCTTCCTTCGATGATCGTGCTGGCCGCTATTAGTCTTTTCCCGTTTTTCTTTATGATCTATGCCAGCTTTATGGACTATACTTTGGATATGGATAAACCCCGGTTTGCCGGATTCGATAATTGGGTTCGCATCTTTACGACGCCGACCTTCTGGGAGTCGTGGGGCAGAACGGCGGTGTACGCGGGAGGCGGCCTCGTCGCCCAGCTCGTGCTGGGCATCGCGATGGCGCTGCTGCTCTATCATATTCCGCGCGCCAGAAACTTGCTGGCGACGCTGTGGATGCTGCCGCTGTTCGTGGCTCCGATCGTCGCGGGGCTGCTGTGGAGGTTCCTTCTGGACCCGACCTACGGGCTTTATAATTGGCTGCTGCAGCTGATCGGCGTTGATGTTCAGATTCTCGGAAATGCGGCCTACGCGATGCCGGCCGTCATTCTGATGGACGTCTGGGAATGGACGCCGCTCATTACGATTATCGTGCTCGCCGGCTTGCAGACCGTCCCCCAGGAGCCGCTCGAGGCGGCGGAGGTCGACGGGGCGAGCGGCTGGCAGAAGGTTCGCTACATTTTGCTGCCGATGGTCAGACGGATGATCGTCGTGGCGCTTCTCATTCGCTCGATGGACGTTCTGCGCTATGTCGACACGATTACGATCGCGACGGAGGGAGGACCTGCTGACGCGACGAAGATCATCGGGTATTATTTGATGCAGGTCGCTTTTCGATTCCAGGACATCGGCACGGCCGCCGCGCTGGGGCTCACGATGCTGTTCGTTACGATTATGCTCGGCAAGTTTTTCCTGAAGGTCATGAAAAGCGAGGAGGCGTAAAATGGCTGTCAACCGCAAGCTACTCTACCTGGTTCTGTATGTCGCGGCCTTCGGGGCTCTCGCTTGGGCGCTCGTGCCGATTCTGTTCATGGCGATGTCCTCCGTGAAGACGCAGGTCGACATGTTTTCCATGCCTCCTCAGCTTCTGTTCGAGCCGACGTTCGGAGTTTATGCCGACATGTTCTCGGGCCGGGGGAACTTCGCCGAGTTTCTTCTGAACAGCGTCATCGTCAGCGTCGTGACGACCGTTCTGTCCATCGCGCTCGGCGTGATGGGCGGCTATGCGATCGCCCGCGGCAACTTCAAGCGGGAGAAGGACATCTCGTTCTGGATTATCAGCACGCGGATGGCTCCGATCCCCGCGGTCATTTTGCCGCTGTATCTGATCTTCGCCAAGGTCGGCCTGATCGGGGAGACGGCGGGGCTGATTTTTGCCTACACGACCTTCAATCTGCCGTTCGCCCTCTGGCTGATGACGACGTTCTTCAAGGACGTTCCCGTCGATCTTGAGGAGGCGGCGATGATCGACGGCTGCAGCAAGTTCCGCGCTTTCTGGCGGGTGGCGGTGCCGACCGCGGCTCCGGGCATCGTGGCGACGGTTGTGCTCTGTCTGATGTTTTCCTGGAACGATTACGCGTTCGCATCCATCTTCACCGGCAAAGGGACGCAGACGGTTCCGGTCGCGGTCTCGCTGCTCGTCTCCCAGCAAGGCGTCAAGTGGGGGCAGGCGATGGCGACCGGGACGGTCATTATTATGCCTATGCTGATCTGCGGTCTGCTGGTGCGCAAGTACATGGTCCGCGGCCTGTCGATGGGCGCGGTCAAATAAGTCGAAGGGCGGAATTCGGAATGACGATTACCGGTAAAATGAAAGCGGCGGTGCTGACGAAGCCGGGCACGATCGAGATTGAAGAGCGGGACATTCCGGCCTGCGGGCCGGATCAGGCGCTTGTGCGCGTTCGGGCGGTCGGCTTGTGCGGCTCGGACGTTCATTATTACGAGCATGGAAGAATCGGCCCCTATGTCGTCGAGTACCCGATGATTCTCGGTCACGAGGCGGCGGGGGACGTCGTGGCGGTCGGCAGCGAGGTGCGCAACGTCGTGCCCGGCCAGAGGGTGACGATCGAGCCTGGCGTCACCTGCGGCCGCTGCGCCTACTGCAAGGCGGGGCAGTACAACCTGTGCCCGGACGTCGAATTTCTGGCGACGCCTCCGTACGACGGCGCGTTCTGCGAGTACATCGCGATCCGCGCCGATATGCTGTTCCCGATCCCGGATACGATGTCGTACGAGAAGGCCGCGCTGATCGAGCCGCTATCCGTCGGTCTGCATGCCGTTCGCCGGGGAGAGCTGACGACCGGGGAGACGGTCGTCATTCTGGGAATGGGCCCGATCGGCATGCTCGCCCTGCTGGCTGCGAAGACGGCCGGGGCCGGCCGGATCATCGGCGTCGATCTCGAGGCGTTCCGCCTGGAGCGGGCGCTGCAGATGGGCGCGACGGACGTCGTCAACCTGCGGGAGGAGGACGCCCAGGCGTCCATTCTGAGGCTGACGGGAGGGCGCAAGGCCGATCTGGCGATCGAGACGGCCGGCAACGGCCGCGCCGCCCAGTCGGCGCTCCAGGCCGTGCGCCGGGGAGGCCGGGTCGTGCTCGTCGGGCTGCCCCAAGAGAACGAGACGCCGCTTGGCATTCCCTATATCGTGGACAACGAGATTGACGTCCGGGGCGTGTTCCGCTACCGCAATACGTACCCGACCGGGGTGGCCGTGATGAGCGGGGAGAGCATCGACCTGGAGCCGGTCATCACCGACCGGCTGCCTCTGGAGGACACCGCTGCGGCCTTCGAGAAAGCGATCCACGAGAAGCATAAAACCTTGAAAATCGTGATCCAACCTTAGACGCCAATTGCCCGGCCGAGCGTGGGCTGCGGAAGAGGCCGTCCCCGGCGGCTCCGGAGCGACGGACGCCTCGGCTCCGCGCAATACCGGCCGACCTTCTCATAAAGTCGGTGATTACGCATGTACAAGTTCGGCAGACTTCTTAGCGCGATCGTCTCGCAGAATATCGCGATCGTGATCTCCATCGGCTTGATCCGGGCCATCTTCGGCGTATATGGCTGGTTTCCCAACGACAGTGTGAATCTGCTGACCGGGCCGCTGCTCAATTGGCTGCTGCCGGTCATGTTCGGCTATACGGGCGGGCATCTGATCGGCGGCAAGCGGGGAGGCGCGGTCGCGGCCATTGTCGTATTCTCCCTGGCTCTGGCAAGTACGGTGCCGATGATCTTCATGGCGTTCCTGCTCGGTCCCGGCTTGGGCTGGATCGTCAGCCGGCTGGAGCGTCTTCTCGAGAACCGCCTGCCGTCCGGCTTCGAGCTGCTGATGGCCAACTTCGTCTCGGCGATTCTCGCCGGAGGGCTGGCCGTCTTTTGCTTCGTATACGGAGGGCAGGCGATCTCCCGCGCCATCGAGCAATTGAACGATTATATCGTGCAGATTGCCTATTCCGGCTGGCTGCCGATATCGGCGGCGATTATCGAGCCGGCCAAGGTGTTCTTCCTCAACAATGTCATGAGCTACGGCATTCTGGGGCCGCTCGGCATCTCGCAGATCCGGTCTCTGAGCAAATCGGTCTATTTTCTGCTGGAGGCCAATCCCGGACCGGCGATGGGAATGCTGCTCGCCTACGTCATTCGCATGCGGGGCAAATGGCGCGCCACCTCGGCGTCCGCGCTGGCGATCCATTCGCTCGGGGGCATCCAGGAGGTTTATTTTCCCTACGTGCTGATGCGTCCCCAGCTGCTGCTTCCCTTGATCGCCGGCAATATGGCCGGCATCTACGCCTTTCAATATTTCAATGCGGGCCTCGTCTCGATTCCGTCTCCGGCCAGCCTGCTGCTGATCGCCGGTCTGACGCCTCCGGGAGATATGGCGTACGTCCTGCTCGGCATCTCCGTCTCGACGGCCGTCTCCCTGCTTCTGTCGCTGCTCGTCATCCGGGCGATTCCGAACATGCCCGAGAAGGCGATCGGCAATCGGGAGCACGACGTCGTCCGCAGACTCGTGCACGTGCAGCAGTGGGAGGAGGTCAAGCGCGTGCTCAGACCGGTATCCAACCTGCAAGGCCGGGAGGAGAGGGACGGCAGAGAGAAGCCGGAGCGAGCGATCCCCGAAGCCCCGAGGCCGGCGGTCCCGGCCGAAGCGCCGGCCGCCCGCTCGGCCGAAGACGAAGGAAGCGCGTATACGGTCTGCTTCGCCTGCGACGCGGGAATGGGCTCGAGCGCCATGGGGGCGGCCATTCTGCGCAAGAGGCTGCGCGCCGCGCAGCTGGAGGCGAAGGTGACGGTCGTACACTCCTCGATCGACCAGATTCCTCCGGCCGCACGGCTGATCGTCACGCACGATTACTTGCTCAGACGGGCGACGGAGCATGCTCCGGGACGGGATTACGTCTCGCTGGCCAACTACATGGACCCGGCCGCTTACGACACGATTTTGGAGAAGCTGAGAGATTTGGCCGCATTGCGTTAATAAAAGAAAAAGGAGGAGAGAGAGCATGAAGCGAAGCTTGGGCATCTCCGCGAGCTTTGCCGTCAAGCGGTGGCCCGACCCGGAGGATTGGGCGGCTATCGTCAGGCAGGAGCTGGGGCTTCGGACGGTTCAGTTCTCGTTCGACCAGTTCGATCCGCGCGCTCTGGAGGAGAGCGTGGCCGCGTACGTCTACCGCGTGCGCAACGCCTGCGCCAGACACGGCCTGACAATTCATTCGACCTTCGCCGGCCTGGCCGTCTATACCCATAACCTGTTGATGCACCCGCTGGAGGAGGGCAGGAGGGACGGAGTTCACTGGTTCGAGAAGGCGTTCTCCATGACCCGGGAGCTGGGAGCCCGCGCCACCGGAGGCCCGTACGGAGGGCTGGATTTGCCGACCGACCGGGACGCGGGACGGCGGGAGGAGACGATGCGCGCCGCCGAGGAAGCGCTCGTCCGCCTGCTCGGCCAGGCGCCGGACTATGGGCTCGACGCCTTCTACTGGGAGCAGACGCCCGTCTCCCGAGAAGGGCCGGTGGACGCGGCGGGCACGCTCGCCCACCTGGAGCGCATCGAATCGATCCGCCCGAAGGACGGCGCCCGATTCGTTCTCTGCCTCGACGTGGGGCATGCGATTGCGCCGGACGCTCCGGCCTCGGAGAAGGACCCGTACCGGTGGCTGGAGAAGCTGGGCCCCTATGCGCCGATGATCCATCTGCAGCAGACGGACGGGCGGTACGACCGGCATTGGCCGTTCACCGAAGTCTACAACGAGCGCGGGATCATCGACGCCGACCGCGTGCTGGAGGCGATTCGCAGCTCGGGGGAGAACGATCCGCTGCTGCTGATCGAGGTCGGGCACGCCTTCGAGGAGGAGGACGAGAAGGTGCTGGACGATCTTCGCGAAACGGTGCGTTATTGGAAGGATGCGATTGCGCGGGAAGGGATTTCGGAAGGAGAGAAGGAATAAATGGAGATGGACGTTAGCGCTGGGCTTCGCCTGCGAATGCTTGAAGAGCTGAAGACGAGCCTCCTGGCGGTCGACGGCCGGGACGTCGAGGCGCTGATCGGAGAAATCTTAAGCGCCAAGCGGGTGTTTATCTACGGATTGGGCCGGGAAAGACTGATGCTGCTGGCCTTCGGGATGAGGCTGATGCATCTGGGCATACCGGTGCATGTCGTCGGAGACGTAACGACGCCCGCGATCGGCGCGGGGGATCTATGGCTGACCAGCTCGGGAACGGGAAGTCTCGCGACGGTCGAGGCGTTGATGGACATCGTTCGGTCGTCGGGCGCCCGCTCGGCGTTCTTCACGGCCTTTCCCGAAGCCCCGCTTCCCCAAAAGGCGAATCGGATCATCCGGATTCCCGCCCGCACGATGAGAGAGGACGAGGAAGGAGCCGAGTCTGTGCAGCCGATGGGCTCGCTGTTCGAGCAAACCCAGCTGCTGCTGTTCGACTGGATCGTCCTGCTGCTGGCCGAACGGCTCGGGCAGACCGAGGCCGGCATGGCGGGAAGGCATACGAATCTGGAGTAAAGTCTCCTATCGACGGAAGCCGCTCTCGAGGATGTGATCGGAGATGGGTCATACAATGAAGATCAAGCTGAACGCGCGACAACAGCAAATTTTACTATACTTCCTGGAATCCGGCGATTACGCGCCTCTAAGCGCCTTGGCGGAACGGCTGAATGTCAGTCTGCGCACGCTGCAGCGAGAGCTGTCGGAGCTGGAGCTGTATCTGGGACAGCACGGGCTCGGCTTCGACAAAAAAATCGGAGCCGGGGTGAGGCTGTGCGGACAGGAGGCGAAGCTGGAAGAGCTGGCGGGCCGCCTCGTCCGGGACGAGACGATGCTGCCCGCCTATTCGGCCGAGGAGCGGCAAGCGAATATCAAGCTGCTGCTGCTGACCGCCAAGGAGCCGAAGAAGCTGTATGCGTTAAGCAAGCCATTGAACGTGGCGGAGTCGACGATCAGCAACGATCTTCAGAAGGTCGAGCCCTGGTTCGAAAAATACGGCATTCGGCTGTACCGCCGGCCCGGACTGGGCGTCTATGTCGAAGGCGCGGAGAAGAGCATCCGGGCGGCGATGGCCGATCTTCTCTACGAGCAGGTGACGCAGGAGCAGCTGGTGGAATTTCTGCACGAGCCGACTGAGGAGCGAAGAGAGAAGCTGCACGCGTCCATTCGCCTCCGGCTGCTGAACTTCATCGATCCGGAATGGCTGTTCCGGATCGAGGAAGTCATTCAGCGCTTCGAGCAATCGCGCGGCTACCGGATGGCCGACAACGCCTACGTCGGTTTTGTCGTCCACCTGGCGCTCGCCGTTCAGCGGCTGAAGGCGAACGAAGCGATTACGATCGAGGATGAGATTCTGACGCGGCTCAAGTCGACGAAGGAGTTCGAGCTGGCCCGCGAGCTGGCGGCCGGATTGAGCCGGCTTCTGGAGCTGACCATCCCGGAGAGCGAGATCGGCTACATTACGATGCACATTCTGGGAGCCCGTTCGAATCATGTCATGGGCAGCGACTTCGACTACAGCGTCGTTCTCGACGACGTGAGACGAATGATCTCGGTCATGGAGCAGGAGCTGAGGCTGGAACTGGAAAGCGACGAGACGCTCGTCCACAATCTGACGACGCATCTGACGTCTGCCGTCAAGAGGATCGAGCTGGACATGGCCGTCCGCAATCCGCTGCTCCAGCATGTCAAGGAGGAGTATCCGGACATCTTCGAGGCGGCACGCAAGGCGTCGGGCTGTCTGGAGCAGCGGCTGGGCAAGAGCGTGCCCGAGGAGGAGATCGGCTATCTCGCCATGCACTTCGGCACCGCGATTCTGAACAAGCAGGAAGCGGAGTCGTCCAAGATCCGGGTGCTGCTCGTATGCTCGAGCGGCATCGGAACGTCCCGGCTGCTGCAGGCGCAGCTCAAGAAGAAGCTGCCGGAGCTTCAGGTTGTCGATACGATCTCGCTGTTCCATCTGGAAGCCTGGCTTGCCGAGCACGCTCCGGTCGATCTGGTGCTGTCCACGATGCCGGTCCGATTGGAAGGCGTGAGGGCGGTCGTCGTGAACCCGTTCCTGACCGACGAGGAGATCGAAGGGCTCAGGAAGCAGCTTCCGCTGCTGGCAAGGGCGGAAAGAAGCGGAGAGCAGGAGCGCTCCAGCGTCGAGCAGGTCGTCGATCAGGTTGACCGGTACGGGAGGGCGCTGGCCGGCCTGCTCGACCATATCGAGGCGGCGGACCGGTTTCCGGCGGGGTCGAAGTCGGAGCTGATCGGCAACCTGATGGCGTTCGTGCAGGAGCGCTTCGACGTGTCCGACGTGGCGGCGCTGAGGCGGGATCTGGAGCGCCGGGAGGAGCTCGGCCCGCTGCTCATGGAGGAGGACCGTCTGGCGATTCTGCACTGCCGCAGCGAAGGCATCCGGGAGATGTCGGTGTCCGTTCTCCGGTTGGCGGGCGACGTCCGCTGGGAGCTGGGCGGACGTTCGGTGCCCGTGCGAACGGTATTGGCGATGCTGGGGCCGGCCGATGCGCCGAAGGAGAATTTCGAGCTGGTTAGCGAGATCAGCATGTCTCTGGTCGAGGACGATTCGTTCATCCGAACGCTCGCCTCGGGAACCGCCGGGGAAGTGCTGGAGAGCATTCGGTATATTCTAAAAAAAGGCTACGTCAAGCTGGCGGGCCAACTGCTCCGATAGACGGAGACACGAGGGAGAGATCAAGGCGATGAAAACGATGAAGGCGCTTGTTATCGAGAAGCCGCACCATGCGGCGGTCAAGGACGTGCCGTACCCGGCTCCGGGCGCGGGCGAGGTGACGATTAAGGTCGAGAACGTAGGCATATGCGGCACCGATTTTCATATTTTCGAGGGAGAATACATCTCCCCGTACCCGATCGTGCCGGGACACGAATTTTCCGGAGTCGTCCACGAAGTCGGCGAGGGCGTGAAGGCGTTCCGTCCGGGAGACCGGGTGACGGCCGATCCGAGCTTGTTCTGCGGGGAATGCGAATACTGCCTGACGCACAGGGGCAACCATTGCGCGAACTGGGGGGCGCTCGGCAATACGGTGGACGGCAGCATGGCGGAATACGTCAAAGTGCCGGCGAAAAACGTGGTGAAAATTCCGGACGACATGAGCTTCGAGGAGGCGGCGTTCGTCGAGCCGATGGCCTGCGTCGTTCACGGCATGAACCGGCTCGACCTGAAGGCGGGGAACCGGGTGATTCTGTTCGGGGCCGGCGCCATGGGGCTGCAGCTCGTGCAGTCGCTGGCCCGGGCGGGGGCGTCCGAGCTGGTCGTCGTCGACGTTTCCCGGGATAAGCTGAAGCTGGCGCTCGAATTGGGCGCGACCCGGGGCGTACTCAGCGCGGAGCTGAAGCGGGAGGATTATCCGGGCGGCTTCGACGCCGTCATCGACGTGACCGGCATACCGGCGGTCATCGAGAAGGAGTTCGATTACATCGGACCGGCCGGCAAATTCCTGCAATTCGGCGTCACGCCGCAGAACGCGGAGATCCGGATCAGTCCGTTCAAGCTGTACCAGAAGGACTGGACGCTGATCGGCTCGATGGCGATCAACCATACGTTCCTGCCCGCCCTGAACTGGGTGAAGGAAGGGCGCATTCGGCTGAAGCCGCTGATCTCGAAGACAATCCGTCTGGAGGAGGCTGCGGAGTTTCTGGCCAAGCCGAAGGATCCGAATCTGTTCAAGGTGCAGATCAAGCTGTGAGCGGAGGAACGCCGAAGCTGCAAAAGAGCGGCTTTCGGTCTCCGGGTCCCCTAGGAACATAGGAACCCCCGAGCATCGACCGCCTGCAGGCCTGATCCGCCCGGAAATGGGGCATATCCGTATCCGGGTGGGTCATCCCGGCTTGGCGCGATGAGGAGAAGCAGCTTACGCGTACCCGTACGATATCATCCAATTTGCGCTACCGAAGGCTCGCCGGAACGAGCATCTTGAGCTGGACTCCCTCCCCTCCCGTCTCCTCCCGTCAATGTTGTCAGGTTAAGCCGTTGTCGTATGCGATCGACGGCATACGGTCGACGGCATACGGTCGATGGTATACGGTCGACAGCATACGGTCGACGGCATACGGTCGATGGTATGCGACCGATCGTATGCGATCGAAGGCGCGCAACCTGCCGGCAACGTCTAACGGTTGCAGTGGCGCTTAATCGACCGTTTTCCCGAAAAAGGAAAAGCTAACGGTTGCCACCGCGCTTATTTTGGGGTTATCGAGCGAAACGGGCGTTTTCGGCTGAAATAGCCGCTGCTGCAACCGTTACAACCTCCGCACTGCGAAAAGGGCACAATTAGCGGCGCTGGCAACCGTTACGTTAGTGGGCTGGCGGGGGCTCGCGGGGTTGGCGTGTGTTGGTCTGGACTGGCGGGGGTTAGCGGGGTTGGCGTGTGTTGGCCTGGACTGGCGAGGGCTCGCGGAGTGCATAGGTTGGTCTGGACTGGCGTGGGTTGACGTGGTGGTTGGCGCGAGCTGGCATAGGTTGGCGTGGATTGGCACGAGTTGGCCTTTGTTCGCGATGACTGTCGGGGCTCCGCCGGCAACGGGGACGATTCCTGTAAGGCCGCTTGTTGACCGTTTGCTTAACCTGACAATATTGGGGGGAGGATGCCGTATCGGTGTTCTCCCTTTTTTCCATGCAAGCCCTCGGCGCTAAGCAAGATTCCCCCAATCGCTGTCTCCCTCCCCTTCTCTCCTCCGCGATGGCCCCCCTTATTTCGCCAAAGTATCGGTCTTCATGTAACAAAATTCACATTGTGTCAAACCAGTGAACAAACTATTGCGAAATTTCAACGTTTCGTTGTCGCCTTTGTTAACTGTGAGGAAAGTCGCTGAGCTTTCTGATATGTTGAGGTCAGCGGCGGAAATGAGGCCGCGGCAACGAAGGATTCGGTAGCAGCAAGAGGATGGGGGAGATGAACATGTTGAAGGGGTTGAGACGGCTGACGGCCGTTCTATCCATGGTCGCGACGGCGGCGCTGCTCAGCGGATGCGCCGAGAAGGTCGTCGTGCTCAATCCGAAGGGCGAGATCGGCAAGCATCAGATGGATTTGATCCTGCTGTCGACGGCGCTCTGTCTGGTCGTCATCGTACCGGTGCTGATCTTGACGTTCTATCTGGTATGGAAATATCGCCACAAGCCCGGCAGGGAGGCGAAGTACGATCCGACCTGGGAGCACAGCACGAAGCTGGAGGCGATCTGGTGGGGGATCCCGATCGTCATCATCGCCATCCTCGGCACGATTACCGTTAGATATACGCATATGCTCGAGCCGTCCAGGCCGATCGAGCACGAAGCCGAGCCGATCGTCATTCAGGTGACCTCGCTCGACTGGAAGTGGCTGTTCCAGTATCCGGAGCAGGGCATCGCATCGGTCAATTACGTGCAGTTTCCCGAGGACGTGCCGATCCGCTTCGAGCTGACCTCGGACGCGCCGATGAACTCGTTCTGGATTCCGCAGCTGGGCGGACAGATCTATACGATGTCCGGGATGGCGATGAAGCTTCACCTGATCGCAGAGGAGCCGGGCGACTATATGGGGATGGGCGCCAACTTCAGCGGCAAGGACTTCGGCAAGATGAATTTCACGGCCAAGGCGACCTCGGAGGAGGAGTTCGAGGCTTGGGTCGAGCAGGTGAAGGGGTCCTCTCCGGAGCTGACGACCGAAGGCTACGTGGAGCTTGCGAAGCCGGGCGTGTCGGATGTGCAGACCTTCTCTTCGATTCCGGAAGGCTTGTTCGAGAAAATCGTGACCAAATATAGCAGCGCGCACAATCATGGCTCCTCCGACTAAGCCAGGACTATCGCGAGAATGAAGGGAAAGAAGGTGCCGACATGTGGGATAACCTTAAAGAGTTCGCCTCCGAGTTTTTCGTAACGGGGGATCCGCTGATCTACGGAGCCGACGTGGCCATCGTGCTCACGATGGCGGCCATCGTGACCGCTCTTACTTATTTCAAGAAATGGACGTGGCTGTGGAAGGAATGGCTGACGACCGTCGATCATAAAAAAATCGGCATTATGTACGTGATCGCGGCGCTGCTGATGCTGTTCCGCGGAGGCGTGGACGCGCTGCTGATGCGGACGCAGCTGGCCGTGCCGGAGCTGGAGTTTCTGAACGCGGAGCACTACAACCAGATTTTCACGACGCACGGGGTCATCATGATTCTGTTCATGGCGATGCCGCTTATGTTCGGCCTGTTCAATCTGGTCGTTCCGCTGCAGATCGGGGCGCGCGACGTCGCGTTTCCTTTCCTGAACTCGCTGAGCTTCTGGCTGTTTTTCTTCGGGGCGATGCTGTTCAACCTGAGCTTCGTCATCGGAGGCTCGCCGGATGCGGGCTGGCTGGCCTATCCGCCGCTGTCGGGGACGCAGTTCAGTCCGGGCGTCGGACAGGACTTCTATATATGGGGCATTCAGATTTCCGGGATCGGCAGCTTGATGACCGGGATCAACTTCATCGTCACGATTCTGAAGATGCGGGCTCCCGGGATGAAGCTGATGAAGATGCCGATGTTCACCTGGTCGGTGCTGTCGAGCAGTCTGACTATTATTTTGGCATTCCCGATCTTGACGGTGACGCTGTTCCTGCTGTTCATCGACCGCTATCTGGGCGCGCACTTCTTCACGCTGGACGGCGGCGGCAACCCGATGATGTATATCAACCTGATCTGGATGTGGGGACACCCCGAGGTGTACATCGTCATTCTGCCCGCGTTCGGCATTTTCTCCGAGATTGTCGCGACCTTTTCCAAGAAGAGGCTGTTCGGCTACAAGTCGATGGTGTTCGCTCTCATGAGCATCAGCGTCGCATCGTTCTTCACCTGGGCGCACCACTTCTTCACGATGGGCTCGGGGGCCAACGTTAACGCGTTCTTCGCCGTTACGACGATGATCATCGCGATTCCGACCGGGGTCAAGGTGTTCAACTGGCTGTTCACGATGTATCGGGGACGGCTGTCGTTCCCGACGCCGATGCTGTGGATGCTCGGCTTCATTCCGTGCTTCGTCGTCGGCGGGATGACCGGGGTGCTGCTGTCGGTCGCTCCGGCGGACTTCCAGTTCCATAACAGCTATTTCCTGATCGCCCACTTCCATCAGGTGCTGATCGGCGGCGTCGCGTTCGGTTACTTCGCGGGACTGTACTACTGGTGGCCGAAGGTGTTCGGCTTCAAGCTGAACGAGAAGATCGGCAAATGGGCGTTCTGGCTGTGGAATATCGGCTTCTACGTCTGCTTCATGCCGCAGTACGTGCTTGGCTTGATGGGAATGACGCGTCGCGTCAGCAGCTACGGCTGGGACAGAGGCTGGTACGAGCTGAACTTGACGTCGACGATCGGGGGCTTCCTGATGGGGATCGGCTTCCTGTTCCAGGTGTGGCAAATTCTGCACAGCATCAAGTTTATGGAAAAGGATACGACGGGAGATCCGTGGGACGGACGGACGCTCGAGTGGACCCTTCCGTCGCCGGCTCCGGTCTACAATTTCGCCACGCTCCCTGTGGTCGAGCATAAGGACGATTTCTGGGAGGAGAAGCAGCGCATCGCCGCCGGCGGCGCTCCGAGACCGAAGCCTCCGCTGGAGCCGATCCATATGCCGAGGAACTCGGGAATTCCGATTATCATGTCCTTCTTCTTTTTCGTTGCCGGATTCGGCTTCGTCTGGGATTGGCTGTGGATGATCGTTCCGGGACTGGCCGGCGTGGCGGTATGCATGCTCGTTCACTCTTTTAATTACAATACGGATTACGATATCCCGGTCGAGGAAATCAAACGCGCGGAAGCTGCGGCGGGGAGGGCTGTCTAATGGCTAAGTCGGGTAATTATAACGCCCCGTCGCCGTCTCACGGGGGCGCCCACGGGGGGCATCACGATCTCGAGGGCATGCGGCTGATGGGCTTCTGGATTTTCCTGATCACGGACTGCATCCTGTTCGGGACGCTGTTCGCCACGTATGTCGTTCTTAGCGGCAACACGGCCGGAGGCCCGACCGGCGCCGAGCTGTTCGAGATGCCGGGAGTGATCGCCGAGACGTTCATTCTGCTCACGAGCAGCTTCACGAGCGGACTTGCGGTGCTGGCGATGAACAGAGGCGACCGCAAAGGGCTGATTTCCTGGCTGGCGGTCACGGTCGTGCTTGGCGCGGCGTTTCTTACGCTGGAGGTGACGGAGTTCGTCACCCTCGTGCACGAAGGCGCGACGATCTCGACGAGCGCCCACTGGTCCGGCTTCTATACGCTGGTCGGCACGCACGGGCTTCACGTTTCGCTCGGTCTCGTCTGGATGATCGCGATTATGATCCAGCTCGGGCGTCGCGGCATCAACTCCGTGACGCGCCGCAAGGTGAACGTGATCAGCTTGTACTGGCACTTTCTCGACGTCGTCTGGATCTTCGTCTTTACGATCGTCTACCTGCTGGAGGTGATGTAAGATGGCGCAGCAACTGAATCACGACACCCATGCTGCCGACGAACACGGCGCGCACGAGTCCCACGGCTCGCTCAAGTCTTACGTCATCGGCTTCGTTCTGTCGCTCGTTCTGACGATCATTCCTCTCGTTATCGTGCTGAACGACGTGCTGGAGGGCGCGGCGGCCAAGGTCGTGCTGCTCGGCGCGGCGATTCTGCAGTTCGTCGTGCAGCTCGTCTACTTCATGCATCTGAAGCAGGAAGGCAAGCCGAGGTACAATCTCATGGTGCTGATCCTCGGGCTCATTATCGTGCTGACGATCGTCGCCGGCTCGATCTGGATTATGACCTATAATAAAGTGGCGTAGGCGCAGCGGTACGTCCAGTGAACAAGAGGCAGCAAGCCCCGGCATACGGCGGCTTGCTGCCTCTTCGCGCTGCGCCTGCCGACCGGTCCGGCGTTCCCGGCGGCGTCACGACGTGCACCGGGCGAAACGGCTGTCGTTCAGGCGGCCGGAGCGGGAGACGATGGTCAGATTTCCTCCCGCCGAGACGAGCGTGTAACGGATCGTTCGGGCTCCCGCGTCGCCTCCGGCCAGTGAGGCGCTGACGACGATTCCGGCGGCGCTGCGGCGAAGAATCCGCAAGCCCTCGACCGTGTACGGGGCGGGAGCGGGCTCGGAGGCGATCACGTAGCGCCTTCCTTGGTAGTTGATCGGATCCAGATTGCACAGCAGGGTTCGGCTGAGCGGCTTGCTCCAGCAGCGGCGGAAATACGCCTCGATTTTCTCCCGGGAGCCGAATCGATCGGGCAGTCGTCTGTATTCGTCTCCGTTGAAGGTGATCGACGGCCCGTCGGAGGCGGAGCCGCAGACGGCGTGCCATTGATTCTCCGCATAGCGGATAAATGAAGTCAGTCGGGCGGTATCGTTCGCGGCGGCTGAGCTCGGCATGGTGACATCCCTCCCCTGCTATCGTATGAAACGGGGCGGCAAGGAGAGCGGGTGGTTGTCCGGCGGCGGAGAAATTCTGATCGAAATCTGCGCATCCCGCTATGCGCGTATGACCTATATATAACCCAGTGAGTAATTTATGTGTTAAGTATACAAAATAAATCAGTCATATATGTAACTATTATTGACACGAAAATGCCGAAGGAATATGATTACAGTAAAAACCCGGTGGGGAGAAGGAGCCGCTAAGATGGGAATAACGAACGATACGACGGTGCCTTCGCTTTCATCCCTGTATTACAACGAGATGTATGACGGGGCGCGGGTCCGCTCTCACTATGCCAAGGTTCATGAGCTGATCGGACGAATGGCGCCTCAGGAGCGGATCGCCCGGCAGGCGAAGATGAACGGGAGGCTGCTGGAGGAGGGGATAACGTTCACGCTGTCCGGGGCCGGACAGCCCGAAGCGCTGGAGCGGACGATTCCGTTCGATCTGATCCCGAGAATTATACCGGCGGACGAATGGGAGAGCATCGAGCAAGGTACACGGCAGCGGGTACGGGCGCTGAACGCCTTTCTGGCCGACATCTACCACGAGCAGTGCATTCTGAAGGACGGGCTCGTTCCGCGCCGGATGGTGATGGGAAACCGGTATTTCCGCACGGAAATGATGCGTCTCTCGCTGCCGGGAGGCGCATACGTAACCGCATCCGGCATCGATCTCATCCGCGACGAGAAAGGCGGATACTTCGTGCTGGAGGACAATCTGCGTTCTCCGTCCGGCTTCTCCTACGTGTTCAAGAGCCGCTCCATCATGACGCACGATTTTCCCGAGCTGATCTTCTCTTACCCGGTGCGCGGCATCGACCGCTTCCTTCAGCATTTCCGAACGTCCTTGCGCAAGCTCTCGCCCTCCGATAAAGCCGAGCCGGTCGTCGCCCTTCTGACGCCGGGAAGCTACAATTCAGCCTATTTCGAGCACGTCTTTCTCGCTCAGCAGATGGGAATTGAACTGGTCGAGGGCCGGGATCTCGTATGCAGGGATCATAAAATCTACATTCGCAGTCTGTCGGGGCTGAGGCAGGTCGACGTGCTGTACCGGCGCATCGACGACGACTTTCTCGACCCGCTCGCCTTCCGCCCGGATTCCTTGCTGGGCGTGGCCGGACTGATGAACGCCTATCGCTACGGAAACATTGCGATCGCCAACGCGCCGGGAACTGGCGTGGCCGACGATAAGGCGATCTACACGTTCGTCCCCGAGATGATCCGCTACTACTTGAACGAGCGCCCTATTCTAAGCAACGTGCCGACTTATCTGATGAGCCGGCCGGACGAGAGGGAGCACGTTCTGGAGCGGCTGGAGGAGATGGTCGTGAAGGAGACGTCGCTGTCCGGCGGGTACGGCATGCTGGTCGGGCCCTCTTCGACGGAGCTGGAGCGGGAGCTGTTCGCCGCGAAAATCCGGGAAAATCCGGACAACTATATCGCGCAGCCGACGATCAAGCTTTCGACGTCCCCGATTAACCAGGAGGGGCGAATCTCGCATCGGCATATCGACCTTAGGGTGTTCGCCGTCTCGGACGGAGAGAACGTCCGGGTGCTGCCTGGAGGGCTGACGAGGGTGGCGATGAAGGAGGGCTCGCTCGTCGTGAATTCGTCCCAAGGCGGAGGCGTTAAAGATACTTGGGTGCTGTCTCGATAATTTCGTCCATAAGGAGAGGGTCTGAATGCTGGATCGGATAGCGGAAAGCCTGTTCTGGATCGGGCGGTATACCGAACGGGCGGAAAATCATGCAAGGCTGCTCGACGTATACTACCATCTGCGGGAAGAGGACGGAGAGGAGCCGGAGGCGACATGGCAGCGGATCGCCGAAGCGATCGGAGACTGCGCCCTGTACGAGGAAAGGTACGACAGCTATCGGGAGCGCGACGTTTTGTTCTTCCTGGCGCTCGATTGGACGCAGCCGAATTCGATTCTGTCCTGTATGACCCAGGCGCGGAACAATCTGAAGATGATCCGGGAGCAGCTGCCCTCCGAGCTGTGGAACCTGCTGAACGGCGCTTATCTGTGGCTGAAGGGCGTGCGGATGGAGGAGATCGCGGAAGCTTCTCCGCACAGCTTCTTCCAGAAGCTGAAGGAGCGGCTTGCCGCCTTCCAGGGAACGGCCGTCTCCATCGCGCTGCGGGACGAGTCGTGGCATATGCTCGAAAGCGGGCGCTATCTGGAACGCTCCGAGAACGTGGTCCGGCTGCTTCAGTCGGTCGGCCGGATTGCGCCGGAGCAGCGAAAGGGCGCTTACGGCTATACGGTTGCGCTGCTGAAATCGGTCGGCGGGTACGAGGCGTTCCGCCGTCAAAGTCAGGAGGACCTTACGCTGGAGGGGGTGTCGCGTTTTCTGGTCCTGCAGGAGTCGTTCCCGCGCTCGGCCCAATTTTCGTTGGCGGCGTTCGAGCGGCGTCTGAAGGACATCCGGCGGGAATCCGACCGGGCCAATCCGGCGCTCGAGAAGACGATCCGGATGGCGGGCAAGGCGCGGTCCGAGCTCGGCTGGCTCGACCGCAGCGACATCACTCTGGATACGCTGAACGTCGTGCTGCAGCAGCTGCTGACGACGAACCGCCAGCTGGGCGAAGCGGTGGCGGGCGTCTTTTTTTCCCGGGGACGGGAGGTTACCGCATGAGACTCGACATTTGCCATGTGACGAAATATCGCTACGATTCGCCGGTGACGGACAGTGTCAATGAGATTCGCTTATCGCCCCGAACGGACGAGAGACAGGCGTGTTACCAGCATCGGCTGGTCATCGAGCCCAACGTGCAGCTGCAATCCTACGAGGACTTCTTCGGCAATCGCGTGCATTCCTTCACGGCCAACTCGCCCCATTCGGAGCTGGTGATCACAGCCTATTCGACGGTGGTGACGCGGGACCGCGATACGCTGTGGCAGGCCGCGTGGGGAGCGGAGGAGTCTTGGCGCCGGGTGAGAAGCCTGGACTTTATCGACGCGAACGCGGAATATTTGCTGCCGACGGTCTATGCGTCTTTCGATCCGGCGGTGGAGGCGTACGCCTCCCGGATTGGAGGAGAGGAGGAGGGCGTCTTCGGGTTCGTGCGCCATGCGGCCAACGCGATCTTCGGCGATTTTCAATACAAGCCGCTGTCCACCGGGGTGCATACGAAGGCCGAGGAGCTGATCGAGATCGGCTCCGGCGTCTGCCAGGACTTCGCGCATTTGCTGATTGCGGTGTGCCGTCTGCGGGGCGTGCCGGCCCGCTATGTGAGCGGCTACCACTTCGTCGGCGACCTGCAGGGACGGGACGCGGACTTCGAGCAGGCGTCGCACGCATGGGTCGAAGCTTACGTGCCCGGCGTCGGGTGGCAGGGGATCGATCCTACGAACAACAATCTCGTCGACTGGCGCTACGTGAAGCTCGGGCACGGCCGCGATTATCCCGACATCGTGCCGGTCAAGGGCATCTACCGAGGAACGTCCGGCCAGTCGCTGCAGGTGACGGTGGACGTCCAGTTGGCCGAGACGGGCTGAGTCGGACGGAGGACGCGCTCGCCCTCGGCCTGCTCATCGGACTGCGGGGCGGGACGATTCGGGGTTTTACGGACTCCTCGGGCAGGGGCGCATTCGGGCTAATGTTCGGTAAAATTAAGTTTTTTAGGCGAATTTGTTTTTAATCCATCGATATAAAAGCTTATTTACGAATGATTGGGCGAATTTCGGCTTGACCTGTACGTGAAAAACGGTTAACCTACGTAATGGACAGCGACATCAACCGTCAATGGATCCATTCGTATATCCCTGGCGATAGGGGCCGGGGGTCTCTACCAGGAGCCTTAAATTCCTGACTACGATGGGTACGGGATTCCCGTATCTTCGGAGTCGGGATTTTTTTTCGTGATTTCAGCAAGTCTACCATGCGCTATTCTGATCGGAATCCCCTCCGGCATCAACGCGATACTGCGTCTAGAGGACGCCGATGGGGCTTTTGCTTGGACTGTCCAAACATCATAGGGCTAACCGGAAGGAGAAAATGCGAATGAGCGCTTACGACGTAATTGTGGTGGGAGCCGGCCCGACGGGAATATTCGCTTGCTACGAATTGATGAGGAACGCTCCGCAGCTGAAGGTGCTTCTGGTTGATAAGGGCCACGATATTCATCGCCGCCGCTGTCCGATTCTGGAAAGCAAAATCGAGCGGTGTCCTCCGCCCGCCGGCAAAAAGGAGTTCGCAGGCTGCCTGCCCGCCTGCTCGATTACGGCCGGATTCGGGGGAGCCGGCGCATACAGCGACGGCAAGTTCAACATCACGACGGAGTTCGGAGGCTGGTTGACCGATTATTTGCCTCCTTCGCGGGTGCTGAATCTGATCCGCTACGTGGACGACATCAATCTGAAGCACGGAGCGGCCTTGAGCTTGACCGACCCGACGACGGAGACGGTTCGGGACATTGAACGCAGAGCGTACGCGGCCGGTCTGAAGCTGCTGAGGGCGCAGGTCCGGCATCTGGGGACGGAGCAGAATCTGGAAATTCTGAAGTCGATCTATGAGGAGCTGTGCGGCCGCGTCGAGATGAGGTTCAAAACCGAGGTCGCGGATGTGCTGTCCGTGAAGGAGGACGGGAAGCATCGCGTCCGGGGCGTCGTGCTGAAGGGCGGCGAGGAGATCGAGGCGGATACGGTCGTCGTCGCGCCCGGAAGGGACGGATCCGGCTGGCTGGCCGAGGTGCTCAAGAAGAGGCGCCTGTCGATGACGAACAACCAGGTGGACGTCGGGGTGCGGGTGGAGACGTCGGATGTCGTCATGCGGGAGATCAACGAGCATCTCTATGAGGGAAAATTCGTGTTTCACACGTCGGTGGGCACGAGGGTGCGGACGTTCTGCAGCAATCCGTCGGGCCATGTCGTGGTGGAGAATCACAGCGGCGTGATGGCCGCGAACGGTCACGCGTTCAAGGACCCGGCGCTCGGCTCGACGAATACGAATTTCGCGCTGCTCGTCTCTCATGCGTTCACCGAGCCGTTCGACAAGCCGAACGAATATGCCCGTGAAATCTGCCAACGGGCCAACGATCTGTCGGGCGGCGGGTTGATCGTCCAGAAGTTCGGCGATATGATGCGCGGCCGGCGTTCGACGTCCCGACGGATTAAGGAAGGCTTTATCGAGCCGACTTTGCCGGAGGCGGTGCCGGGCGATCTGGGGCTCGTGCTCCCGTACAACACGATGAAATCGTTAATCGAGATGGTCGAGGCGCTGGACAAGGTGACTCCCGGCATGGCTTCCGAGCATACGCTGTTCTACGGAGTCGAGGCCAAGTTCTACTCGGCGCGTCCGAAGCTGACCGAGACGCTGGAGACGGAAATCTCCGGGCTGTACTGCGGGGGCGACGGAGCGGGGGTGACGCGGGGGCTCGCTCAGGCCGGCGCGGCCGGCGTCTGGATCGCGCGGGCCATTGCCGGGGGCGCGGGGAAGTAAAGCGGGGCTTGCGCAACGGCGGCCGCTGCCCGGCGGATCGAGCCGGACAGCGGCCGCCGTGCGGCTTAGCCGGTTTGGGCGATTTTCTTGAACGCTTCGAGGAACTGCGCCGACGGATAAGCTCCGGACAAGGCGTACTTATTGTCGATAATGAAGAAGGGCACGCCGGAGATGCCGATCGCCTGGGCGGTCGCCATATCCTTCTCGACGTCCTCGAGGCCTTCCCCGTTGTCGAGCAGGCGCCGGGCTTCCTCGGCGTCGAGCCCGAGCTCGGAAGCGATGTCGAGCAGCACGTCCAGCCTGGCGATGTCCCGTCCGTCCTCGAAATAGGCTTTCATGACCGCCTCGATCCAGGTCGCCTCGTCTTCCTGGGGCAGAAGGGCGGTTATCCGGTGCGCGAGCACCGTGTTCGGCATGCGCTCCACCTTCTCGAAGCGGAAGGTGACGCCTACGTTCGCTCCCGCTTCCGTTATCCGTTGCTGCATCGAACGAAGCCGTTCCGCTCCGCCCATTTTTTTCTCCATGACGCTTCCGAACGGAAGACCCTCCGCCGGCAGGGACGGGTCGAGCTGGTACGCGTGATAGCTGACCTCGATCGGCTGTCCCGTCTGCTCCGTCCAGGTCTCGATTGCGTCGTTCATGTTCTTCTTGCCGATTCTGCACCAGGGACATACCATGTCGGAGTACACGTCTATTTTCATCGCGGCCACCTCTTCGGATTGGGATATCTTTCTTCTCCCTAGTATGGCAGACGGCCGGGGCGGATTCAATGTACGGTTGGCCGTGAGGCGTGCTAATATAGGAGGGAACAACGACAGACAGGATGATCGTTATAGGGGAGGAGAACGGAATGAAGCTGACCATCGATTCGGCGGCCGAGCTGCTGAACGGAACGCAAATGCCGCGGCTCGGCTTGGGCGTCTGGAGGGCGAAGGACGGAGAGGAGACGGAGAACGCGGTGCTGGCCGCGCTGGAAGCGGGGTACCGCAGCATCGATACCGCATCCCTGTACGGCAACGAGCGAAGCGTCGGCCGAGCGATCCGCGCGTCGGGCGTGCCCCGCGAGAACGTGTTCGTCACGACGAAGGTGTGGAACGACGAGCAGGGCTACGACAGCACGATCGCCGCCTTCAAGAGAAGCCTGGAGCGGCTCGATATGGACTATGCGGATTTGTATCTCGTTCATTGGCCCGTCGTCGGCAAGTACAAGGAGACCTACCGGGCGCTGGAGGATCTGTACGAGCAAGGGCTCGTCCGGGCGATCGGAGTCAGCAACTTCAACATCTCGCATCTCGAGGATCTGATGGGGAGCTGCCGCATCAAGCCGATGGTCAATCAGGTCGAGATGCATCCGCTGCTCACGCAGAAACAGCTGCTGGCCTTCTGCCGCAAGGAAGGCGTCCAGTTGGAGTCCTGGAGACCGCTTATGCAGGGCAGGCTCGATCATCCGCTGATCGCCGGGCTTGCTGAGAAATACGGCAGAACGCCGGCGCAGATTCTCATCCGCTGGCAGCTGCAATTAGGCGTCGTGACGATTCCGAAGTCGTCCAAGGCCGAGCGCATTCGCGAGAATGCCGACGTGTTCGGCTTCGAGCTGGAGCCCGAGGACATGGCGGCCATCGACGAACTGAACGAGAATCGGCGTTTCGGAGCGGACCCGGAGCATATCGACTTCTAGCATAAAATCGGGGGGCGGCAGGGGATAATACAGAAGAAGTCGGCTATTGACAGCCTCAACTGTAACTGTTAATATTACAGTAATCACCGGGGAGGCTGAACGCATGAACAGTGAATTTGTTATAGCTGTCCACAGCTTGGTCCTCTTGGCGCATCGCCCCGATGGGATGGCATCCAGCGAAGAGATTGCGACCAACGTGTGCACGAATCCGGTGCGCGTCCGCAAGGTGATGAGCTGCTTGCGCAAGAACGGCTTCGTGGATACCCGTGAAGGCTCGGGCGGCGGTTACCGGCTGTCTCGAGAGCCGGGAAGCATGACGCTGGCCGACGTCTATCGCGCCCTGGCCTCGGGCTCGCTCGCTCCGAAATGGTGCAGCGGGGATCCGGAGTCCGACTGTCTGGTCGGCTCGAACATGGGCGAGGTCATGAACGCGGTCTTCTGCGGCGCGGACCAACAGCTGGAGAGGTATTTCGAATCGATTACGATCGGGCAGATGCTGTCCAGACTGACCGCGATGGCGAAGACCTAGTCCGGCGGATCTCGAGGGTGGAGCGGGCTTCTCTGACGGCCCGATCATCATAGGTGTTATCACATTTATACTTGAGGATAGGAGAGATGTCTTATGGCAGTCGCAATTACGAAAGAGAACTTCGGCGAGAACGTGGCGCAAGGCGTGTCCTTGCTTGATTTCTGGGCGCCTTGGTGCGGACCTTGCAAAATGCAGCTTCCGATCGTGGAGGAGCTGTCCGAGGAACTGAAAGGAACGGCGACCATCGCGAAGGTCAACGTGGACGAAGAGCCGGAGCTGGCGAGCCAGTTCGGCGTCATGAGCATTCCGACGCTTATTCTGTTCAAGGACGGACAACCGGTGGACAAAATGGTCGGCCTGCAAAGCAAGGAAGCGCTGAAAGCGAAAATCCAGAACCAACTGTAATGTGGAGTAAAGAACGCCGTTAGCCCCCTGCATGGTGGCTGCGGCGTTTTTTTCTATCGCTGACCCATTCGCGTTCCATCAGAGAGAGCCGGACGGGGCGCTGACGAACGGATAACAAAAAGGCCGGACAACGGGAATGATTCCCGCATGTCCGGCCTTTCCTCTATAGGTTTTAGACGGTCCATTGCCCATGGACGATGCCGACAAGGTGCCAATCGTCCTCGGCGGGCGCAAATACGAGCACAAGGCTTTGCCAATCCATGCCGTCGAGCTCTTCATCGAATCCCGGGAAATAGAATTCGACGTAAGAGGCTCCAGGGTAAACCTCCGGAACGTTAAAGCTCTCATTGCCCGTGCCGACGATTTGATTAACGTTAACTTGCGGAGCATCCGCGAAATCTTTCGTATATACATACTGCTCATAGTAGTCTCTGAACGTGAGCTCGATCGGCTCTCCGCTCCCGTCGGCTGCGCCCCATGTCAGCTTGCTCTCGTCCTTGAAGGTCGGGAACGCCTCCGGTTTAAATATGAGGTCGGTATCGACGTTGACGTGAGGGTAAGGAGAAAAGCGCAAGCCCTGCTCCGGGTCGATCAGGGTGACTAGAGAACCGAGATCTCTCTCTCTTAAATAACCGACGGCTTCGAGCGCAAGCTCCTTGAGCTTCGCGTCGGACGTCTGGTCTTGATCGGATGACGGAGAGGGCGAGCTTTCGCCTGGTTCGACGGAAGGCTCTTCGCTTGCGGCAGATGTCGCTGGGCCCCCTGAAGAGGGTGAGGGCGGGAAAGTGATCGGAGCATCGGTTGCTCCGTTCTTATTGGTGTTGGCTCCGCAGCCAGCCAATAGGACAGCGAGAAGAACCGCGGCCAGAAGCGGATACTTTCTACGCATCGTCTATTCCTCCTTGCAGTCAAGTATTTAGTTAGACGCAGGAAGAGCCGAGATGTTCCGATGGAAATTGCTGTAGGGCCGATTTTTATTCCTTGGGGAAACAGGAAAGACGTTCGTGGTTGTTGGACAAGCTAAGGGGAGAGGACGCGCAGCAGCCGCAGGTCCGACCGTTAGGCGCGGCTGGACTTCAGGGGCGGCGGGGATGCCGCGGGTCCTGGGAACGGCAAACCCGAGGATTAGCGGGTCGGCAGCCGCAAGGCGACTTGCCGATCCCGCGGCGCTTCGGTCAATCGGTTTTCTTCTTCGCCCGCGGCGCTGGGGCGACGGACTTGGTGTTCTCCAATGTGTCGTTAACGAAGGCCATGTCCTGATTTTCCGCCTTCATGCGCGCAGTGCCTTTATAGTTCCCTTTGTGCGATTGATTTTCCATGGGCGATCCCTCCTCTCTTCGAGGTCATTGTGCGCATTCCGCTAAAGCGTTATCCGTATCGGGAGGTTGGCAAATGATGATGAACGATTCGCCGCCGTCCGCGAGGCGAAGAGCGGTTTTCTCCTGTGCGGTCGGCTTGCTCGGGACGCTGCTGCTCGTTTCCTGCGGCGGGAATAACGAAGGCGCACAGCCGCCGGACGCTTCGCCCCCGCCGGGAATCTCGTCCGCCGGACAATGGCTGGAGCGGGGCGCTGCCGCCGCCGGCCAAATGAAGAAGTACGCTTTCGAGCTGCAGATGACCCAGGGGCTCGGTCCCGTCGGGAAGGCGGCGCGCTCGGACGTTCGCGTCGACATGCAGGGAAAGGTGGAGCGGGAGCCGCTCAAACTGGATCAAACGATCAAAAGCGTCATCGACGGAGAGGAGTCCGAGCTGCGCTCGATTGTGACGCCGGAGGCCTACTTCATGTACTTGCCCGAGTACGAGGAGTGGAGCCGGCTTTCCCCGGAGACTGCCGAGGAGAACGTGAAGACGCTGTCCGATCTGCAGGTCAATCCGGAGAAGGCGATTGCGCGCATTCGGCAGCTGGAGCCGAAGCTGCTCGCCGAGCGGAGCGGGAGCGCGACCGTGATTCGGTACGAGGGCAACGGGCCGGAGGCCAGCGTCTTTCTGGCGGGCTTGCTCAAAAGCACGCTCGGTCTGACCGATTCGGAAGCGGACATCGCGGAGAGGCTCGAGGTGGAGCGTCTAAAGGTGGCCTACTATCTGGATCAGGAGCATCACTGGCCGATGTCGTACCGGATCGAAACGGAGCTGACCGCCGAGCTCGAGCCGGGCCAGAAGACGCCGGTCAAGCAGACGGTGGCCGGTCTCTACGCCAAACCGAACGCCATCTCCGAGATCGTCGTTCCTCCGGAAGCGCTGGAGGCTCCGGACCCGGCCGAACTCGAGGATCTGTTCGATTTCGCGGCATAGTCCAGGGTGCGACCCGGGAACAGGAGGCGGCTGGAGAAGCAGGCACGCCCCGTAAGCGCAAAGCGGCGCTTGCGGGGCGTCTTCACGGGGAGGGGCCGACGCCGGAAGGGAGAACGCGGCAGGCGGCGAACAGTGGACGTTGCCGCGCTGTTCCGTTATAATGGCGTGAGAATTGAACAGCTTGACGATGCGCTTACAGCTGTAGGCGGTAAGCGATCGCGAGAAGTCAGGAGTGTTAGGCTAATGGCACTGTCGTGCGGAATCGTCGGCCTTCCGAACGTAGGGAAGTCGACCTTGTTTAATGCAATTACCCAAGCGGGAGCGGAGATGGCGAACTATCCGTTCTGTACAATCGATCCGAACGTTGGCGTCGTGGAGGTTCCCGACGAGCGGATGCAGAAGCTGGCGGAGATCGTGAACCCGAACCGGATCGTACCGACTGCGTTCGAGTTCGTCGATATCGCCGGCTTGGTCAAGGGAGCCAGCCGCGGAGAAGGGCTGGGCAACAAGTTTCTCGCCAACATCCGCGAGGTGGATGCGATCGTGCATGTCGTTCGCTGCTTCCAGGACGAAAACATTACGCACGTGTCCGGCAAGATCGATCCGATCAACGATATCGAGGTCATCAACCTCGAGCTGATCCTGACGGATATCGAGTCGGTCGAGAAGCGGATGGAGCGCACGCGCAAGGGGCTGAAGAGCGGGGACAAGAAGGTCGCCGAAGAGCTTGCGGTGCTGGAGCGTCTGCATGAGACCCTAACGGCGGAGAAGCCGGCCAGAAGTCTGGAGCTGACGCCGGAGGAAGCCCGGCTCGTCCGCGACCTCCATCTGCTGACGATGAAGCCGGTTCTGTATGCGGCGAACGTGAGCGAGAGCGACGCGGCCAATGCCGACGGCAACGAGTATGTGCAGAGAGTGCGCGAATACGCGGCGGCCGAAGGCTCCGAGGTGGTGCATATCAGCGCGAAGGTAGAATCCGAGATTGCCGAGCTGGAGGGCGAGGACAAGGAGATGTTCCTGCAGGAGCTCGGCTTGGCGGAGTCGGGACTTAATCGGCTAATTCGCGCTTCATATAAGCTGCTCGGGTTGTACACGTATTTTACGGCGGGAGTCCAGGAAGTGCGGGCGTGGACGATTCGCCAAGGAACGAAGGCGCCGCAGGCGGCCGGCGTTATTCATACCGACTTCGAGCGGGGCTTTATCCGCGCCGAGGTGGTGTCGTACGAGGATCTGGTCTCCAACGGCTCGATGAAGGCGGCCAAGGAGAAAGGACTCGTCCGGCTGGAAGGCAAAGAGTATGTCGTCGCCGACGGCGACGTGATGCACTTCTTGTTTAACGTGTAAGCTGCAGTCGATATTGAAGGCCGATGTTCGAGACGATCGAGCATCGGTTTTTTTGTGCCGCTTTGCAGGGAACGACGTTCGGGAATTCCGGCTGCGCCGGATGGGGAAAGCTCATGAGGAGGAAGACGCGTGCCGGAAGCGATTGCTTGCGCGACCGGAGAAAAGTTAGATTTTTCTCATGGAACCTTTTTCGTCAAGCGTGCGTCAGTGAGGTTGGAGGCAGGGCGGCAGCGCCCGCCGGAGCAACGTATCCGATCTTCCGAAAGGAGAAATTCATGATGAAGAAGAAAAAGCTGTTGGTCGTGTTGACCGCCGTCGGCCTGCTGGGGTCAAGCGCCGCCGTAGGCGCGAGCGGGCTCGTCGGCAAAGTTACCGGGGTATTCCATAAAGACGTCGTCGTATCCGTCAATGGAGACGTAACGGCGCTGAACCCGGTCTACATTAACGGAAAGGCTTATCTGCCGGCCCGCGAAACGGCGGCCGAGCTGGGCTACGAGCTCCGCTGGAACCCGAAAACGAAAGAGATCCAATTCCAATCGAAGGAAGTGCAGGAGGCGGAATATGCGAGAATGATCGGCGTTATCGTGAATATCGCGCCGACGGAGGAGGAAGGGCGGTACCGCGTGGAAATGCTCGGCCACGGAGATCAGCGCTGGATGATTTTGACGATCGACCGGGAGACCGAGCTGACGGACGAAAGCGGCAAAGCGGTCAACGTCGCCGATCTGCAAGCGGGCACCCGAATTATGGCCGAATTCGGCCCGATGATCGCGTTGAGCTTCCCGGGCCAATCGCTGGCGCATAAAGTCGTCGTCAGCGGGGAGACGGTCGTGAAGGAGGACGTCATCCAATCGATCGAGAAAACCGACGACGGCTGGAAGGTGGCGTTCGGCGAGACGAAGGACGGGCAGACGACGACTACGCTCGTGCTGAATGCGGGCAAGGAAACGAGCGTCATGACGGCTCAGGGCGAAGACATTCCGTTCGCCAACCTGAAGGCCGGCGACCGGGTTCGCGCCTATTACGGTCCGCTCCTGACGAAGAGCATGCCTCCGCAAAGTCCGCTCCACTATCTCGTCGTCCTCTCGGACGTCGCGCAGCTCGCTCCGGCGACGATCGCGGAATATCGCGAGCTGGGCTGGAAGAACATGCCGGAGAACGAGAAGCCGCATCTGATTACGAAGAAGGAGGAGGCCCAAGTCTCGGAAGTCGACTCCGCGAACATCAACCTGATGGGCTCGACGGAAGCGCAGAAGAAGAAGCTCGCCGAGATTCAAGCCGCAGCCGGCAAAGTAATCTCCGTCGTCTATAACACGGACCAGGACGCTCTCGTCGGACCGATCGCCATGATCTTCGACCCGGACACGAAGGAGTTCCTCGGAATTCTTCCGCGGATGTAAGCGGCCAAAGCGGTCCTGACAAGGGCTGCGGAACGAAATAGCATGGGCAAAAGGGGACCGATGAGCGATCATCGGTCTCTTGTTGTGGACGTGCGATGCCCGGGCTTAGGGCGATACTGCCGATCGATAACCTCGAAAGCCTGACAACTGCTCGAAGGATGGCTGCTGGACGTGTTCATGCCGAAAGCGGCGGCCATGATTCATAGGCTTCTCGAGAAATCGGGTCTGATCTGAACCGTCCAGCCATTCCCGCACGCTATTGCATTCATGTGCTATAATAAGGGGTAATGTAAACACTGCTAGCGAGCGGAGGATGAGGACAAGTGCTGGACCGTCTGCAAGTTTTGGCGGATCGATACGAGAAGCTTAACGAGCTGTTGAGCGACCCGGACGTGGTGAACGACTCAGCGCGGCTGAGAACCTACGCCAAGGAGCAAGCCGGACTCGAGGAAGCGTACCGAGCCTATGAAGAATATAAGCAAGTGCTGACGCAGCTGCAGGATGCGAAGGCGATGCAGGACGATAAATTGGACGACGAGCTGCGCGAGATGGTCAAGCTGGAGATCGAGGAGCTCGACGCCCGCCGCACCGAATTGGAGGAGAAGATCCGGTTCCTGCTGCTGCCGAAGGATCCGAACGACGGGAAGGACATCATCGTGGAAATTCGCGGAGCGGCCGGCGGCGAGGAAGCGAATCTGTTCGCGGCCGATCTGTACCGGATGTACGCGAAATATGCCGACAGCCAGGGCTGGAAGCTGGAGATGCTGGAGGCCAGCGTGAGCGACCTGGGAGGGTTCAAGGAGGTTATTTTCTCGATCAGCGGTCCGGAAGCCTACCGGAAAATGAAATACGAGAGCGGCGCCCACCGCGTGCAGCGGGTGCCGGAGACGGAATCCGGAGGACGCATCCATACGTCGACCTCGACGGTCGTCGTCATGCCGGAGGCCGAGGAACTGGACATCGTCATTCACGACAAGGACATCCGGGTCGATACGTTCTGCTCCAGCGGAGCGGGCGGACAGTCCGTCAATACGACCAAGTCGGCCGTTCGGGTCACCCACCTGCCTACCGGCATCGTAGCGACCTGTCAGGACGGCAAGTCGCAAAACGACAACAAGGACAAGGCGCTTCAAGTGCTGCGGACGCGGATTATGGACGTCAAGCGGCAGGAGGAGGAAGCGAAGTACGCCGGGGAGCGGAAGGAGAAAGTCGGCACGGGCGACCGGAGCGAGCGGATTCGCACCTACAATTTCCCCCAGAGCCGGGTGACGGATCACCGGATCGGGTTGACGATTCACCGTCTGGAATATGTGCTGAACGGCGATATGGACGAGATCGTCCAGGCGCTGACGTTGGCCGAGCAGGCCGAAATTCTCGAGCGCGAGCAGATGAAGCAATAAAGGGAGGGCTTGGGCGTGAGCTTGGAGCGAGAGGCGGGCCGCCCTCCCACGTTGGGAGAAGCTTGGCGAGCGGGCGCGGAACGACTAGGGCATGCCGGAGTCGAAGAAGCGAACGCGGACGCTGAGCTTCTCCTTCTTCATGCGCTGGGAATCGGGAAGGCGGAGCTGCTGCGGGATTGGCGGGAACCGTTTCCGGAGGAGAAAAGTAAGGCGTGGTCGGAGCTGCTGGAGAGACGGGAGACGGGAGTTCCGGTTCAGTACGTGGTCGGGGAGCAGCATTTTTACGGCCGGGCGTTTGAGGTGACGGAGGCGGTGCTCATTCCGCGCCCGGAGACGGAACTGCTGGCCGAGGCCGTGTTGAAGGCCGGAGACTTGATCTGGCCGGAGACCGGGTCGGCTGCAAGCGGGCAGGTCGAACAGCCTGAACGAGAACGGGAGACGTCGGAGCGGAGGTCCCCCCACCTGATCCGTTCGGAGGTTGGGGGCAGTGCGAATGAGCAGTTTGAAGAGCCTGAACGAGAACGGGGGGCGACGGAGTGGAGGTCCCCCGACCTGATCCGTTCGGAGGTTGGAGTCGGTGCGAATGAGCAGTTCGAAAAGCCTGAACGAGAACGGCAGACGTCGAGTTTCGATGCGGAGAAGCTATCCGGTGGCAGGGACGCTCCCCGTCCTGCGCCCGTCGTGCTGGACGTTGGCACGGGAAGCGGCGCGCTGGCGGTAACGTTGGCGGCCGAGCGGCCTCTCTGGCGGGTGACGGCTTCCGACTTGTCGGAAGCGGCGCTGCAAGTGGCGCGCGGCAACGCGCGGAAGCATGGGGTAGACGGACGGATCTCGTTCGTCCAGGGGGATCTGCTGCAGCTGTTTCTGACGTCGGCCGCGGGAGGCGGGCTAGCAGTGGATATTCTTGTGTCCAACCCGCCGTACATTCCGTCGTCTGATATTCCCGGGCTTCAGCGCGAGGTGCGCGATCATGAGCCTCGTCTTGCGCTCGACGGCGGCGAGGATGGGCTGAACCCCTATCGGACGATGGTCCGGCAGCTTAAGGAACTGCCCAGGCTGCCGCGGATCGTCGCTTGGGAGGTCGGAGCAGGCCAAGCCAGGGACGTCGCCGAGCTGCTCAGGGAGGCGGCCGATTGGACGGAGATCCACTTCGTCTTGGATTACGCCGGCATCGAGCGGCATGTAGTGGCGGTTCGGTGAGTTGCGGATACACGAATGGAGTCACAAGTAAAACGGCTTTCGGCGTCCTTAGGACGTTGAAGGCCGTTTGTCCAGGACGGCTCAGATAAGGACAGCAAAAGAGCTGCCAATCGGCGGCTTAAAATTCATCGGATTGCGAGACTCGCCCACCAGACCACCAACCCACCAGACCACCACGCACCAACCTACGCTAGCCAACCACCCCCCGCCAGCCCACCAACCAACCACGCACCAACTTGCGCCAACCCACGCCAACCAACCAGCCCAAGCTAGCCCACCAACTTACGCTTGCCCACCAGCCTACGCCGTCCCACGCCAGCCCACCAGCCCACGCCAGCCCACCAAACTACCCCAACCCACTAACGTAACGGTTGCCAGCGCGGCTAATCGTGCCGTTTACGCAACATGGAGATTGTAACGGTTGCAGCAGCGGCTATTTCAGCTGAAAACGTGCCGTTTCGCTCGATAACCCCAAAATAAGCGCGGTGGCAACCGTTAGCTTTTTCTTTTTCGAGAAAACGATCGATTAAGCGCCACTGCATCCGTTAGAAAGTTACAGGCATAATGTGCGCCGTCGATCGCATACGACAACGGCTTAACCGGACAACATGATGGGGAGGGGGCGACCTGCACGGTAACTTACGAAGACCAAGAGGCGGGGGCTAAAGGAGTCGCCGGCGGAGACCTTGATCTTGCCCCGAATAGATGGACACATAGAAACCCTCTATAATAAATGATGGAGGGATTTCTCATGGGGCAGAAAAAGTATGATAAGGCTTTTAAAGAACAAGTGGCATTGCGGATCTTGAGCGGAGAATCGACGATACGTGATTCCGCGAATGAGCTAGGTGTTCATTACACTACGGTTCGTGACTGGGTCCGTACGTACAAGCGAGACGGTAACGATGCCTTCCCAGGTAGCGGGCACCTAAAGCCGGAGGACGAAGAAATGCGCAACCTCCGAAAGCAGCTTGCCGATCTCAAGGAAGAGAACGAAATCCTAAAAAAAGCAGCGGCCTACTTCGCGAAAAATCTGAAATAATCAAGTTCAAGTTTATCTTTGAACACCGCTTCGAATTTCGGATTGCGAAGATGTGTCAGGCCCTCAACGTGTCGAGAAGCGGCTACTATGCTCATACCACTCGTCCTGAGAGTAAGCGCAGCAAGGAAAACCGCGAGCTCTTGGAGACGATTAAAGCTATACATGAAGAAAGCCATCGGATCTATGGTGCGCCGCAAATCGCCAATAATTTGCCTCCCGAGAAAAAGGCTAGCAGAGGCCGCGTAGCTCGAATCATGAAGGCAAACGGAATCCGCTCTAAAGTAGTGAAGAAATACAAAGCAACAACGAATTCAAACCACAACCTGCCTGTGGCAGAGAATCTTGTAGCACAAGATTTTAGGACGAGCAGGGCTAATGAAAAGTGGCTCTCAGATATTACCTACATTCCAACCGCGGAAGGCTGGCTCTATCTAGCTGGCGTGATGGATCTGCATGGGCGTAAGCTCGTAGGTTGGGCAATGGACAGTCGGATGAAGACGGACCTTGTCTCAACTGCTCTCAAGCAAGCCATCGGTCGTACAGGTGCGAAGCAAGGTTTAATCGTACATTCCGATCGTGGTGTTCAATACGCCAGCAAGGACTACCAGCAGCTGTTAAAGCAGCATGGTTTTGTATGCAGTATGAGTCGCAAAGGCAATTGTCACGATAATTCGCCAATGGAATCATTCTGGGGGAAGCTCAAGATGGAATGGCTTAATGAGCGCAGATTTAAGTCCAGAGCAGAAGCCAAGAAAGCTGTCTTTGAGTATATCGAGCTCTTTTATAACCGACGTCGAACGCATTCTTCTAACGGTTATGTGCCGCCTTTTGCGTATGAGAGTAAGTAATGATTCATTAGCCCAACGGGTGTAATTGGGGGATTCTAGCTGTCCACTTTTTCAGGTCAAGGTCACCTGCTGGTCAACGCGAGCAAAGGCCGATTCTCGCCACCCCACGCCAACTCGCGCCAACTTGCGCCAACCCCCACCAGCCCACTAACGTAACGGTTGCCAGCGCGGCTAATCGTGCCGTTTTCGCAACATGGAGATTGTAACGGTTGCAGCAGCGGCTATTTCAGCTGAAAACGTGCCGTTTCGCTCGATACCTCCAAAATAAGCGCGGTGGCAACCGTTAGCTTTTTCTTTTTCGAGAAAACGATCGATTAAGCGCTACTGCATCCGTTAGAAAGTTACAGGCATAATGTGCGCCGTCGATCGCATACGACAACGGCTTAACCGGACAACATGATGGGGAGGGGGGACGACCTGTTTGGTGACGGATGCGGAATTTTTGGAGGAGAAGCGGTTGATCGACGGGAGCGGCATCGGCTGCGAGACGGCGTCGGCGGCTACCGTCGATCGCAGGCTACGGTCGGTCGCGAGCTACGGTCGCGGGTCTGCGGAAGTTGGTCGCAAGCGGGACGATCGAGAAGGTGGAGGCGGCCGCCTGCATTCCCACGGGCCATCTGCTTAAGGATACGGATGCTTTGGGTACGTCGCTGCGGGGAGACAGAACGAAACGGACGATTGCGGCGGAGCGGACGATCGAATCTATGAAACGGAGGGAGAAGGCGGCACGATAAAAAGAGATTCCGGCGGAAAATCCGGATTGCTAGGTTTATAGATTTCAATTCCGGACATACTGATGGCTAGACGTTCCGGAACGCATAGCGCTGCGCCGACGGGTGCGATGAGGAGCGGGAAACTATGCGTAATCGCCATCATTCTTTTTTCTATGATTCGGCAACGAAAATGGTTTTGTTAATCGCCGTATTAGGGTTGGGTTTATTCGCGGGAGGGGCGCGGTTTGCGGCGGCGGGCAACGGGGAGACGATTCCCGAGGACGCCATCCGCATTCGCATTATCGCCAACTCCGACAGCCGGGCGGATCAAGCGATCAAAAATCAAGTGCGCGACGAGGTCGCCGCGCACATCGCATCGTGGGGCGGAATGCCCGATACCCACGACGAGGCTTACGCGCTCATCGAAAGCCGGCTGGCCGACATTCAGCGCGTCGTCGACGAGCAGTTGGACGAGCTCGGCGCAGCTTACGAAGGGACGGCCGAGCTGGGCGAGGTGCCGTTCCCCGAGAGAACGTTCGAGGGCTCGTCCTACGAGGCGGGGAATTACGAGGCCTTAAGAATTACGCTCGGCAAGGGAACGGGGACGAATTGGTGGTGCGTGCTGTTCCCGCCGCTCTGTCTGACGGCCGCTGTCGCCCAAGAGGATGCCGGGGCGACGACCGATGCGCGGAGCGCTTCGTCCGGAGGCGCATCCTCCGGGGCCGGAGACGATGAGCCGAAGGCGAAGTTCTTCCTGTGGGAGCTGCTGGAGAAGCTGTTCGCATTCCTCGGCTCGCTGTTCGGGTAAGCCGTCCCTAGCCCGGTATGCTATAATAGCGGGAAACCGGTTGAAGACGAGGATGATCCGCATCATGAGGATAGAGACGAAATATTGGCCCGCGGAGCAGCCGCGGGCCGGCATCGAGGAAGCCGCCGCGGCGATCGCCGCCGGCGGCGTTGTCGCGTTCCCGACCGAGACGGTGTACGGCCTCGGCGGGGACGCGACCAGCACGGAAGCGGTGGGGCGGATATTCGCGGCCAAGGGCCGTCCGTCCGACAATCCGCTGATCGTGCATGTGGCGCGAAGCGAGGACGCGGCCGGATTGGCCGCGGAGGTGGGCGCGGTAGAGAAGGCGCTGATGAGCGCGTTCTGGCCGGGGCCGCTCACGCTGGTGCTGCCGGTGAGGGAGGGGGCGGTGTCCCCGCTCGTGACGGCAGGGCTGGATACGGTCGCGGTGCGCGTTCCCGCGCATGAGCTGGCGAGGGAGCTGATCGAACGGGCGGGCTGTCCGGTCGCCGCGCCAAGCGCCAACCGTTCCGGACGGCCGAGCCCGACGCTGGCGCGGCACGTGCTGGAGGATCTGGACGGGAGAATCGACGGGGTGCTGGACGGCGGGGCGACCGGCGTAGGCCTGGAATCGACGGTCGTGCGGGTCGTGGACGGCGTCGTGCATATTCTCCGCCCGGGCGGGATTACTAAGGATCAACTGCGCCGGGCCGCGAAGGGGATGGCGGACGTGGCGGAGGATACGGCGCGGACGGAAGGCCGTCCGGAGACCGGAGCGCAGGCGGAAGATGCCTCGGCTCCGCGCTCCCCGGGAGTCAAGTATGCGCATTACGCGCCGCGAGGCGATATGCGGATCGTCACCGGGGAAGCCGGGCGACTGCCGCCGATCGTGCAGGAGCAGGCGGATCAGGCCGCAGCGGCCGGACGGCGGGTCGCCGTGCTGAGCTGCTCGGAGCATGCAGCCGGCTACCGGGCCCACGCCGTGTTCGATTGGGGCTCCCGAGCCGAGCCCGAGAAGGCCGCTCAGGCGCTGTACGCGACGCTTCGCGAGTGCGACGAGCGGGGCATCGACTTCATCGTCGCGGAGGGCTATCCCGAAGACGGGATCGGCGAAGCGCTGATGAACCGGCTGCGCAAAGCGGCCGGAGGGCGCGAGATTCCCGTCCGCTGATCGGAAGGAGCCTACCGCAGCCGCTGCTGGATTCCTTGTGCATGACCGACGTCTTGTCCGCATATGTTGTGAGGAAGGACAAGGCGGCGGCCGACGCGACCACCGTTCGTCGCGCCGGCCGGGTGCAAGGGGGAAGAAAAGCATGGTTGACGTGTCGGCGGCAGCCGGTCAAGCGCTGACCATATTCGTCATGGCGGTCGCCTTGGGGATGGACGCGTTCTCGCTCGGAATCGGAATCGGCTTGAGGGGCGTTCGCTTCTACGACATTCTGAAGCTGAGTACGCTGATCGGCATTTTCCACGTGCTGATGCCCCTCGGCGGGATGTATACGGGACAATACGTCGGCGAGCTGCTCGGAGGAATCGCGACCAGCGCAGCCGGAGCGCTGCTGCTCCTGCTGGGAGGACATATGGTGTACAGCTCGCTGCGGGGCGAAGCGGTAGACTCGATCAACCATCGCACGTTGTGGGGGATGCTCGTGTTCGCGTTCAGCGTAAGCATCGATTCCTTTTCCGTAGGGGTGTCCTTGGGAATGTTCTCGGCGCATGTCTGGCTGACGGTGCTGCTGTTCGGGCTGTTTGGCGGATTGATGAGCGTGCTGGGACTCATGCTGGGGAGAAAGGTCAGCCGAAGCCTGGGGGGGTACGGCGAAGCGCTGGGCGGTGTTATTTTGTTCGGATTTGGTCTATTATTTGTGATATAGAAGCGAGAAGCAGGGGGAAATCATGAATCGGATTTTGATCGTATGCACGGGCAATACGTGCCGCAGCCCGATGGCCGAAGCGATCTTCAAGGATCTGGCCGCCCGCAGCGGCAAAACGCTCGAAATCCGCTCCGCGGGCGTCGCGGCCTCGACCGGCTCTCCGATCTCGCCGAATGCGGCGGAGGCGCTCAGAAGAAGGAATCTGGACGTTCCCGGAGCTTCGACGCTGCTGACTGCGGAAGAGGTGCTTTGGGCCAATCTTATCCTGACGATGACGTCGGGCCACAAGCGGGCGATTCTGGAGCGTTACCCCGAGGCGCTGTCCAAAACGTACACGCTGAAGGAGTACGCGCTGCGAGGGGATCCCGTGATGGACGACGTGGCCGAGGCGGAGCGGCTGTACTCGGAGTGGCAGGTCAAGCAATTGCTCGGAGAGAAGCTGTCGGACGAGGAGAAGGCCCGCCTGTTCGAGCTGCAGCGAAGAATTCCCGATTTCGACATCGCCGATCCGTTCGGCGGTCCGCTGTCGCTCTATGAACGAACGGCCGACGAGATCGAGGATATTTTAATGACGCTGCTGGACAAATGGGATTCGAATCCGCGCGATTCGTAAGTCGGTGATTGCTTTTTTGGCGGACCTTCGGTATGATGAACGTATAACTTCAAGGTTCCGATGTAACTGGCGACGACAGGTGGAGCATACCACGGCGGAGCATCGGAATGACGGCCGGTCGCCTGGGCGAAGAGCAGCGTGCGTGAAGCGCGCTAGCTCTTTTTTGTCTTTTTTCGCTTGAAGCTGCCGTCGGCGTCCCGCCGTGCCGGCGTCCTGCGGATCGAGCCGCGAGGTCTGCGGTTTGGCCCAGGCAAATTCAGGTATACTACTATCTGGATTGTCGTTGTGTCGCGAAACCACTGCGCGTGAGGAGGTTGTCGGGTATGACGGGGGAAATGCAGTCGATAGCCGATCGGGCGGAACAATTGATGGACGAACTCGTAAAGATGGGCGCCGTCCGTCCGGGCCAGATCGTCGTGCTGGGCGTCAGCACGAGCGAGGTGCGGGGCCATCGTATCGGAACCTCGGGGGCGGAAGAGATCGCGAGCCGCATTCACGAGGGCATCGAGCGCGCGCGCGCGAGGGCCGGCGTTCACGTCGTCTGGCAGTGCTGCGAGCACTTGAACCGGGCGCTCGTGACCGAGCGCCGGCTGGCGGAGGCTCAGGGGTGGACCGAGGTGTCGGCCGTTCCCGTCCCGAAGGCGGGCGGATCGATGGCGGCGTATGCCTATCGCCGGATGGAGGAGCCCTGTCTCGTCGAGGCCGTCCAGGTTCATGCGGGCATCGACATCGGCGAGACGCTGATCGGAATGCACCTTCGTCCGGTCGCGGTCCCGCTCAGACCGTCCTTTCGCGAGATCGGGCTCGCCAGAGTGACGATGGCCGCGACCCGGCCGAGGCTGATCGGGGGCGCCCGAGCCGTATACGAGGCGGCACGCGAAGACGGAAAGGCGGCAGACACGGACGAAGCCGCTTCAAGCGCTTGCGATTGACTTCTTTCATTACGAAATCGGGAGGAATCATTATTATGTTGGAAAACCTGCGCAACCAAGATCCGGAAATCGTCAAAGCCCTTAATCTGGAGCTGAAGCGCCAGCGCGACAATATCGAGCTGATCGCTTCGGAAAATATCGTCAGCCCTGCCGTTCTTGAAACGATGGGCACCGTGCTGACGAACAAGTACGCCGAAGGTTATCCGGGCAAGCGTTACTACGGCGGCTGCGAATACGTCGACATTCCGGAGCAGATCGCCCGCGACCGCGCCAAGGAGCTGTTCGGAGCCGAGCATGCGAACGTGCAGCCTCACTCCGGCGCCCAAGCGAACCTGGCCGTCTACTTGGCCGTTCTGAAGCCGGGAGACACGGTGCTGGGCATGAATCTGGCGCACGGCGGCCACTTGACGCACGGCAACCCGGCGAACGCGTCCGGCTTGCTGTACAATTTCGTCGCTTACGGCGTCGACGACCAGACGTTCACGATCGATTACGAAGAGCTGCGCAAGGCGGCGTTCAAGCACCGTCCGCGCCTGATCGTGGCGGGCGCTTCCGCTTATCCCCGCACGATCGATTTCGAGAAGATCGGGCAGATCGCCAACGATGTAGGCGCGCTGTTCATGGTCGACATGGCGCACATCGCCGGTCTGGTGGCGGGCGGCGAGCATCCGAGTCCGGTGCCGCATGCGCACTTCGTCACGACGACGACGCACAAGACGCTTCGCGGCCCTCGCGGCGGCTTGATTCTGTGCCGCAAAGCGTGGGCGGCCGCGATCGACAAGGCCGTGTTCCCGGGCACGCAAGGCGGTCCGCTGATGCATATTATCGCTGCCAAGGCCGTCGCGCTCGGCGAAGCGCTGCAGCCGTCGTTCAAGGAATATGCCCGCAACGTCGTCGTCAACGCCAAAGCGCTGGCCGAGGCGCTCGTCTCCGAAGGCTTGAATCTCGTCTCCGGCGGCACCGACAACCATCTGATGCTGATCGACACCCGCAATCTGAACATTACGGGCAAGGAAGCGGAGCATGTGCTCGATTCCGTCGCGATTACCGTGAACAAGAACGCCATTCCGTTCGATCCGACGAGCCCGTTCATCACGAGCGGCATCCGGGTCGGAACGCCGGCCGTCACGACGCGCGGCATGGGCGTCGAAGCGATGAAGACGATTGCCAAGGTGATCGCTCTGACGCTGAGAAATACGAAGGACGAAGCGACTCTGGATCAGGCGCGCAAGATCGTCGCCGATCTGACCGCTCAATATCCGCTGTATCCGAACCTGGAATATTAATTTGGGGTGTTCTAGCCCGCCGGCATGCGATGAATTCGTTTGGCTGACAGGGCCGGGGCAGGCATAAAGAAGGAGGTCGTCTCATACGAGGCGGTCTTTTTTCTTTTTGGGAGGAGCCTGGCTGAACTGAATGCATGACCCTCTTTTGATGCGGTGTCCAAAAAAACGAAATCTTTGAAGTTTGTGGTAGAAAAGTTGTAGTATAATAGAACCAATTAGGTCGAAGGGAGGCGATTCCAGTGAAACGAATCATGAAATCGTTGCTAGTATTTCTGGCAATCTTGCTTTGTGTCGCCGGCTTTCCGGTTCAAGGGGCTTACGCCAATCCATCTTTCACTAGCGAGCACAACGAAGCGTTGAACTATCTCAATCAGATTCGGAGTAAAGTCGGCGTGGGCCAGGTTGTTCTCAATCCATATTTGAATCAGTCGGCTCAAAGCCATGCCGAATACTTGAGTAAGCATCGCGTCCTTCAACACGAACAACAACGCGGATTGGACGGATTTACGGGCGAGGGACCCAAGGAAAGAATTCAATTTGCGGGTTACCAGGGGCAAGCGGCGTCATTCGGAGAAGTCGCCGTGCAGCTTTGGGGTCAAGACGTCAAATGGGGCATAGATCAATTTATGCACGCGCCATTTCACAGACAAGCGCTGCTGAGTCACAAGGTTATCGAGATCGGAATGGGTCGGGCGGGCGATTATCTGGTTATTAATACAGGGTTGGCTGATCTTCAACAGACCGTACCGTATCATTATCCGTATGACGATCAGGTCGTCCCCGACAACATGTTCGGCAGCGGGATGGAGAGACCGGATCCGTTTGAAGTGTTCAGCATCCCAGGGAAAATGACCGGCTATGTCATTACTTATTCGTTCGTTGAACAGGGAGAATACGACTTTGAAATTACGGATCAGGAGGGGCGGGTGATTCCTTATTTCTCGGAAAGCGTCGGACTAACGAAGTACTTGTTCCCGGAAGATATTGCTTTTCAAAACCGCACCTATACGGTAACGGTGAAGAAACAAGGCCAATGGTTCGACCAGTTCAACTATACCACCACGAACCCTAACGCGCCGGTTCACGTTCCGCAGCAGCCGGCAAATCCCGAATTCCCCCCGGAGACGCCTGGCATCGAGCCGAAGGTTCCTTATAAGCCGCCTGCCGAACTGGAGCGCGCGCTTTCCAGGCTCAATGAAGTGAGGGCAAAGATGAATCTCGCCCCGATGAAGCTCGACGAACGACTTAGCGAGGTTGCTCGGGATTACGCCAAATACCTTTACACGGATAAGCCGGCGAGCATTCATGACGGGCCGACTCCTTACGAGCTTGCTCTGCAAGCGGGGAAAACGAACGCGATCCATTTTGCAAGCTTAAACGGGATAACGGATTTGAATAAAGTCATCGATATCGTCGTCATGGATACGTCCTACAGACAAGGATTCATTACGGACAGCAATACGGAAATGGGGATTGGCAGCTATGAGGACGTCGTTGTACTGATTTCAGACGAGACCGAACCGAATGCAGAGCCTATCCACTATCCTTATGACGGGCAAGTCGGGGTGGAGCTTATCAATCCGTACTACGTCGATTACGTCAACAATCGCTTAAAAAGCGCGCTTCCTTCATATGGCGGATTTCCCGTTACCTATCGAGTCAAGACGGCTGGCCATTACCAATTCGCGCTGACTGACTCGAAGGCGAAGAGCGCGGAGATCGACGTGTACGACTATGGAGTCAGCCAGAGCGTTCGGGATTACCGAATCATTCCGAGAGAATCCTTGAAGCCGAATGAAACGTATACGCTGACCGTCCGCCAAAACGGAGCTCTTTACGATCGCTTTTCATTCAAGACCGGGACAGGGAGCTTCCTCCCGGCGGCGCAGTCTGGAGGGACATCTCCCGAGGCGCTTCCGGATCGGCAACCGCTTGACATCGGCGCTCGATTCCCGGATTACGATCCGAAGGCTTATTGGGCAGAGAGCGTCTCATGGGCGATTGAAAACGGGTATCTACGAGGAATAGAGATGAAAGACGGAAATAAACCGCCCAAAGCCTACATTATTCCATCCGGGGCGTTGACGGAAGCGGAATTGCTGACTTTGCTCTATCGCTTCGATGGGGGACAGGCGGAAGGCGAGAAATCGTCCTGGTGGGCGGAGGACGGTTATCGCTTCGCCGCCGAGCGCCGATTGCCCGTCCGGGGCGGGCCGGATAACCGCAAGGCGGCCAACGAACCGATCACGAGGGAACAAATGGCGAGAATTCTGGTTTCTTACTGGACCGAAGCGCCGAAGACGGAGAGGCAAGCTATTCAATATATGTATGATCGGCAATGGGCAACCGGGTATCGGGACAAAAGCGGAGCCGTACCGAAAACCTACGAATCCTTCGGTCCGCGCCAATGGCTGACGAGAGCCGAGTTGGCGACGCTGCTGCACAGGATTTCAGGTTCCGGCAAGTAACGGGCAGGACTGATTTAGAGGCCAAAGGCCCCTCGGCGGATAACTCGCCGAAGGGCCTTTGGCTTTAACCGCTCAGATCAGCAGCGTAATGACGAGCAGCTCGAACAGCACCAGCGTGATAATCGCGTTCGAAGCGTACGGCCCGAAGAAGCGCGCGTCTCCGGTCATCAGGTGCAGATAGGTATTGTCCGACCCGACGACCACGCCTTCGTACGTATGTCCGTCGATCGTCTCCACGCGAACTTTGCGGTTCATGCATTGGCCGCAGACGCCGGCGAGCTTCCGGCGGGTTCTCCGCAGCTGTTCGCACCACTCGTTGTCGGCCTTGTACAGCAGAGCCGGGCTGCGGGTGGCGGATCGGGTTGGCACAGGCATTCCTCCTACAGGTCTTTGCTCCTATGCTATGCGGATGCCCGGCGAGAGGGACGCCTATGTTTTTCGACGAAAACCGCACTAAGCGGGAAGGATGTTATGCACCCGTTCGGAGACAATGATATAATGAACGGGCAAGCTACATAGGGAGGACGGACCGGAGCGCCGGGGCGCGCTTGCGGAAGCCGTCGAAGAAAGGGTAGAACATATGGGACGACTCGTCATTTGCGATCATCCGTTGATCCAACACAAGATTACCTTCATCCGCGACAAAATGACAAATACGAAGCAATTTCGAGAACTGGTCGACGAGGTGGCCATGCTGATGGCTTACGAGCTGACGAGGGACGTTCCTCTGTCCACCGTGCGGGTCGAGACGCCGGTTCAGGCTGCGGAAGGGAAAGTGATCGCCGGCCGTATGATGGGGCTCATCCCGATCTTGCGAGCGGGGCTGGGCATGGTCGACGGCGTGCTGAAGATCATTCCGTCCGCCAAGGTCGGCCATATCGGCCTGTATCGCGATCACGAGACGCTGCAGCCGGTGGAATATTACTGCAGCCTGCCGTCCGACGTGAAGGAGCGGGAGCTGATCGTGATCGATCCGATGCTGGCCACGGGCGGCTCGGCGAACGCCGCGATCGACATGCTGAAGGCGCGGGACTGCCGTCCGACGAAGCTGATGTGCCTGATCGCGGCTCCGGAGGGTGTGAAGGCCGTTCAGGAGAAGCATCCGGATATCGATATTTATTTGGCGGCGCTGGACGAGAAGCTGAACGACCACGGCTACATCGTTCCGGGCCTCGGCGACGCCGGGGATCGCCTGTACGGCACCAAGTAAAGGCAACCGGAGGGGGAGCGGGAAGTGAACGGAAAAATCAAAGTCATGACCATATTCGGCGTTAGGCCGGAAGCGATCAAGATGGCGCCGCTGATTCTGGAGCTGCAAAAGTATCCGGAGCAGATCGAGTCGGTCGTCTGCGTCACCGCCCAGCACCGTCAGATGCTGGATCAGGTGCTGGAGGTGTTCGGGATCAAGCCCGACTACGACCTCGACGTCATGCAGGCCAGCCAGACGCTGAACGAGATTACGATCCGCGTTCTGCAAGGACTGGAGCCGGTGCTCAAGGAAGCGAAGCCGGATATCGTGCTCGTCCACGGGGACACCTTGACGACGTTCCTGGCCAGCTACGCATCCTTCCTTCAGCAGATCAAGGTCGGCCACGTGGAAGCCGGGCTGAGGACGTGGAACAAGCTGTCTCCTTATCCGGAGGAGATGAACCGGCAGCTGACCGGCGTGCTGGCCGATCTGCATTTTGCCCCGACCGGCTGGTCGGCGGGCAACCTGATCAAGGAGAACAAAAACGAGGAAGCGATCTACGTCACCGGCAACACGGCGACCGACGTGTTCCAATATACGGTGAAGCCCGACTTCGCCCACCCGGTTCTGGACTGGTCGGCGGGCAAGAGATTGATTCTGATGACGGCGCATCGCCGCGAGTCGCTCGGAGAGCCGCACCGGCAAATTTTCAGAGCGGTGAAGCGGATTGCCGACGAGTTCGAGGATGTCGCGATCGCCTATCCGGTGCATCCGAATCCGGCCGTGCTCGAGCCGGCCCGGGACATTCTCGGCGGCCATCCGAGAATTCGGCTGATCGACCCTCTGGACGTCGTCGAGATGAACAACTTCTATGCGCGCACGCATCTGATCTTGACCGATTCCGGAGGCATACAGGAGGAAGCGCCGTCGTTCGGCGTGCCGACGCTGGTGCTGCGGGATACGACCGAGCGGCCGGAAGGCATCGAGGCGGGGACGCTGGAGCTGGTCGGAACGGACGAAGAGAACGTCTATCGGCGGACGAAGGCGCTGCTGAGCGACGCCGAGCTGTACAGGCGGATGAGCGAAGCTTCCAATCCTTACGGAGACGGAAGGGCTTCGGTGCGGATCGTGCGATCCATTTTGCACCATTTCGGACGCGGCGAAAGACCCGATCCGTTCGGCCGATAAAACCCGGTTTCCGCGGAATGGCCGCAATCTGTACAGCATACAGTTGAACTGTATGGTTGGCGCTGCCAACAAACCGCGTATTTACAAGGTTTTTAACTTGAACGTTCACATAATTTTTGATTTTCTGCGAATTGACAAACCTTCTTTGTCTTCGATAAAATGTATGAAGGTCGACAGAGGTACACAAGATGATAAAGATGAACAATGAGGACAACCCTTGGCGAACGTTGGCTCTCGTCGGAGCGCTCGGTTTCGAAGTGGGACTTTGCACAGTCTCGGGTTACTTGATTGGCGGTTGGATCGGCCCGACCTCTTCCGGCTGGAAGTTGGCGGGCGTTTTCGTGGGTCTGGGCATCGGACTTCTGATTGCGGTCCTCATCGTCAAGAGAGCTCTGGAGAATAAAGATGGATGATATTCTAAGGAAAGCGTCGCGCGTAACCTTGCTGTTTCTGTCGCTCTGCATCATGTTGTGGGCCGTTCTGCCGGAATGGCGGATCTACACCGCGGGCGTATCCCTTGGCGTGGCCGTAAGCATGATTAACGCCTACCTGCTGCGAAAAAGAGTGGCCTGGATCGGAATCGTTTTCAAGGACAATCCGAATCCTCCGCGCAGAGTGGGCATGGGGCTGGCCAGTCGTCTGGCCACGGTGCTGATCGCGGCGATGGCGGCGTATCGTTTTCCGGAGTACCTTCATCTCCCTTCCGTCATGTACTCTTGTTTCTTTATGCCTGTCGTTTCGTTGTTCGTTGCTTTTCTAGACAACAGACGTTAAATCTGAGGGAAAGGAGGAGAACATCACAGCATGCATGAATTTCCCGTGCTAGAGGTCGCAGGCTTGCGCATCGATCTTTCGACCTTTATTGCGATTATCGTCTCTGCGATCATTACGTTCGTGCTCGCTAGACTCGCCGTGCGCAACTTGTCGGTGGAGAATCCGTCCAAGCTGCAGAACTTCATGGAATGGGTCGTGGAGTTCGTCCAGTCGACGATTGCCAGCACGATGCCGCTTCATCGCGTGAAACCTTATGTTTCGCTCGGCTTGACTCTCATCATGTTCATCTTTATTTCCAATCTCCTGGGCTTGCCCTTCGGGATCGTCACCGAGATCCATCATGTCGACGAGGCGCTCGGCGTAACGAAAGAAATGCTGGACAAGTACGGCGGGCACGTCCATCTGGCTTGGTGGAAGTCGCCTACGGCGGACTTGTCGGTGACGTTCGGATTGGCTGTCGTCGTGTTCATCCTGATTCACTTCCTGGGAATGAAGCTGAATCGCAAGCATTATGTTGAACACTACTTCAAGCCGTTTCCGATCTTCTTCCCGCTTAATATTATCGAGACGTTGGTGAAGCCGCTGACGCTCGGAATCCGGCTATTCGCGAATATTTTTGCGGGCGAAGTGCTGATCGCGACGATTCTGATGCTCGGCTGGGTCGGCATTCCGTTCCTCGCCATCTGGCAAGGCTTCAGTATATTCGTCGGCGCGATTCAGGCTTTCCTGTTCACCATCTTGACAATGGTTTACATCTCGCAGGCGGTCATTCACGAAGAACACGAGCACTAATGATGCCGGCCGCCTAGCGAGCCAATGGTGTCGATAAACTATTATTTCACGAATAATGAGGAGGATTTACACAATGGAAGTATTGGCAGCAGCAATCGCAGTAGGACTGGGCGCTATCGGCGCAGGTTTCGGTAACGGTATGATCGTCTCCAAAACGGTTGAAGGCATCGCTCGTCAGCCGGACGCTGCAAGCAAGCTCCAAACGACGATGTTCATCGGCGTAGGTATCGTCGAAGTCGTGCCGATCATCGGCGTCGTTATCGGCTTCTTGGCTTTCTTCAGCGCCTAATCGAATCGTACAAACCAGCATGGCGGGGAAGGCCAAAGCCCTCCACGCCATCGTTGTTTAATCAGGTAGGGACAGATTACGGAAAGGAGTGCAACTATGGATTTCAAATGGGAATCGTTCGTATTCGCGATCATCGCGTTCGGCATTCTGTACGTGCTTCTCAATAAGTATGCATTCGGTCCGTTGTTCAGCATCATGGAGAAGCGCCGCGAGATGATTAAGGAGCAACTGAACAGCGCCGAGAAAAATCGCGCCGAGGCCGATCAATTCATAGAAGAACAGAAGCAAGCTCTGCAGCAGGCGCGCAAGGAAGCCTACGATATTATCGAGCAAGCGAGAATCACCAGCTCCAAGCAAGCGGACGACATCGTTCAGACCGCTCGCAGCGAGTCCGAGCGCCTTAAGGAAGCGGCGCTTCAAGAAATCGAGGTCGAGAAGAACAAGGCGGTCGCCTCGCTCAAAGCGCAGGTCAGCGGCTTGTCCGTCCTGATCGCTTCCAAGATTATCGAGAAACAAGTCGACGAGCAATCCCAGAAGGAGCTTGTCGATCAATACCTGCAGAATGTAGGGAATAAATCATGAGCCGCGGCACGGTAGTCGCCAAGCGCTATGCGAAAGCGCTGTTTCAGGCGGCAGAACAAAAGGGGCTTGTGGCCGAGACCGAGACGCAGCTGAAGCTGATCGTCGACGTCATCGAGGGAAATGCCGAAGTTCGCGCTTTTCTCGCGGCTCCCAACATTACGCTCGAGAAGAAAAAGCAAGTATTGTTCCAAGCTTTCGCGGCCGACGTCTCCCCGATCGTCATGAACACGGTCGGCCTGCTCGTCGAGCGGGGGCGCGAAGGCAGTCTTACGGCGATTTTGACCGCGTATCTGCAGGTGGCCGGAGAAGCGCTCGGCCGCGCAGACGCGCACGTGACTTCGCCTGCGCCGCTCAGCCAGGAGGAGCAGACGAAGCTCGCCGAGAAATTCGGAGCTCTGCTGGGCAAGAAGGTACGGATCACCAATAGCGTGAATCCCCAACTGCTTGGAGGCCTTACCGTTCGGATCGGCGATACGCTGTACGACGGAAGCCTCAGAGGCAAACTCGAACGTCTGGACAAAACGCTGCAAACGGCAGCGATTTAATGAAATAAACAATACCATTTCCCATTTGTAAGCAATGGAGACAGGGGTGAACGAATTGAGTATTAGGCCCGAAGAAATCAGCACTCTGATTAAGAAACAGATCGAGCAATACCAATCCGATATTCAAGTCGTCGACGTGGGCACCGTGATCCAGGTCGGAGACGGAATCGCTCGCGTACACGGCTTGGAGAAGTGTATGGCAGGGGAATTGCTCGAATTCGAAGGCGGCATTGTCGGCATGGCCCTCAACCTCGAGGAAGACAATGTCGGCGTCGTCATCATGGGTCCTTATACGACCATCCGCGAGGGCGACCAAGTCAAAAGAACGGGCCGCATCATGCAGGTTCCGGTCGGCGAAGAGCTGCTCGGACGCGTCGTGAACTCGCTGGGACAGCCGGTTGACGGCAACGGCCCTATCCACACGACGAAGACTCGTCCGATCGAGTCGCCGGCTCCGGGCGTTATGGACCGGAAATCCGTTCACGAGCCGATGCAGACTGGCATCAAAGCGATCGACGCGATGATCCCGATCGGCCGCGGCCAGCGGGAGCTCATCATCGGCGACCGCCAAACGGGGAAAACGACGATCGCGGTCGACACGATCGTGAACCAAAAAGGCAACGGCGTTATTTGTATCTACGTGGCGATCGGTCAGAAGCAATCGACCGTCCGCAGCCTGGTCGAAACGCTGCGCAGGCACGACGCTCTCGATTATACGATCGTCGTGACGGCGAACGCCTCCGAGCCTGCTCCACTGCTGTATCTGGCGCCGTACACGGGCGTATCGATGGCCGAGGAGTTCATGTACAACGGCAAGCACGTTCTGATCGTATATGACGATCTGACCAAGCAAGCCGCGGCTTACCGCGAACTTTCCCTCTTGCTTCGCCGTCCTCCGGGCCGCGAAGCTTATCCGGGCGACGTCTTCTATCTGCACTCCCGTCTCCTCGAGCGCGCAGCCAAGCTGAGCGACGAGAAAGGCGGCGGCTCGATTACCGCGCTGCCATTTATCGAGACGCAAGCAGGCGACGTTTCCGCTTATATCCCGACCAACGTTATTTCCATTACGGACGGTCAAATTTTCCTGGAATCCGATCTGTTCTACTCCGGTCAGCGTCCGGCGGTTAACGTCGGGATCTCCGTATCCCGGGTCGGAAGCTCCGCGCAGATCAAAGCGATGAAGAAGGTAGCGGGCACGCTGAAGACCGACCTTGCCCAATACCGCGAGCTGGCGGCTTTCGCGCAGTTCGGCTCCGATCTCGACAAAGTTACGAAATCGCGTCTGGACCGCGGGGTCCGCACGCTTGAAATTCTGAAGCAAGGCGTTAACCAGCCGCTTCCGGTCGAGCGTCAAGTCGTGTCGCTCTACTTGGTGACCAAGGGCCACCTGGATTCGATTCCGGTGCAGGACGTTCGCCGCTTCGAGGCGGAATTCCTGAATTATGTCGACGCGAACCGTTCGGAGATCTTCCAGTCGATCCGCGATACGAAGGACTTGACGGCGGAGACCGATCAAGCTCTGATCGACACGATCGCGGCATTCAAGAAGAGCTTTAGCGTATCGGAATAAGCCGGGCGACGGCGAGCAACACACATTAAGCTTTGGCCGGACCGGCCTCAGCCGGTCCCGGCAATAAGGTGGTGAAACGATTGGCTAAAGGGATGCGCGAAATCAAGCGCTCGATTCGAAGCAAGCAGAGCATGAAGCAAATCACGAAGGCGATGGAACTGGTCGCGGCCTCCAAGCTTAGAAAAGCGCAAGAGGCAGCGGTCTCCTCCCGTCCCTACACGGATAAATTGAAGGAAGTCGTCTCCAGCATCGCCTCGGCTTCGGGAGGCAGCAAGCACCCGATGCTCCAAAGCCGTCCGATCAAGCGGACCGCCTACCTGGTCATCACGTCCGACCGCGGGCTTGCCGGAGGCTACAACGCCAACATTTTGCGAAAAGTGCTGCAGACGATCAAGGAGAACCACCAATCTCCAGAGGAGTATGCGGTCTTCGCCATCGGGCGCAAGGGGCGCGATTTCTTCGCGCGCCGGGGAGTTCCGCTGGTGGACCAGGTGACCGGGTTGTCCGACTCGCCGAAGTTCTCCGACATCAAGGAGGTTGCGGAAAAGGCGGTCGCAGGCTTCGAAGCCGGAACGTACGACGAGCTGTACTTGGCTTACAACGAGTTCCGCAACGCGATCGTCCAGATTCCGACGCTTAAGCGGCTTCTGCCTCTCAGCGACATGACTTCGTCCGAGAGCAATAACGACTACGAATACGAGCCTTCGGCCGAAGAGGTGCTTAACGTCTTGCTGCCGAGGTACGCCGAGACGCTGGTCTTCAGCGCGGTGCTGGAAGGCAAGGCCAGCGAATTCGGGGCTCGGATGACGGCGATGGGCAACGCGACGAAAAATGCGACGAAGATGATCGCGGAGCTGACGCTGCACTACAACCGTGCCCGTCAGGCGGCTATCACGCAGGAAATCTCCGAGATCGTTGCCGGAGCGAACGCACAGCAATAACATTCGTGACGATTGGTTTCCCGCCCCCAGGGCATGAACTCAATTGGACCGTGACGATCAAGCGCGGGGCCCGAAGGCGCGGCTCGTTGATCGCAGCAACAGTGGCAATCACCGCAGTGGCCCGAGGCGTCGCTCGTTGATCGCACCATTTGTGCGGATCAACCGCAGACGCCAGGGGCGGAGCTCGTTGATCGCACCATTTTAGGAGGTAAATCCATGAGCAAAGGACGCGTTGTCCAGGTCTTGGGGCCGGTTGTCGACATCGAGTTCGACCACGGTCACCTGCCTGACATTCTCAATGCGATTAAAATCGAAGCAAAAACCGATAGCGGCGTCGAAGTCAACCTGACGGTTGAAGTGGCGACGCACCTCGGCGACAACCTCGTCCGGACAGTGGCCATGTCTTCTACGGACGGGTTGGTCAGAGGGATGGAAGCTGTAGATCTGGGCGTTCCGATTACGATCCCGGTCGGACCGGCGACGCTGGGCCGGGTATTCAACGTACTGGGCGACCCGATCGACGGACAAGGAACGGTCGACCGCACGAGCACGAATCCGATTCACCGTCCGGCTCCGTCGTTCGAAGAACTGACGACCCAGACGGAAATGCTCGAGACGGGCATCAAGGTCGTCGACCTGCTGGCTCCTTACACCAAGGGCGGAAAGATCGGTCTGTTCGGCGGCGCGGGCGTCGGCAAGACGGTTCTCATGCAGGAGCTGATTCATAACATCGCATCCGAGCACGGCGGGATCTCCGTATTCGCGGGCGTAGGGGAGCGTACCCGGGAAGGGAACGACCTGTACCACGAGATGACGGAATCCGGCGTTATCGCGAAGCTGGCGATGGTGTTCGGCCAGATGAACGAGCCTCCGGGCGCGCGTATGCGCGTTGCCCTGACGGGTCTGACGATGGCGGAATATTTCCGCGATCAAGAGGGCCGCGACGTTCTTCTGTTCGTCGACAACATTTTCCGCTTTACCCAAGCGGGCTCGGAAGTATCCGCCCTCCTCGGCCGTATGCCTTCCGCGGTTGGTTACCAACCGACGCTGGCTACCGAGATGGGTCAACTGCAAGAGCGGATCACCTCTACGAAAAAAGGCTCCGTCACGTCGATCCAAGCGATCTACGTTCCGGCGGACGACTATACGGACCCGGCTCCGGCTACGGCGTTCGCTCACTTGGACGCCACTACGAACCTGGAGCGTAACATTGCCGCGATGGGGATCTTCCCGGCGGTTGATCCGCTGGCGTCTTCCTCCCGGATTCTCGCTCCGGAAATCGTTGGCGAAGAGCACTACAACGTGGCACAGGGCGTGAAGAAGCTGCTGCAGCGCTACAAGGAGCTTCAAGACATTATCGCCATCCTCGGGATGGACGAGCTGTCCGACGAAGACAAGCAAGTCGTGCACCGCGCTCGCCGCGTGCAATTGTTCCTGTCCCAACCGCTGCACGTCGCAGAGGCGTTCAACGGCATTCCGGGCGTCTATGCTCCGATCAAAGAAACGATCCGCAGCTTCAAGGAAATCCTCGAAGGGAAGTACGACCATCTTCCGGAGCCGGCTTTCCACAACGTCGGCGTCATCGAGGAAGCGGTCGAGAAAGCGAAGAAGCTTGCTGCTGAGGTGTAATCCGGCGGCCGGTTTGGAGGGATCGATATGAGTACCTTAAGGTTGGAGATCGTCACTCCGGAGCGCAAGGTTTACGAGAAAGACGTGAATATGGTCGTCGCCAGAGGCGTGGACGGAGAGCTTGGCGTTCTGCCGAACCATATTCCTCTGGTTACGCCGCTGAAAGTGGCTCCGGTGAAAGTCAAGATCGGCAATTCGAGCGAGACGATTGCCGTTCATGGCGGATTCATGGAAGTGCGTAAAGACAAGGTCGTCATTCTGGCCGATGCCGCGGAGCTTGGCGCGGATATCGACGTCTCCCGCGCCCGTCTTGCCAAGGAGCGCGCAGAGCGCCGTCTGGCGCAGAAGCAGGCGGAGATCAACGCCGTGCGCGCCGAAATGGCGCTGCAGCGGGCTATGGCTCGGCTGGAAGCGGTCGAGAAGCAATAAGAAGATTCGATTCGTTCGCAAGCCGTTCGGCTGGAGATTCTATCTCCTCCGGACGGCTTGTTTTGCTTTGGGCGGAAGCGCGGCCCGTCTCTAGTTCAGCCGCGGAACGAGGCGGTGCGCTTGCTCGGTATCCCCATCGCTCATGGACGCCTGCGCGTTGCTCATATCCCCATCGCTCATGGAAGTCTGTATGCTGCTCGTATCCCCGTCGCTCATGGACGTCTGCATGCAGCTCGTATCCCCGTCGCTCATGGAAGTCTGCATGCTGCTCGTATCCCCGTCGCTCATGGACGTCTGTATGCTGCTCGTATCCCCGTCGCTCATGGACGTCTGTATGCTGCTCGTATCCCCGTCGCTCATGGACGTCTGTATGCTGCTCGTATCCCCGTCGCTCATGGAAATCTGTATGCTGCTCGTATCCCCATCGCTCATGGACGGTCTGCATGCTGCTCGTATCCCCGTCGCTCATGGAAGTCTGCATGCTGCTCGTATCCCCGTCGCTCATGGACGTCTGCATGCAGCTCGTATCCCCATCGCTCATGGACGTCTGTATGCTGCTCGTATCCCCATCGTTCATGGAAGTCTGCATGCTGCTCGTATCCTCGTCGCTCATGGAAATCTGTATAGCTCATACCAACCCGCGCTAGCCCACCAATCCACGCCAGCCCACGTCAACTCGATCCAACCTACGCCAACACACTCTCACTCGGGCCAACACACGCCACACAGCTAACGTAACGGTTGCCAGCGACGCTAATCGTGCCGTTTTCGCAATATAGAGATTTTAACGGTTGCAATCGCCGCTATTTTACCTGAACACGCGCCGTTTCGCTCGATACCCCCCAAATAAGCGCTGTGGCAACCGTTAGCTTTTTGTTTTTCGAGAAAACGATTGATTAAGCGCCACTGCAACCGTTAGACGTTGAAGGGGGGATGCTCGCCGTCGATCGCATACGACAACAGCTTGATCTGACAACATTGGGGGGGAGTATGGGTGAACCTGAGCGAACGGGATTATGGAGACAGGATGGGAAGGCGGCGTGGACTCTGAGCGAACGGGATTATGGAGACAGGATGGGAAGGCGGCGTGGACTCTGAGCGAACGGGATTATGGAGACAGGATGGGAAGGCGGCGTGGACTCTGAGCGAACGAGATTATGGCGACAGGAGGGAAGGCAGCGTAGACTCTGAGCGAACGGGATTATGGCGACAGGAGGGGAAGGCGGCGGTTGATTCTGAGCGAACGGGATATGGCGACAGGAGGGAAGGCAGCGTAGACTCTGAGCGAACGGGATTATGGCGACAGGAGGGGAAGGCGGCGGTTGATTCTGAGCGAACGGGATATGGCGACAGGAGGGGAAGGCAGCGTGGATTCTGAGCGAACGGGATTATGGAGACAGGATGGGAAGGCAGCGTGGACTCTGAGCGAACGGGATTATGGCGACAGGAGGGGAAGGCGGCGGTTGATTCTGAGCGAACGGGATATGGCGACAGGATGGGAAGGCGGCGTGGATTCTGAGCGAACGGGATTATGGCGAAAGGAGGGAAGGCGGCGCCGATTCCGAGCGAATGGGATAAGCACGCGCCCCAGTGACTGATCTCACTGATTCTTTTTGACAAGGAGGGGTACATTATAGGCAGGCAGGAAAAGTCTGAAGAAGGAGGAGCTGGAATGAGCACGTTAACGGATTCGTTGAACGTTCAGCTGTCGAATTGGGCGGTGCTGTATATTAAGCTTCACCATTATCACTGGTATGTGAAGGGGCCGCATTTTCCGGTGCTTCATGCCAAGTTTGAGGAGCTTTACGAGATGGCCGCTGTCAAGCTGGATGAGCTGGCGGAGAGAATACTCTCGATCGAGGGCAGCCCGGTGTCGACGATGAAGGAGTTTTTGACGCACGCCACGATCAAGGAAGCGGACAAAGCAAGAAGCGAGAACGATATGCTTACAGCGACGATTGAGGATCTGAAGGAACTGATCCAGGGTCTGAAAGACTCGGCGGCAATCGCGGAATCTGCCGAGGATACGGCGACTTCGGATATGCTGACCGGGCAGGTGGAGGAGCTTCAAAAGCAGGTCTGGATGCTGAGATCGACGCTGGCCTAACACGAAAAACAACAGGAGAACCGCCCGGCGAACGCTTGGCGGTTTTTGCCTCGGCTTGGACGTACGGGGCGAGGTCGCCCGGCTTTGGAGCGCGAATCGGACGACTAGGAGGGACGGGAAGAGCATATAGATGACTGTAGAGAGACCGTTGGCTGACGCCCCATTCCCGTCATTCTACATCCGAAAAGTGCGTTTTCTAGCGGCGCTCGAACGGTCGACGATTTCCGTCCGTTACCAATGAAAACGCTTTTTCCATGGACTTGATTGGGAGCATTTGTTATAATTATGGGGTAAATTTACCGTTTGCGGAGGCGTTGCAGTGGACAATTATATCAACTCATACGTCATTGTTACCGTCTTCCTCGCTCTAGGTATTTTGTTTCCGATTTTCGTATTGTGGCTCGGCTCCGTCCTTAGGCCCCGAAAGCCTACCGAAGAGAAGATGACCACCTACGAGAGCGGCAACGAGCCTGTAGGAGACAGCCAGATCCGCTTTAACGTCCGGTATTATTTGTACGCGCTTATGTTTGTCGTATTCGATGTAGAAACCGTATTTTTGTACCCTTGGGCCGTAGCTTACAATAAGCTTGGTCTATTTGCGTTAGTCGAGATGCTGATTTTCGCGGGCTTGCTGCTCGTCGGCCTTGTGTATGCATGGAGAAAGAAGGTGTTCAAATGGAACTCGATTTAGCGAACGTATCCCCGGAGGACCGGAAGGAAGTGGAGCGCAACGTTTTCTTTGGCACCATTGAACAGTTGAAGGGGTGGGCGCGCAGCAATTCGCTGTGGCCGCTGACCTTCGGTTTGGCATGCTGCGCAATCGAGATGATGGCCGCGGGCGGTGCGCATTACGATCTGGACCGCTTTGGCGTTATGTTCCGGACGTCGCCCCGGCAGGCCGACGTCATGATCGTCTCGGGCACGGTGACCAAGAAAATGGCGCCGCTGCTCAAGCGCCTATACGATCAGATGCCCGAGCCCAAATGGGTCATCGCGATGGGATCTTGCGCGACAGCGGGCGGGCCTTACGTAAAGTCCTACTCGGTCGTGAAGGGCGTGGACCAGATCGTTCCCGTCGACGTCTATATCCCCGGCTGCCCGCCGAATCCCGCCGCACTGATCTACGGGATTAACAAGCTGCAGGCGAAAATTCGCTACGAGGCGAAAACCGGGAAGCAGGTGGTCGGCCAATGAGCGAGGAGAATAAGCGGGACGAAGCTCCTGATCCGAATATGCCGGCGGCCGAGGGGACGAAGCCTCCCGATTCGCAAGAGCACTCGACGGCCCAGTTGGAGCAGCAAGAGTCGGCGGCTTTAGCAGAGGCCCCTCAGGCTGAATCGGCGGCGGAAGAGGCGTCGCAGGCAGCGCCGCAGCCGGCCGCGTCCGCGCCGCCCGAGAAGCCGGCGGAGCCAGCGGCAGAGAAAGCGGCCGAGCCGGCGACCCCGGCTCCTCCGGCGGCGGCAGGCGAGGGAGAAGCGCCGCCGCCTCGCCGGAAGGAGACGGACGAGGAGAAGGCGGCCAGGCGCAAAGCCGCGCTGGAAGCGCGCGAAGCGGCCAAGGCGGCAGCGGCTCAGGCTGCGGCGCAAGCCGCTCAAGCTTCGCAAGGAGGCGCTCCCGCCAAAGCGGCGGGCGACGGAGAAGGCTCGGGAGCCGAAGAGCCGCCCAAGCCCCCGTCGCCGAACCAGCCCCGGCTCGATCGGGTTGCGGCGCTGCTGCGCGAGCTGATCGCGGACGACGCGGTGGAGGAAGCTTATATCAACGAAGCGAACGATCATCTGCCGACGCTGGTCGTCAAAAACGAGCGGTGGGCGCAAGCGGCGAGGCTGTTCCGCGACCACGCGGAGCTCGCTTGCAACTATTTGCGCAACGTATCCGGAGTAGATTACGAGACTTATATGGAAGTCGTCTATTATCCTTGGAATATGAACGCTCGCGAAGGCTATTGCGTGAAGGTCCGCGCGGACCGCGAGCATCCTTCGGTCGCTTCCGTCACTCCCGTCTGGGAGACGGCGAACTGGAACGAAAGAGAGATCTACGATCTGCTGGGCGTCGACTTCCCGGGCCATCCGGATCTTAGACGCATCATGATGCCCGACGACTGGGTCGGACATCCGCTTCGCAAAGACTACGTTCCGCTGGACCCGGAGGTGTAAGATTACGTGATTCGTACTGAAGAGCTGCTGCTTAACGTTGGTCCTCAGCATCCGAGCACGCACGGCGTGTTTCGGATCATCGTCAAGCTGGACGGGGAAATCATCACGGAAGCCACCCCTGTGATGGGGTATCTGCATCGCGGTACGGAGAAACTGGCGGAGAACTTGAACTTCACGCAAATCGTTCCTTACACCGACCGGATGGACTACGTCTCGGCGATGACGAACAACTACGTTCTCTGTCATGCGGTAGAGAAGATGATGGGACTGGAAATACCGGAACGGGCGGAGTTTCTGCGCCTGATCGTCATGGAGCTTCAGCGGGTCGCCAGCCATCTCGTCTGGTGGGGAACTTATTTGCTGGACATCGGAGCCCTTAGTCCGTTCCTGTACGCGTTCAGCGACCGGGAGCGCGTACTGGGGCTGTTCAATGAACTGTGCGGCGCCAGGCTGACCTACAATTATATGCGGGTCGGCGGGGTAAAATGGGACGCGCCCGAAGGCTGGATCGACCGCGTCAAGACGTTCGTCAAGGATATGCACTACCGTCTGGACGAATATCACAATCTGGTCAGCGGCAACGAGATTTTCCTGTCGCGGGTGAAGGGGATCGGCCGATACGACGCCGAGACGGCCATCAGCTACGGCTTGTCCGGAGCGAATCTGAGGTGCACGGGCGTACAATGGGATCTGCGCAAGGCGGAGCCGTACAGTCTGTACGACCGTTTCCAGTTCGACGTGCCGGTCGGCAAGAACGGAGATTGCTACGACCGCTACCAAATTCGCGTCGCGGAGATCGAGCAGAGTCTGCGCATTCTGGAGCAGGCGCTGGAGCAATTTCCGGGCGAGGGAGAGACGATGGGGAAGGTTCCCCGCGTCATCCGGCCTCCGGCCGGCGAGATCTATGTCCGCATCGAGTCGCCTCGCGGGGAGATCGGCTGCCACATCGTATCCAAAGGCAAGGCGGAGCCGTATCGGCTCAAATTTCGCAGGCCGTCGTTCGTTAATCTGCAAATCCTGCCCAAGCTGCTCGTCGGCGAGAGCATGACGAACCTCGTGACGATTCTCGGCGGGATCGATATCGTGCTTGGGGAGGTTGACTGCTGATGCAACGCTTCTGGGATGAGCCCTTGAGCTGGGGCAACGCGGCGATCTTCGTCGCGGGGGGAATCGGCGTGCTGGCAGTCGTGATCGTGTTCGTCACGTACGCGATCTACTTCGAGCGCAAGGTCATCGGCTGGATGCAGTATCGCAAAGGACCGAACCGCACGGGGCCGCTCGGACTGCTGCAGACGGTGGCCGACGTCGCCAAGCTGCTGCTGAAGGAGGATACGATTCCGCGCAAGGCCGACCGGGGATTGTTCATCCTGGCGCCGGTGCTTGCCTTCATTCCTTCGTTTCTGGTGCTGGCTTTTATACCTTACTCGATGAATTTGCAGTTTGCCGATCTGAACGTGGGCTTCCTCTATTACATCGCGCTGTCCGGAATTACGACGATCGCGATCGTCATCGCCGGCTGGGCGTCCAATAACAAGTATTCTCTGCTCGGGGGCATGCGGTCGGCCGCGCAGATGATCAGCTACGAGGTTCCGCTCGTCATGTCGGTCGTAGGCGTCGTCATGATGACCGGCAGTCTGAATCTTCGGGAGATCGTGCTGGCGCAGAGCGGATATTTCTGGCATTGGAACTTCCTGCCGCAAATTCTCGGCTTCGGCATCTTCATCATCGCGGCGGTATCCGAGCTGAACCGCACGCCGTTCGACCTGCCGGAGGCGGAATCCGAGCTGGTCGCCGGTTATCACGTCGAATACAGCGGATTCCGCTTCGCGTTTTTCATGCTGTCGGAATACATCTATGTGTACGCCATCGCCTGCCTGACGACGATTTTGTTTCTCGGGGGCTGGAACGCGCCGTTGCCGCAGCTTGATTTTATACCGGAGCTGGTCTGGTTTTTCCTGAAGTTTGCCTTTATCGTCTTCTTCCTGTTCTGGCTGCGGGCGACGTTCCCCCGGCTTCGCGTCGACCAACTGATGGGAATGGCGTGGAAGGTGCTGCTGCCGCTGGCGATTCTTAATGTTTTCTTGACGGCAATCGGTTTAGAATTGATGGGATAGGAGGGCGGTCGCCATGAAAGGCATGCTCAAAGGACTAGGCGTGACCCTGAAAACGATGGGGACAAAGAAGGTGACGTACGCGTATCCCGACATCCCGATCCAGATGCCGGAGAGGTTTCGCGGAATTCAGTACTTCGAACCCGACAAATGCATCGTGTGCAACCAGTGCGCGCGCATCTGTCCGACCGACTGCATCACGCTGTCGGGCAAGCCCAACCCGGATCCGGAGAAGAAAGGGAAGGTCATCGACACGTTCGACGTCAACTTCGAGATTTGCATCCTCTGCGATCTGTGCACGGAGGTTTGTCCGACCGAGGCGATCGTCATGACGAACAATTTCGAGCTGGCGGCTTACAGCCGGGACGAACTGTTCAAGGACAAACAGTGGCTGTTCGACAACAATAAGAACATTCGGCTGGACAACAACAACATCGGCTCTCCGAAAGGAGGCGCCAAGTAAACGGTGTTCAACTTTAACATCGAGCTCACGGGGGAATTCGTCGCCTTTTTCCTCCTGTCCGTATGCGCGATCGTCGGAGCGGTGCTAGCCATCAATTTTACGAAGGTCGTGCATACGACGCTGTCGGTCGCTTTCACCTTCATTTCCCTGGCCGGACTGTACGTCGTGCTGGAAGCGGAGTTTCTCGCCTTCGTTCAAGTGCTTCTGTACGTCGGCGCGATTACGATTCTGATGATCTTCGGCATTATGATGACGAAGCACGACGGAGAAGGGCGGGAGCCGCCGAGGCCGCTGCTGGAGACGCTGGCGGCGGTCGGCTGCATCAGCCTGTTCGGCATTCTGTTCTTCTCGATTCGCAACTCGAGCTTTCCGGCCGAGCCGGCCGCTCTCGCGGAAAATAATACGCAAGAAATCGGACTTCTGCTGTTCACGAAATACGCGATACCGTTCGAGCTGACCTCCGTTCTGCTGACGGTTGCCTTCATCGGAGCGATCGCTCTGGCGAAAAGAGAGGAGGGGGAGGAATGAGCATGCTGTCCTCCTACTTGACGCTGGCGGCGGTCTTGTTCTGCATCGGGCTGTACGGGGTGCTGACGAAGCGCAACGCGATCATCGTGCTGATCTCGATCGAGCTGATGCTTAACGCCGCGAACCTCAACCTGATCGCTTTCTCCAAATACGGAGCGCTCCCGTCGCTGACGGGGCAAATCTTCTCCCTGTTCACTATCTCGGTCGCGGCGGCGGAGGCCGCGGTCGGCATTGCGATCCTGATCGTCTTCTATCGCAGCCGGGTTACGGTGAACGTGGACGAATTCGACGAGTTGAGGAGGTAACTTCATGAACACCTTCTTTACCGAATACGCCTGGCTCATTCCGTTGTTTCCGATCGCAGCGTTTCTTATTCTGACGGCGGCCGGCAAGGCGTTAAGAAGAGCGGGGGCCTGGATCGGCACGATCGCGTCTCTCGTCTCGCTGGCGTTCGCCGCGTGCCTCGCCGTAGAGAGAGTATCGGGCAATGCTCCGGAGTTCAGCCAGTCATTCGAATGGATCGAGATCGGCAGCGTGAAGCTGACGGCCGGCTTCGAGGTGACGAACCTGTCCACGCTGATGCTGGTCGTCGTCACGCTGGTGGCGTTCCTGGTCAATCTGTACTCGCAGGGATATATGAAGGAAGACGACAGAATCTCGACCTTCTACGCCTATGTCGCTTTGTTCACTGGCTCTATGCTGGGTCTGGTGCTCTCCGACAATCTTCTCACCTTCTATATTTTCTGGGAGCTCGTCGGGGTCTGCTCCTTCCTGCTGATCGGATTCTGGTACCGGAAGCCGGAAGCGCGGGCAGCGGCCAAGAAAGCTTTTATCGTCACGAGGATCGGCGACCTGGGCCTCCTGATCGCGATTCTGCTGCTGTTCTGGTACATGCCGGGACACGCTCTGGACTTTACGTCGCTGCATAACGTGTTCGACACGCAGGGCGGCGTCATCTCCACCGGCATAACGACATTGATCGCGCTGCTGATCTTCCTTGGAGCCGTCGGCAAGTCCGGGCAGTTCCCGCTGCACGTCTGGCTGCCGGATGCGATGGAAGGGCCGACGCCGATCAGCGCCTTGATCCACGCGGCGACGATGGTCGCGGCCGGCGTGTTTCTGGTGGCGCGGACGTTCGATATTTTCGAGGCGTCGCAGGTTGCGATGAATACGGTCGCGATCGTCGGCGCGTTCACGGCGATCTTCGCGGCGACGATCGCTGCGGCGCAGAACGATATCAAGCGGATTCTGGCCTTCTCCACGGTCAGCCAGTTGGGCTACATGATGCTGGCGCTGGGCGTCGGCTCCGTCACGGGAGCGATGTTCCATCTGTTCACGCACGCCTTCTTCAAGGCGCTGCTGTTTCTCGGAGCGGGCAGCGTTATCCATAGCGTACATACGCAGGACATCCGGGAGATGGGCGGCCTGGGCGGCAAGATGAAGATCACCGCATGGACGTTCGGCATCGGAGCGTTGGCGCTGTCGGGCATTCCGCCGCTATCCGGCTATTGGTCCAAGGACGCGATCCTGACCGCCGCCCTGGAGCGGCAGCCGCTTCTGTTCGTCGTCGGACTGGTCGCGGCGTTCTTCACCGCTCTGTACATGGCAAGGCTGTTCTTCCTCGTCTTCGCGGGCAAGCCGAGAGAGGGGCAAGCGGCCAATGAATCTCCTTCGGTTATGAAGATTCCGCTGATCGCGCTAGCGGTTCTGGCCGTCATCGCCGGCTTCGTGGAGACGCCCTTCAGCGGCTGGCTGGGCGGCTGGCTGCTCGGAACGGACGCGGAGCATCACGTCAGCGCTCTGGTGATGATCGTATCGGCGGCGGTCGGCCTTCTGGGCCTTTACATCGGCTGGCTGATGTACGCCAAGGGCACGATTCGCAGAGACGCGGTCTCGTCTCGCGTTCCCGGTCTCGTTCGCGTGCTGGAACGAAAATATTATATCGACGAGCTTTATCAAGCGGCGTTCGTTAAACCGCTGCACGGGCTCGGCAGGCTGCTCGAGCTGTTCGACGAGCACGTCGTCGACGGCCTGGTCCGGCTGTCCGGCTATGCGGTAGCCGGGGTCGGCCGGCTGAATACGAGGCTGCAGAGCGGGCAGGTTCAAGCTTACGCTCTGACCGCTGTCATCGGCATCGTCGTACTTATGCTCGCGATTGCCGGAAGGAGGTTCTGGTAATGCCGGAGAACCTGCCGATTCTTTCCCTGATTACGTTTGCGCCGCTGGTCGGCGCGTTCCTCGTGCTCTTGCTGCCCGGAGGCAGAGGAAACTGGCTGCGAGGGACGGCGATCGCTTTTACGGTTATCCCGCTTCTCCTGACCCTGTGGCTGTATGCGTCTTACCAGCCGGCCGCAGGCGGAGGGGCCTTCGAGGAACGGCTAACCTGGTTGGCGATTCCGCTGAACATCGAGGGACTTGGCGGAGGAATCGCATCGCTGAAGCTAAGCTTCGAATATCATCTGTCGGTGGACGGCATCTCCATGCCGCTGCTGCTGCTGACAAGCATCGTCTCGACGATGTCGGCGCTCGCGTCCGTTCATATCCGCAAGCGCCGGAAAACTTATTATGCCTTGTTCCTGCTGCTTTTAACGGGCATTTACGGCGTTTTCCTGGCCCGGGATCTGGTCTTGTTCTTTATCTTCTTCGAAGTGACGCTAATCCCGATGTTCTTCCTGATCGGCATCTGGGGGTACTACGGCCGGGAGAAGGCGGCGACCCGTTTTCTCGTCTATAACGGCTTGGGTTCGGCGGCTATGCTGCTGGCGTTCCTTCTTCTTGTCGCTACGCTCGGCTTCAGCTCCGTCGACGGGATGAACTGGACGTTTTCCGGCAACTACGATACTCTGCTGAACAACCTGGGAGACGCGAACGCGTTCGCGAATACCGATACGGAGCAGATGAAGTACTACGGCTGGTTCCTGTCGGAAAACATGCGCTGGGCGGCGTTCCTGCTGCTGCTGGTCGCCTTCGGAATCAAGGTGCCGATCTTCCCGTTCCATACGTGGATGCTGAAGGTCCATACCGAAGCGCCTCCTGCGGTCGTCATGATCCACTCGGGCATTTTGCTGAAGATGGGCGTCTACGGATTGATTCGCTTCGCTCTGCATCTGTTTCCCGAGCAGGCGCATTCGTGGACGACGGTGTTCGCCGTTCTCGGCGTCGTGAACATTTTGTACGGGGCGATTCTCGCCTGTGTGCAGACCGAATTCAAGCTGGTTCTCGCCTACTCGAGCATTAGCCATATGGGCATCGTGCTGCTGGGCATCGCCTCGCTGGGAGAGGTCGGCCTGCAGGGCGCGATCTTCCAATCGGTGTCTCACGGCTTGATCTCCGCGCTGCTCTTCCTGGTCGTAGGCAGCATCTACGAGCGCACGGGGACGACGGAGCTGGGCGAGCTGGGGGGACTCGCCAAAGCGATGCCGTTCATGTCCGGCATTCTGCTGCTTGCGGGACTCGCCTCTCTCGGACTGCCGGGACTGTCGGGCTTCGTTGGCGAATTTCTCTCGTTCCTGGGGCTGTTCGGATCGATGAAGGCGTTGACGGCGGTCGGCGTGCTGGGCATTCTGTTCGCCGCGATCTATGTGCTGCGCAGCGTTCTCTCCATCACCTACGGAGAAATGCCGGAGAAATATAGCGGGCTGAAGGACGCCCGCTTTGTCGAAGCGCTGCCGATGGTCGCTCTGTCGGCGCTGATCGTTCTGCTGGGCGTCTATCCTTCGCTGCTGACGGATCTGATGCAGAACGGCTTCGGCGGGCTGCTGGAACAATTACAGACGAGGGTGGGGGGATAACATGGAAACGAAGCTCGCTTTAACGTGGAGCGATTTGTGGTACGTGACCCCCGAACTGATCTTGACCGGGTTTGCCGTCGTTCTGACTTTGCTGGATCTGATTCTTCCCCGGAGGGTCAACCAGAACGTAATCGGCTGGCTGACGCTGGTCGGCTTGCTCGTATCGGGCGTGTTCGTCGTTCTGCTGATGAACGAGACGAACGGCGGCGAATCGGGAGCCGTTCAGCTGCTGGCCGGAAGCTATCGCATCGACGACTTTGGGAATGTCTTGAAGCTCATGTTCCTCGGGGCGTCCGCTTTTATCGTCTTCTCATCGCTTGGAGCGGTGAAGGACGAAGACGTCCCGATCAAAGGAGAGATGTATTCTCTTGTGCTTCCGGCGGCGCTGGGCGCGATGGTCATGGCCTCGTCCGGAGACTTGATTACGCTGTTCGTCGGCCTGGAGCTTCTCAGCATTACCTCCTACATTCTGGTGGGCGTGCGGAAAAGGAATCGATTGTCCGGCGAGGCGGCGTTCAAATACTTCGTCGTCGGAGGCACGGCTTCGGCTTTCATCTTGTACGGCATGTCCTTCCTGTACGGTGTGACGGGTTCGACCAACGTCGTCGAAATCCGGGAGGGACTCGGCTTCGCGCTGCAGAACGCCGAAATGCTGCTCTACGTCAGCTTTTTCCTGATGATTGCGGGCTTCGCGGTTAAGCTGGCGCTGGCTCCGTTCCATGCGTGGTCGCCGGACGTCTATCAAGGGGCGCCGACGCCGGTGACGGCGTTCCTGGCCGTCGTGGCCAAGGGCGCGGCGTTTGCGATGCTGTATCGCATTTTTATGAATTCGGCGTATTTCGTTCCGGCGAGCGAATCTTATCTTCAGCAGGACGTATTCCTCGGCCTGAGCGTGCTGGCTGCCGCCGCGATGATCGTCGGCACGGCGGGAGCGCTTCGCCAGCGCAACGTCAAGAGGCTGCTGGCTCTGTCCGGTGTGGCGAATGCCGGCATTCTGCTGACTCCGCTCGCTCTCGGGTTTGCGGAGCTGCATACGTCGATGTTCTCGGAGTTCGTCTATTACTTGATCGCCTACGCCTTCATGAATATCGGGGCCTTCTCCGTGCTGCTGCTCGTGACCCGGGAGACCGGCAACGAGACGGTGTCCGGCTTCGCGGGACTGTACCACCGGGCTCCGTGGACGGCGGCGGCGATGACCGTGCTGCTCTGCTCGCTGGCAGGGCTGCCGGTGACTGGCGGATTTTTCGGCAAGCTGTTTATTCTGTTCGGCACGATCCAGACGAAGACGTACTGGCTGGCGGCCATTCTGCTCGTGACGACGGTCGTCTCGTATGCGGTCTACTTCACGCTGATCCGGCAGATGTACATGAGAAGCGGAGAAACGGATTCGGGCATCAAGCTGACGGGACCGGCCGCGATCACGATCTGGATCTGCGCGGTCGCGACGCTCGCGCTCGGGTTCCTGCCCGTGCCGATTCTCAACTGGATCGACGGCTTGTTCTCGATTCAGGTCGACTTTTTAATTCCAAGAGGCTAGCAGGCTGAATCCCGTCAAGCCGCCGGAACGCATCCGTTCCGGCGGCTTTTTCCTAATAGAATGACAAATTGCGACCTTAGTCCCGATTTTTTCGCAAAAAGCAGGGAATTGGTCGTCAAAAATCGAAAGAGTAAACGATATCAGAAATATGTCAATCGGGCCTGATACAATAATAAGGAAACGCAACCGTTGCGGAAGGTGGGGATGCTGCGATGGTCAGAAAAGGCAATCGCTACGGCGCGGGAGCACGTTCGCTCGGAACGGGCAGACGGATCGCGCTGACGGCTCTGTCCGCTCTCCTATGCGGTTCTGTCGTGTTCGTTTCTCCGATCTCGGATACAAAAGTCACGAAGGCGCAGTCGAACGTACATACCCAAGCGATCGGAACGGATGTTATCCGGAACGCGCCGGCTCTCATTGCGCCTGATCCTGAGTTTATCAAAACGATCGGCATCTCGGAGGCTTGGGCGCTGCTGGATCGCGATGTCACGTCGACGATCGCGATTATTGATACGGGGATCGATTATCAACACCCGGAGCTCAAGCCCTATCTGCTGCCGGGCATCAATCTGATCGACAGCCGCAAATCCGCCCAGGACGACAACGGGCATGGGACGGCGGTCGCAGGGGTGATCGCGACGGCGGCCAGAGTCGGGGAGTTCTCGCCGGGGCGGGGCCGTTGGAAGGGCAAGCTGCTGCCCGTCAAGGCGCTCGACGAATTCGGCGCGGGCAACGAGGAGAAGCTGACGCAGGGCATCCGTCTAGCGGTAAACCAAGGAGCCGACATTATCGTGCTTTCCCTGGGTCTCAGGAGGGATGCGCTCACTCTGCGGGATGCGGTCGCTTATGCGGAAAGCCAGGGCGTGCTGCTCATTGCCGCCAGCGGCAACGATGCAGCCATCTTCGGAGAGGCGGCCGCCGTTCAGTACCCGGCCGCTTATCCAAGCGTCCTCTCCGTCGTCGGCATCGAAGGTAATCGGGCTGTCTCGTCGTCGACCGCCGGACCGGAGAACGACATTGGGGCCCCGTGGCGGGTACAGACGATGGCGATCGGCGGCGGGGGCATCGAGATGGAGGGCACGTCTATGGGCGCTCCGCAGATCGCCGTAGTAGCGGCGATGCTGAAGGCCGCCCATCCGGATTGGAAGCCGCTTCGCATACGCGAGACGCTGCGCAGATCGGCAACACCGTTAAACGTGCTTCGTCCCTGGGCTCCAAATACCGGATACGGGCTAGTGTCGGCGACGAAGGCGCTGCTCGCTGACGACACGCTCGATTGGCGGGAGTCGAACAACTCGCGAGCCCGCGCGAGCGAGTTTCCGCTCGGGGCGGAGGTGGCCGGAGTATGGGAAGGAAGGTCGGAAGCGGACTGGTTCGTTTTCGAGGCGATGTATGACGGCGTGTTCAGCCTGTCCGGCGACAATGGCAAATTCTCGCTGTACGGCTCCGACGGCAAAGCGATTCCGCCGGAGAAGACGACTCCGGAGGGCGTGCTGGCGCAGTGGCCGGTGAAGAAGGGCCGCAACTGGCTGCTCACGCAGATGCCGGACCATGCAAGAGGATCGACGATTCCGTATCGTCTCGTATCCGGCTTCTCCATGAACCCCGACGCCAGCGAGCCGAACGATACGTCGGCTTCCGCCGCAGTGCTGCCGGCTCGCAACCAGCAATGGACGGGAACGTTCCATCGCCGGGGGGACGTCGATTGGTTTGTCGTCACGCTGCCCAAGCCGGGGACGCTTAAGCTGACGATCACGCCGGACACGACGAGAATCGATCCGGAGCTGCGCATTCACCCGGCCGGAGGAAAAATGATTCTGGTCGACGAGCGCGGCGACGGGGGCATCGAGTACGGCGTCGTCAACAACGCTAAAGCGGGCAAGTATTATTTTAGAATTTCCAATGCGGTTTCTTCAAATCCGGAAGCGGTAATCGGGACATATGTCGCGGCAATGGAATATATTACCGAGAAAGAGGATTTATACGAGCCGAACGACACCGCGCTCTCCGCAACGCCTATTTCCTTCGGCAAAGGCTACAACGGCCTGATTCAGACGATAGGCGACCAGGACTGGTACCGATTTACGCTGACGAAGAAAACGACAGTAAAGCTCGGCGTATCCAACATTCCGTCGCCGATGGGAATGAGCGTTGAATTGCGGGATAAGAAGCTGCAAACCCTACAGAAATGGAACAACGGGAACGAACAGAAATCGATCAGCGGAGAAGTCGCGTTGTCTCCGAACACTTATTATATTCGGGTGACTGGGGACAGGTCTAACCGAAATCAGTATTATACGCTTAAGCTTGAATAGCGGTGGCGGCTCGGGATGGAGAGCGAAAGGCGCTCTGAACCGGGCGGAAGGAGTCGTCGGGCATGGGAAATGATGCGGGAATGTTCGAGCTGGCCGGATGGAATGGGTTATTCTCGATCTTCGTAACGTTAGGCTGCGTTGTCGTGGCCTGGATCGTCCTGCAGGAGGTTCGCTGGGAGAAGATCGCGCGCGATCCGCGGGGACCGAAGGTCCGCGTGCTGCATCTGCTGGCAGCGATCGGACTAGGGCACTTGGTTTCCCGATTCGTGTTGGACTACTGGAGTTGGGTCGGCACGCTGAAATGGCTGTTCAGCAGCGGTTAGCCGTCTTTTTAACCCGATATTCGTGAAAAAACGCGATATTGGGCAATAATATATAAACCCAAGGAATTAAACATTGAGGCTCGAATGACGTCGAATGTCGGCTGTTTGTCCCAGAAAATGCCGCTTGTGTCAATGTTGAACGAAGTGGTATGATAAAATTTGGGTTTTTCGGAGTCGGTTATATTTGCCAGTGCTTCGGAATGAATCTATTACGCGCGGAGGGAACCACCCATGAGCAAAATCATCGTCCGCGGCGGACGCACCCTATCGGGAACAGTCCGCGTGCACGGCGCAAAAAATTCCGTCCTTCCGATCCTGGCCGCCTCTTTGCTGGCGGAGCAAGGATCAAGCGTCATTCATGACGTTCCCGCCCTGGACGATGTTAAGAACATTCTTCAAGTGCTCGCGGCTTTGGGGGTTTACGCGCAGCATCAAGACGACAGCGTACGGTTGAATGCGGAATCCCTGACTTCCTGGGAAGCTCCGTACGAGCTGGTAAGAAAAATGCGCGCATCGTTTCTGGTCATGGGGCCGCTGCTGGCCCGCGTAGGCAAGGTGCGAATCTCGCTGCCCGGAGGCTGCGCTATCGGCACACGTCCGATTGACCAGCATCTGAAGGGCTTCGAAGCGATGGGAGCGGAGATCGGATTCGGACAAGGATCCATCGAAGCGACTGTAAAAGGGAAATTGCGGGGGGCCAGAATTTATCTGGACATTGCGAGCGTCGGCGCTACAGAGAACATTATGATGGCGGCGACGACTGCAGTCGGAACGACCGTTATAGAGAATGCGGCCAAAGAGCCGGAGATCGTGGATCTGGCCAACTATCTGAATGCGATGGGGGCCAAAGTTCGCGGAGCAGGCACCGGAGTCATTCGGATCGAAGGGGTAGAAAAGCTTCATGCGGCAGAGCATCAGGTGATCCCTGATCGGGTCGAGGCCGGCACCTATATGATCGCCGCTGCGATTACGGGCGGAGATGTCTATGTAGAAGGCGCTATTCGCGACCATCTCGGTCCGATTATTGCCAAGCTGGAAGAAATGGGCGTACTCGTCGATTGCGATGAGAACGGCATTCGCGTCTGTGCGTCGAAGCCGCTTCGCGCTGTCGACGTGAAAACTTTGCCTTATCCGGGGTTTCCGACCGATATGCAGGCGCAGATGATGACGCTGCTGCTGGTGGCGGACGGAACCAGCATTGTGACGGAGACGGTTTTTGAAAATCGGTTTATGCATGTTGACGAACTGATTAAAATGGGCGCCGAGATTAAAGTGGACGGACGCACGGCAATTGTCACGGGCGGTACGAAGCTCTCCGGAGCCAGCGTATGCGCAACGGACTTGCGAGCCGGAGCGGCCCTGATCTGCGCCGCGTTGGCCGCAGACGGCAATACGGAAGTCGGCGGCGTGCACCATATCGAGCGGGGGTACGTGAACATCGTTAACAAGCTGGCGGGTCTGGGGGCCGAAATTTATCGTGCGCCGTCGCCGGAAGAAGTGCTGGAGGAGTCCGAAAAGGCCGCTCTTCAGCCCGACAACCTGATGAAGCAGTTCGAGCAGCGCGCAGCGGCATCGGCGGAAGTCGTTATCCGCAACATACAACCGACGCTGGCTTAATCGGCGTTCGGGGCATCGGACTTACGCGTTCTCATACTTAGCCGCTATCGAATGTATCGCCCCTGGGCCTCCTCGGCTCGGGGGTTTTTTGCTTTTCAGGCATCGGCGGAGCTAGCCGGTCTCCCTTCGCGAAGCCTCCCGTACTCGTTTAAGGTGTAGATCGTCGTGCAGGCGCCAAGTATCAGCTTGCTGAGCGCCGCGACAGGCCGGTGGGCGTTGTTGCTTCGGAATCGGTACTCGTAATAATAGTACAGCCGGTTCCACTTGGACACGCGGGGACCGTAATTATCGCGAATGAAGGCCCGGGCCTTCCTGCACATCCCCAGCATGGCTCTGCGCACAACCGGCTGCTGGGCGGAACGGTTCTCGCGCTTCCAGAAGTCGAGCAGGGGCGTAAACTCCGACTTATGCATGGCAAGCCGGATCTTGCGAAGCAGTCTTGCGGCGGTACGATGCTGGATGCGAAGCGCATGGGCCAGTCTGCGTGCGGAACAGCGATGTCCCGAAGCGACCCAATAAAGCGCGACCATCCAGTAACGCAAGGGGAGCTTGGTGCGGTGCATGAGCGTATTGGCCGTAATGGAGGTCTGCGTCTTGCAGTTGGCGCACTCGTACACGTTCCGCGTCTTGATCAAGCTGTAGCGCATCTCTCCGCACTTGGTGCAGATAAAGCCGCGAGGCCAACGGGAAGCGAACAAATAGTCGCGGCAAGCCTGCTCGTCCGGAAACTGTGCCATAAACCTCCGAATGGACGCCATCCGATCTTCCCTCCCACTTTTCTCCAATAGAACGTTTGTTCCTATTTTTATTATACCAAACATACGTTCCCTTTTCAACTCTATTTTGTGAAATTTTTGGAAGGGCGGTCACGACGATTTCTCGATTTTTGCTTACCTGAGTGAATGGCAGATGGAGGCGTTTCGTTGGAGAGCGGGCGGGAATTAGAGCCGGAAAGCTGGGGAAGAACCGAGTCAGGCGAGGGGGGCGAGCTAGCGGGGGAGTCGTTGCGGGAGGGAAGGCGCTGGGAGGATGCGTGACGGGAGGAGGATGCGGGAAAAGAGAGGAGTCGGATCCGGAGCAAGGGGGTAGAAAAGGAGAGTAATCTGGATGGCGAAAGGGGAGAGGGGGAGAGCCCTACCGAATAGCGACTGCATGCCGGGCGAATGCCTGTGTGGATTGGGAGATAGAGGTATCCGTGATGGAAGGGGTTTCGGGGATTCGATCTACAGAGGAGAGCTAAATGGCATGTGCGGAGGGTAATCGTCCCCCAGGGATCTGCAGATGACTCAGGGAGGTCGGAAACGGCATGCTCAGAAGGGAACGCGACGGGAAGGCGGCGGTGGGGAGCCCACAGGGATCTGCAGATGACTCAGGGAGGTCGGAAACGGCATGCTCAGAAGGGAACGCGACGGGAAGGCGGCGGTGGGGAGCCCACAGGGATCTGCAGATGACTCAGGTAGGCCGAAAATGGCATGCTCAGAAGGGAACGCGACGCGGAAGGCGGCGGCGGGAGTCCCCGGTGATCTGTAAAGCTGAGTCGGCCTCGCTGTTCTATGCTCTCTCACTCTCGCATATTTTGGAAGCATCGGTTGGTAGCGGGTGGACGACCGGTCAACCGCCTCCGAAATTAGGCCGAACGAGGTGGAAGGGTGAGAGGAAGGAGATACGGCCGAAAAGGCTGGGGACGCAGAAGGCGAAGGGGGCAAATCGCAGTTTCTTGGAAGGTGATCGCGGTCGCCTACGCGACTGGCTGCTTGCTGGCGGTCTGGCTCTGGCAGGCTGTGCACGGAGGAGCGGCTCCGGGAATGGCTGTGGCGGAGGGGCCGGCGTTGGAGGAGCGAGAGCCAAGGCTCGTATCGCCGGCTGGCATCGAGAATGAAACGGATGGCGAGGAAAGCGGCACGAAGCGGATGGCGGGAACGGGCGGTCAAGGAGGAGAGGGGCGCAAGGCGGGGGCGGAAAAGAGGGAGGAAAAGAGTGAGGGAAAGAGGGAGGAAAAGGGGGAGGAGAAGAGGGAGGAAAAGGGAGCAGAGCCGGCGGATGCCCAACTGAAGATTTCCATCTATGTGACGAAAACCGGAAAAGTAGAGACGGTGCCGCTGGAGATGTATGTCGCGGGCGTCGTGGCGGCGGAGATGCCGCTGGGGTTTCGGCCCGCGGCGCTGGAAGCCCAGGCGATTGCGGCCCGGACGTATGCGGTTCGCAGGCTGTGGCTGGGCGAGCGCGCGGGGAAGGCGGACGTGACCGACACGCAGGAGCATCAAGTCTATCTATCCGTCGAGGAGATGAAGCGTCTGCGGGAGAACGACGGCGAAGGCTGGGAGAAGGCCCGAGACGCCGCGGCTCGCACGGAGGGGCAGATTCTAGTCTATGGGGACGAGCCGATCGAGGCGCTCTTTTTTTCCACGAGCAACGGCTATACGGAGAACTCGGAGGAAGTGTTTTCGGTCCGGCGCCCGTACTTGCGATCCGTGAGAAGTCCGTGGGACCAAGCGATCTCCGAGAGAGCCAAGGAGACGATAGAGTTTGGGCTAGCGGAGTTCTATGAAAAGCTGGGCGTAGAAACGGTGCCGGCTGCGCGGGGGGAGGAGACGGCTGGCATACGGGTGCTGGAGCGGACGGAGGGGCGGCGGATCAAGACGCTGCTGGCCGGCGACCGCCGGTTCAGCGGGACGGAGGTTCGGAGGCTGCTCGGCTTGCGTTCGGCTTCGTTCGACTGGAAGGCGGAAGGAGGCAGGCTGACGCTGACCGTATACGGTTACGGGCACGGGGTAGGCATGAGTCAATGGGGGGCCGAGGGCATGGCCCGGGAAGGGTATGGCGCTTCGCAAATTCTGGCACACTATTATACGGGGGCCCGTCTGGAACAAGTTTCTAAGCTTGCGATCGGGGCCGAAAAACGGCTATAGGCATGGTAGATCTGTAAAAATTGCAATCTTCCAGCAAAAACAGGTATAAAACCTCATCGCCTGGTAACAATGGCTTACTGAGGTGATGAAAACCATGAATGAAGGAAACAAAACGCCACGCAAAATCGACGACACCCAAAAGTCGATTGCAGGCACGTCTCCCGCTGTTAGGCCTACCGGATGGAAAAAATTCCTTTCCAAGCGCTGGGTTTTTCCTGCAGCGTACATGGCCGCGGCAGCAATTATCGTAACGATTCTCTGGCTGAACTCGGGTAAGGATCCGCAAGATCCGGCCATCCCCGGTCAAGCAGGAGTCGAGAGCGAAGCCGTCTCGACCGGACAGGAAAGTCCGGAAGCGTCGGCCGTTATCGCCAACGGAGAATCGCTGCAATGGCCGGTAGAAAAAATCGAGGACATGACGACGCTGATGCCTTTCTATGACGCTTCGGCGCCGGCCGAAGAGCGCGAAGCGGCGATGGTCGTGTACGAGAATACGTTCACGCCGCATATGGCGACCGACCTGGCCCGCAAGGACGGGGAGTCGTTCGAGGTGCTCGCGGCGCTGAGCGGCACGGTCAAAGTCGCGTCCCAAACGCCGACCAACGGTTACGAGGTGCAAATCGAGCATCCGAACGGATTGGTCACCGTCTACCAGAGCCTGACGGATTTGAAGGTGAAGGCCGGCGACGAGGTCGAGCAAGGCGAGGTTATCGCTTCGGCAGGTCAGAGCGAGCTTGAACCGGGCGAAGGCGCCCACGTGCACTTCGAGGTTCGCGAGAACGGCGTGTCCGTTAATCCGAACACTCTGATCAAGTCGGAAGAATAAGCGAGAGCGACGGCAGACGAGGATCAAGGCGGGCAAAGGGGCCCGCCTTGATCTTTTTTTCATATCGAATGGGAGCGATCCGATATCGCCGGCATGAAGAACGAAGCGGGACCCCGGAAGGAAGCGCGAACTCGGAAGAGCGGGCAGAATTATCATTACGGAGTTCAGCGAATTTTCGGCAGACGTTCCGCGACATGCCGCTGGACATCTCCCGCCAGCCGGCGCTGATCGGGGAGCAGGGGGGCGGGGAATAACCGGGGGGCGGCGAATAACCGGGAGTACCTGTCCGCAAACGAGAGGGAGAAGTCCCTTTCGTCTTTTTTTCTAGGTACAAAGATACAGTCCTGGTGCCGCCGGACCTATATTTTCCGTCAAAAAAGGGACTTTCCTAGCCTGTCAGGCTTGGCCATCTAGAATAAGTGACCGCGCCCCTCATATACTGTACCAATCTATTTCAGCAGGGAGGCGGGAGCGTGCACGATTATATCAAGGAACGCACGATCAAGATTGGCCGCTGTATCGTGGAGACGCGCAATACGGTTCGTACGATCGCCAAGGAATTTGGCGTCTCCAAAAGCACGGTGCATAAAGACTTGACGGAGCGGCTGCCGGAGATCAATCCGGACTTGGCCGATCAGGTCAAGCACATCCTTGAGTACCACAAATCGATCCGGCACCTTAGAGGAGGAGAAGCGACAAAAATCAAGTATAAGAAAACAACTGCCAAAAAGCGGGAGGTTATGACAGCCGGAAAAGCATAATTTTGCTATTGATGTCGAAAGAAAAGAAGGATTTGCCGCGCATGCATCGAATATAATACTATTACAATATCAGACACTCCAATTTGGCGAGGGATAAAAGACGCATGTTTAGCAAAGATATCGGCATCGATCTGGGTACGGCCAACGTATCCATTCATGTAAAGGGCAGGGGAGTCGTACTCGACGAGCCTTCCGTCGTAGCGATTGAAAGCGATTCTCGCAAGGTGTTGGCTGTCGGGGAAGAAGCCCATCGGATGGTCGGACGGACGCCGGGCAATATTATTGCGATCCGCCCGCTCAAGGACGGAGTCATTGCAGACTTCGAAGTGACGGATATGATGCTGAAGGCTTTTATCCAACGCGTCGGGGGCAAAAGCTGGTACAGCAGGCCGCGCATTCTGATCTGCGCCCCTACGAACATTACGTCGGTCGAGCAGAAAGCGATCCGCGAAGCGGCCGAGAGAAGCGGGGCGAAAGAAGTCTTCCTCGAGGAGGAGGCGAAAGCGGCCGCGATCGGAGCGGGGATGGACATTTTCCAGCCCAGCGGGAATATGGTTGTCGATATAGGCGGAGGTACGACGGATGTCGCCGTTCTATCCATGGGCGACGTCGTAACCGCCTCTTCTCTTAAAGTCGCGGGGGACAAGTTCGACGCCGCGATTATGAGGTACATAAAGAACAAATATAAATTGCTGATCGGCGAACGGACGAGCGAGGATATCAAGATCAAAATCGGCACCGTCTATAACGGCGGGCGCCAGGAGGAGATGGATATCCGGGGCAGGGATATGGTGACGGGGCTTCCGCTCACGGTCACGATCCACTCGGACGAGGTTCGCGAAGCGCTGTGGGAACCGATCATGTCGATCGTCGCGTCCACCAAATCCGTTCTGGAGCGCACTCCGCCCGAATTGTCCGCGGACATTATCGACCGCGGCGTCATTCTGACCGGCGGCGGGGCGCTGCTGGACGGGCTGGACGCGCTGCTCGCCGACGAGATCAAGGTTCCGGTGCTGATCGCGGAAAATCCGATGCATTGCGTCGTCAAAGGAACCGGCATTATGCTCGATCATCTGGACAAAATGACCCGCAAGCTGGGGTAAGCTAGAGTTAGGCCGAATCACCATGCACGCGAGGAGGACAGGGCTCCATGATCAGAGGATTGTATACGGCTGCCTCGGGAATGATCGCTCAGCAGCGCCGTCACGATGTCATCACGAACAATATCGCGAATATCAATACGGTCGGCTTCAAAGCCGGCAACTCGGTCAACCGCACGTTTCCCGAGATGCTCGTCTACGCGCTAGGCGGGCCGAATCCGTCGGACAGCAAGGTGGGCAAGCTGAGCACGGGCGTATTCTCGGAGGAGAACCTGCTGAGCATGGTGCAGGGAGACTTGAGAGAAACTTACCGGAATCAGGATCTGGCTCTCGTATCGGACATTCTGATCGACGGAGTGAACTTCGATCCTTCGGGCAAATATGTGGACGCGAACGGACAGATCACTTATCAGCCTCAGGCCTTTTTCGCCGTGAACGCGGCGGGGCAGGAGAGGTATACGCGGGACGGAAGCTTCAAGACCGCGCCTGACGGCACGCTGGTGACGTCCGACGGGTATGCGGTCAACGGCGTCGACGGTCAGCCGATCGTCGTCGACCGCTCCTGGGAAAATATCTCGGTAACGGCTAACGGCAGCCTGGTGGACCGCGAGACGAGAGAGCCGCTGCCGGGAGCTCCGCAGCTCCGGGTCGTGCGCGTGGATAACCCGAATCTGCTCGTTCGCGAAGGGGACGGCCGCTTCCGCTACGCGGGAGAAGCGAACGGTCTCCGCCAGATCGAGGCGCAGGACCGGGTCGAGGTGCACCAAGGCTTCCTGGAGCGGTCCAACGTGGACACGACCCAGGCCGCTATCGATCTGATGGCGGCTTTCAGAGCCTACGAGGCGAACCAGAAGGTCATTCAGGCCTACGACCGCACGTTGGAAAAAGCCGTGAACGAGATCGCCAGAGTATAGGAGGACTGTTGAGTGAATAGTTCGATGATTACCGCAGCCGTCTCCATGGGCGCGCTCCAACAGAGGCTGGATCTGCTTGCGGACAACGTCGCCAACTTGAATACGGTCGGCTATAAGCGCAAGACGGCTGTATTCGAGGATATATTGACGAGCGTCAACAGACAGTTGGAGGACTTCAACCAGCCGGGAAGAAAAACGCCGCTCGGACTTGTCGGCGGCTGGGGAACGAAGCTGGTGTCGATTCATACGGATATGACTCAGGGCTCTCTTCAGGAGACCGGCATTATGACGGATGTGGCGATCGAGGGCAACGGCCTGTTCGAGGTTCGGACGGCTGACGGCGCCCGCGCCTTTACGCGTCATGGCCCGTTCCAGCTGCTTCCCGACGGGGAAGGCGAACGAGTGCTGCTGACGAATACGGGGCAGCAAGTGATCGGAGTCGGAGACGAGCCCGTTCGGGTGCCGAACGGTTACGATCTTCGGATCGCGGAGGACGGAGCGTTGACGGGGGTATCCGAGGACGGCCTCGAGACGGTCGACCTGGGACGGCTTAAGCTGGTCGAGCTGACTAATTCCGATCTGCTGCGGGCGCTGGCCGACAATCTGTTCGGCATCCCGGCCGACGTCGATCCGGGCAGCGTCGTTCGCGAGCTGGCGGACGGGGACGTCGGAATAGCGGTTCGCCAAGGCTTCGTCGAGCAATCCAACGTGAGCATGGCGGAGGAAACTAGCGATTTAATGATGGTGCAACGCGCATACCAATTGAGTGCCAGGGCGCTCTCCTCCAGCGAGCAGATGATGGGGTTGGCGAACAGCCTGCGCGGTTGATGCGAAGCAGATCCGGTTAGACCCGGATTCGCGCCGTTGCCCGTCGAAGGAGACGAATTTTTCATGAAAGCACCTTCCCGTTCAAACGGCAAAAGCAAGCCTTCCGCCGGAAGGATCGTTGCGCAAGTCGTTTGGATGAGTTTTAAACTATTGATTATTCCTGTTCTGTGCATTGCAGCACTCATTGTGGGACTCGCGATCGGATTTTCCGTGTTGGGGGACAGGCCTGTATCGGAAGTATTCGACATCAAGACCTGGAAGCATATGTATGATCTCGTGTTCGCAGATGGCGCTTAACGCATGGCTTGCGCGCCTTGCGACCGGGATTGCGAACTCCCCGGCTTCTGCTCGGGGAGTTTTCATTTGTAGAGGTGAGCGTTATAATGGTGGGGAACTTGAGAGAAACAGGGGGGACGCGGGAATGAACGTGCCAAATCTGCTGACAATATCCCGCTTCGTGCTGATTCCCGTGTTTTTGGTTTTGTATTTCAAAGGTCATTCGATCGCGGCGCTGCTCACGCTGCTGCTGGCCGGATTTACGGATTTTCTCGACGGCTACATCGCCCGAAGAAGCGGACAAGTTACCGTAACGGGAAGCATGCTGGATCCGCTTGCGGATAAGCTGATGATGCTTTCCGTCGTTCTCGCCCTCCTGATCAAAAGCGTGCTGCCTTTGGCCGCCTTTGTCGCGATGGCCTTTCGGGAGCTGGGAATGATTATCGGCTCGGCCATTTTTTATTTCCGCGGCTTCAAGACCGTGCCGGCCAACGGCTTCGGCAAGGCGACGACGATTTTGTATTATTTGGCCATTACGCTGATGTTTCTGGATCAGCCGGGCGGGGTGCCGCTGCTGTGGGGCGGAATCGTTCTGTCCTTCGTGACCTCGTTCATTTATTTTATGAAGTTCAAAAAAATAAACGCCGTATCCTAGCTGCGCAAGCGAAAACCCGCCTCCGCCTATCCTGCAGGCAGGCGGAGACGGGCGCTCCTATATCAACCCCGGCTGCTGCAGCTCGCCCGAGGATGGCTGTATTATTCGCCGCGCAATGAGGGGTTATGCGCGTTCGCGCTGCTTATTAAGGAGGAATAAATGATGCTTGATATCGTGCAAATTCAGGAATTGATTCCGCATCGTCCGCCGTTTCTGCTTGTGGACCGGATTTTGGAGCTCGAGCCGGGCAAGAGGGCGGTCGGCCTTAAGAACGTGACGATGAACGAGCCGTATTTTGTCGGGCATTTTCCGGGATATCCGGTGATGCCGGGGGTGCTGATCGTCGAGGCGCTGGCCCAGGTCGGCACGGTGGCGATGCTGGCGCTGGAGGAAAACAGGGGCAAGCTCGGCTTCTTCGCCGGCATCGACGGCTTCCGGTTCCGCGAGCAGGTCAAGCCGGGAGACACCTTGACGCTCGAGCTGGAAGTGACGCGGCTTAAGGGGCCGATCGGCAAAGGCCGGGGCGTCGCCCGCGTCGGAGACAAGATCGTCGCCGAGGGCGAGCTGATGTTCGCTCTGTCCGATCCGTCCAAAGCTTAAGCAAAGAAAGGGTGGAAATGGATGTCTGCATGGAATCCGTTTGAATTATACGAAGCGTGGCTTCGCGACCCCAATATCGACGAGCGGACGAAGGAGGAGCTCCGCGGCCTTGCGGGGCAAACCGGAGAAATCGAGGACCGCTTCTACCGGGAGCTGGAGTTCGGAACCGGCGGCCTGCGGGGCGTGATGGGCGCCGGCACGAACCGGATGAATCGATACGTCGTCGGCAAGGCGACGCAAGGCTTCGCGAACTTCCTGCGCGGCCAGTCGCCGTCTCCGTCGGTTGTCATTGCCCACGATTCCCGGACGAATTCCGACGTCTTCTCGCTGGAGGCCGCCTGCGTGCTGGCCGCCAACGGAATCCGGACGTACCTGTTCCCTTCGCTCCGGCCGACTCCGCAGCTGTCGTTCGCGGTTCGCGACCTCGGCGCGACGGGCGGGATTGTCGTCACGGCCAGCCACAATCCCCCCGAATACAACGGGTACAAAGTATACGGCTCGGACGGCGGACAGCTCGTTCCCGATCAGGCGGAGCAGGTGATCGGGGAGATTCGGGCCGTGGCGTCCTTCGATCAGGTGAAGAGGCTGTCGCGCGAAGAGGCGGAGGCCAAGGGGCTGCTCGTCTGGCTGGGAGAAGAGGCCGATCGGCGCTTCGTCGACGCGGTGACGGCTCAGGCGGTGCAGCCCGAGCTGCTACGCAGCGGGGCCGGCGCCGAGCTCGGCATCGTGTTCACGCCGCTACACGGAGCGGGCAACGTTCCGATCCAGCGCGTGCTTGCCCAAGCGGGCTTCTCGAAGGTGAGCGTCGTCCGCGAGCAGGAGCAGCCGGACGGCATGTTCCCGACGGTCAAGTCTCCTAACCCGGAGGAGCAGGAAGCCTTCGCGCTGGCGATTCGGCTGGCGCAAGAGGTCGATGCCGATCTGATTATCGGCACCGATCCGGACTGCGACCGGATGGGCGCGGTCGTGAAGAACGACAAAGGCGAATTCGTCGTGCTGACGGGCAACCAGTCGGGGGCGCTCATGGTGCATTATCTGCTCTCGAACCTGAAAGCGAAGGGCAAGCTGCCGGATAACGGCGCGGTCGTCAAGACGATCGTGACGAGCGAGATGGGAGCGGATATCGCCGCTTCGTACGGCTGCAAGGTGTTCAGCACGCTGACGGGCTTTAAGTATATCGGAGAGCTGATGACGAAGTTCGAGAAGGACGGCTCTCAGGAGTTTCTTTTCGGATACGAGGAAAGCTATGGTTATTTGACGGGGAATTACGCGCGTGACAAGGACGCCGTCGTCGCTTCCCTGCTGATCAGCGAAGCGGCCGCGTTCTACAAGTCCCAGGGCAAGACGCTGTACGGCGTGCTGATGGAGCTGTACGCCCAGTACGGAACGTATCTGGAGAAGCTCGAGTCCCGGACGCTTAAGGGCAAGGACGGCGTGGCGAAGATCGGCGCGATCATGAACGACTGGCGCTCGGCGCCGCCGGAGCAGATCGAGGGCGTCCGCGTCGCGAAGGTGCTGGATTATTCGCAAGGGCTCGACGGACTGCCGGCTGAGAATGTGCTGAAGTTTCTGCTGGAAGACAGCTCGTGGTTCTGTCTGCGCCCGTCGGGGACGGAGCCGAAGATCAAGGTTTATTTCGCAGTGCGGGGAAAAGGGCTGGACGAGGCTTCCGCTTCGCTGCGGAAGCTGGCGTCGGCCGTGATGGCGCGCGTCGATTCGTTGGCGTAGCGGAACGGCCGCTCTCCGCCCGCGCGCCGCTGGCCGTCTGAGGCCGTTAGCAGAAATGAAGGAGTGACCGTTGTGCCACAGTGGCTGAATACATGGAACGCAAAAATGGCGAAATGGCTATGGTGGGTCGTGCTGCTGGGCATCGTGGCGTCCCTGCCGGTCGTCTACGCGAGGGTGCAGACGGAGACGTCGGCGAACCAGGTCGCGATCGTGATGGACTATCGGGACTTGCTGCAAGTGTCGAGCACGCAGGTCGATCCCCGGCGCTTCGCCGAGGAGCAGCTCGATCGGTTGAAGGAAGCCGGCGTCGCCGGCATGGTCGTGTTCGAGAGCACGCTCGAGGAGCTGAGCTGGGCGGGCGAAGTGAACGTGTACAATGCGACGCAGGCGGCGCTTCTGGAAGGCCGGGTTTCTCCTCCGGAGGACAACGGCACTTACGTCGTGTTCAACCGTCCGGAGAACGCGGCCACGCTGCGTCCGATTGTGGAATGGGCGTTCCGGCATCACGGCGCGGAAGTGACGGACTGGTCGGTCAAAGGTCACACGGGGCTGCGTCTGAGCATGGGCTACGACGATGCGATGCTGCGCCCGATGCAGCCGAATCCGATCGCGATCCGATCGCTAACCGAGGCGGGCTTCCTCGTCATTCCGAGGCTGTCCGACCGGTTCGATCCGTTCGACCAGACGGAGGTGGCGAGATGGCTGGACTTCTATCAAGAGCTCGGCATCGACCGCGTCGTCTTCGACGGCGAGGCGGTTACGGGCTACGCGAACGACGACAAGAAGAGCAAGGGCATTACGCGGTTTGCCGGGGAGCTGAAGGAGCACGGCATCGGCGTGGCGATCTTCGAGAATCTGCGCATTCCGCAGAAGGGCATGTCGAAGCTGGCCAATCTGCTGGACTACAACGCCATTCGCGCCCATTCCGTCAGCGAGGCGGAGATGTCGGCGATCAAGAAGCCCGTGCTGGAGGATCGGCTCGTGCTGGCGGTCAAAGACCGCAATATCCGCCTGCTGTACTTGAATGCGATCACTGTGCGCGACGCGACGAAGGGGCAGGTGACTCATCCGCTCCAAAATATCGTGGACGTGCTGCAGGGGGAGGAAGACGAGGACGGCAACACGGTCAGCGTCGGCGTCGTGCAGCAGCTGCGCGACTTCGGCTTCGAGCTCGGCTCTCCGAAAGCGTTCCAGGTCGAACACGCTCCGGCGGAGAAAGCGCTGCGGGGCATCGCGATGCTGGGGGCGATCGCGCTGGTGGCGCTGACGATCGGCCTGTTCCTGCCTTCGCTGACGCTTCCCGCATTGGCGGCGGGCGCGGTCGGCGGAGCGGGGCTGTACGTGCTCAGCTCGACGCTGATGGTGCAGGCGCTGGCGCTTCTGACGGCGATCGCCGCTCCGACGGCCGCCGTCGTGCTGCTCGTCAAGCGAATCCGGACGCTCCGCGAAGGCGCGGGAGAGCAGAAGATGCCGCCGCTTCACCGATTGGGCGGCGCGCTGCTGCTGTTCGTCCGGACGTCGATTCTGTCGCTGGCCGCCGTGCCGTTCGTCGTGGCGCTGCTCAATCACATTTCTTACAGCCTGGTGCTGCAGCAGTTCCGGGGAGTGAGCGTGCTGCATCTGCTGCCGATCGCCCTGGTCGCAATCTACGTTTTCCTGTACGGCTCCGGCAATACGGTCGTCGGGAATGCGAGAAAAATTTTGTCGATGCCGCTGACGGTGCTGTGGATCGTGGGCTTTGGCGCGCTGGCCGCGGTAGGGTACTACTACTTGTCGAGAACGGGCAACAGCGGCCAGGTGACGGACATCGAGAGAGCCTTCCGCTCTCTGATGGAAAATACGTTCGGCGTGCGTCCGCGCATTAAGGAGTTCATGCTGGGGCACCCGCTGTTCTTCGCCGGCATTTTCCTGGCGCTGCGTTATCGCTGGGCTACGGTGCTGCTCGTCGCGGGCACGATCGCCCAGCTGTCGATGGTCGACACGTTCGCTCATATCCATACGCCATTCCTGCTGTCGCTCGTTCGCGGGCTGCTCGGCATAGGCCTCGGTCTGCTGCTCGGTCTGGTCGCGATCGGAGTCTGGCAGGTGCTGGAGCGTCTGTGGAAGCGCTGGGGCAAGCGGATTTTGGAGGATGGGGTTTAAAACAAACCAATCCGCACCAAACGGCGCAAGAGCATATCGATCGAACGAAAAGAGGAGTCCGGGTCTGATCGGGCTCCTCTTGCCATGAACGTGAGGAAAATGAAAATATTTTTATGGAAAAGGGCCGCAGGTATGGTGTAACGTTACTATTAGCTGCAGGGAAAGTTTGGGCAGCTGCGGATGACGGGCAAATCGGAACGATCGGATGTAGGACTGGGCGAATTGGAGCATCCTACAGGTAGATATAGAGATAAGGAAGCGACGGGGGCGGAGGACAATCGCACAGCGGGAAGGAAAAGGGCAGGCAGGCGCCGAAACGGGCGCCGTTCAGAGCGAGAAGGGACAGGGAACCGGAACGGGCGCCGCGAAAAGCGCATATCGGCTCGTGCTGTCGGGCTACTACGGGTTTCGCAACAGCGGGGACGAAGCGGTGCTGAAAAGCATTCTGGCCGCGCTGGAGTCGGCGGCGCAAGCGGCCGGGACGACGGTGGAGCCCGTCGTGCTGTCGGGCGATCCGGAGTGGACGGCCAGTCAGTACGGGGTCGAGGCGGTGCCGCGGATGAAGCTGGCTGAGGTGAGGCGGGCGCTGAAGTCGAGCGACGGCCTGATCAGCGGCGGAGGAAGTTTGCTGCAGGATGCAACGGGCTTGGGCTCTATTCCGTATTATTTAGGGATTATGGAGTTGGCCCGCTGGTGCGGCAGGCCGACGTTCGTCTATGCGCAGGGCATCGGGCCCGTGAATCGGGCGATGTTCAAGCCTTGGATCTCGCGCGCGTTCCGAAGCGCGGGGTACGTGTCGGTGCGGGACGAGGAATCGGCGGCGCTCTTGAGCGGCTACGGCGTTCCCGCGTCCCGCGTCGAGGTGGTGCCCGACCCGGTGATGGGTCTGCCGCCGGGAGGGCCGGGCGCCGACGAGCCTGGCGGCGCCGATCGGGAGGACACGCAACCCGTGGTGGGCGTGTCCGTCAGGTTCTGGCGCAGCGACCGCGCGGACCTGGACCGCGCGGCTGCGGCGCTTGAAGCGCTGGCCGGCCGCGTGCGGGCGCGGCTGCGCTTCCTGCCGTTCCATCGCGGCGCGGACGAGGACGCGTCCCGCTACGTGATGGAACGGCTCGCGCGCGCGGGGGCATACTCCGAGCGGGAGCTCGAGTTGGCCCCGGCGCACGACGACCCGCAGCGGATGCTGCGGGAGGTCGGCCGATGCGCGCTGCTCATCGGCATGAGGCTGCATTCGCTGATCTACGCCGCGAATCGGGAGGTGCCGCTGCTCGGCATCTCGTACGATCCGAAGATCGACCAATTCCTCCAGCGGCTCGGAGAGAAGGCGATCGGCTCGACCGATGAGCTCGATCCCCAAGCGGCGGCGGAGAGAGCCGCCGGACTGCTGCGCGAGCCGGAGCTGTGGCGGCGGGAGAAACAAGGCGCGATGAGTCGGCTGAAGGAAGAAGCTGTCAGACCCGCGCAACAAATTATTGCTTTCCTACGTAATTAATATGTAGGCTCAAGTCGATCCCCGGCGTTTGTTCGGGGGGGAGCGGCGGCCCGACGGAGTTGGAGTGTGACCTTCAGGTGAACGAGAAGACGAAGCCGTTTCCTACGGTTTCCTTGTATGGCGTGCCTTTTTCGAAAATGGACATGAGAGAGACGGTCGATTACCTGACGAAGGCGATCGAGACGAGAACGCCGCATCGGGTGATTACGGGCAATCCGATCATGCTGATGGTCGGCCTGGACAATCCGTCCTTCCATCATACGCTCGCTTCGGCGGACCTTGTTGTTCCCGACGGAGCCGGCGTCGTCTGGGCGGCCCGCAGGCTGAATCAGCCGGTCAAGGAACGCGTGGCGGGCTTCGACCTGATGCACGAGCTGCTGAAGGAAGGGGATATCCGGGGCTGGAGCGCCTACCTGCTCGGAGCGACCTCGGAAGTGATCGAAGCGGCGCAGGAGAAGCTGAGCCGGCAATTTCCCGGCGTTCGCTTCGTCGGCTGCCGGGACGGTTATTTCAAGGACAGCGACGATGAAGAGGTCGTGGCCGCGATTCGCGAGGCGAATCCGGACATGCTGTTCGTCGCCCGGGCCACGATGAATCAGGAGCCGTGGATCGAGAAGTATCAGGCTCAGCTGGGAGTTCCTGTAGCGATGGGAGTCGGGGGCAGCTTCGACGTGGTGTCGGGCAAGCTAAAGCGGGCACCCGCCCTTTTCCGCAAAGCGGGAATGGAATGGTTGTACCGGCTGCTCCAGGAGCCGTCGAGGTTCGGGAGGATGCTGGTGCTGCCGAGATTTGCCCTTAAAGTGATTAGAGACGGAGATAAAGTCCTGAAAGCAGGCAATCCGTCCTGAAATGAATCGCGAATACCGCTTAATTCATGAAAAACGGCTGAAAACGACGAAATGACCGCCTTGTTGAACTTCTTGTAGCGGGAGTATAATTCATTCCGGTACAGAAAAAAGGGGAGTTGTGAATGTTGTCCGGTTGGATGCTCGGAATCGCACTTATTTCATTTTTTGCGGCATTGGTCTTATCGCTCGTATTGACGCCGCTTGTCAAGAAGCTGGCTTACCGGGTCGGCGCGATCGACGTGCCGAATCAACGCAAGGTTCATACCCGAACGATGCCTCGACTGGGCGGGGTGGGGATCTATGCGGCCTTTACGATCGGGCTGCTCTGCTTCATGCCTCTGGTGCCGGAAGGGTACCTGAGCGCTTACGACCGCAATCTCATCAGCGCGCTGCTCGTTGGAGGCACGTTAATCGTGCTGCTCGGCGCGCTTGACGATAAATACGATCTGAACGCCAAGCTGAAGCTGCTCGTACAGATCGGCGCGGCCTGCATCGTCGTCTTCGGCTTCGGGGTCAAGATCAATCTGGTCAACATCCCGTTCGGCTCGGCGATGCAGCCGCTGGCCGAGTGGGTCAGCGTCGCGCTGACCATCGTGTGGATCGTCGGCGTGACGAACGCGATCAACCTGATCGACGGCCTGGACGGCCTCGCCGCCGGCGTGTCGGGAATCGCCATCGCCACCATTCTTGTGATGGGCATCATCATGAGCAACGAAGCGGTTATCCTGCTCGGCGCTCTGCTGCTCGGCAGCATCGGGGGATTCCTGTTCTTCAACTTCCATCCGGCGAAAATTTTCATGGGCGATTCCGGGGCGCTGTTCCTCGGCTTCGCGCTCGCCACGCTGTCGATGCTCGGGTTTAAGCAGATTACGGTTGTCTCGTTCGTCACGCCGCTGCTCATTATCGGGGTGCCGCTGTCGGATACGTTCTTCGCGATCGTCCGCCGCTGGAAGAAGGGCAAGCCGATCTTCGAAGCGGACAAAGGGCATCTGCACCACTGCCTGCAGCAGCTCGGCTTCAGCCACCGCAAGACCGTGCTGATCATCTACGCCATCGCGGCGTTCTTCGGAGCGTGCGCGGTCATCCAGTCGACCGTGACCAATGCGGGACTCGGCAACTGGATTACGTTTATCGTCATATGCGCGCTCGTGTTCCTGCTCCAGATCGGAGCCGAGCTGATCGGCATCGTCGACAAGACGCGCCGTCCGGTGCTGGACTTTCTGGCCCGGCTTCGGATGAAGCCGCAGACGGGATCGCGCGGAAAATAAAAATTTTTACACGGCATTAACGCAAGCCCCGAGATGAGGATCGCATTTCGGGGCTTTCCTATGTCTTGAGGCTTAATTTGGGAGAAAAAGCCGAAGGACGGCTAAACTTTCCTAGTTTCGAGACCGATAACAGGTATACGGAATGTCTATCTGGCTGGCTGAGCATAGGACGGGGCGGTGAATGGGGAACGGATAGCTATGAAGCCAGTGACTGGTGTACCAAAGCTTTTTTATCAAGGAGGAATTACGAAAGATGAAACCGACGATTAATCGAGTCCTGCAGTGGCTGCTCGTCGCGGCGCTGGTCGTATCGATGCTGCCGGTAGCTCCCTCGAAATCCGAGGCAGCCGATCCTATATATTTTCAGTTCCGGGATTTCAGCACATCGCCTACTTCTCCGACGGAGGTCAACTCCAACCAGATTGAGATTGCCGGTACATTCAACTCGGTAACCAATCTGTCTTACCGCATCGAGAAGATCGTTAACGGACAAGCCGTCGAGGCTTCGAACAGCTCGACGCAGCCGATTATTACCGGGGGGAACTCCTTCCGCTTCGCCGCCGTTACGATCTACGAGGGCCTGAACCGGATTACGGTACTGGGCGTGAACCAGGTCGGCAACGTCGTATCGGGAGAAGCGTACGTCAACTTCTCGAACGTTCCGGTCATTACCGAGGTCAAGCTGACGGACGGCAGGCCGCTGTCCTCCGCGGCGCCCGTCGTGACCGCCCGCGCCAACGAAGCGATCTCCGTCAACGCCCCTAACGCCACTAACGTGACGATTAACGGCGTGGAGATGTTCGGCGGCTCCGGCAGCACGTTCCTTCTGAATAACCTGAATCTCAAGCGGGGATACAATAAGCTGGTCATTCTGGCGCGCAACGGCACCAAGACGTATGAGCTTACCCGTTATCTGGTATATTTCAACGGCTCGCTGACCGCCTATGACGTGAACTGGGCCGGCACGGCTCTGGATGGAGATCCGGTGTTCAGCTCGCCGCTTAACGGCAACATCACTTCGAAGGTAATACTGAGAACGAACGCTTCCTCCGCGACGCCTCCGGCCTTTAGGGTGGAGCTTGTGGACGCTTCCGGCGCTTCCTTGACCCCTCAGGTGTTCAGCGACGCCAGCTTTGTTCCGGCGGATGTCTTAGTGGAAGGCGACTTGACCACTTATTCGATTACGACCGATAACGCGCTGGATCTCGGGGGACGGCCGAACGGCAAGTATAACCTGAAGATCAGCGACACGAGCGTAAGCGGCTCTCCGTTCATTCTGATCCCGTTCACTTATCGGGATGCGAATTCGCCGTATATTACTGATATTAAGCAAGCTTACGACGTCACGGATCCCGGCAGCGCCGGTTCCACCATTACGTATGCTTCCTCCGCGTCTTTTCCGAATAACGCCGCGGTAAGCATCGTTCCGTTGTGGATTTTGCTCGATGTGGCCAATCCTACGGGAGTTACGGCAACCGTCACCGCCAAGCAGAACGGCGTAACGATTCCGACGGCCGACTTTGTGTACAGCACGCGGACGACGAACGCCGGACAGCCGGCCATCGTGATCAACAAAATGCCGACGGGCACGGTCGAGCTTACTTTCACCGTGTCGACCGGCACCTACACGGACAGCATGGTGCGTACGGTCGTGTTCGTGCCGGCTCCGTCCATTCAACTGAGCAACGTGTATAACGGTCAAATCTTCGAGACGAACGCGCTTCCGGTCATCGAAGGTAAAGTCATTAACTTCAATCTGCTGGATTCGGCTGAGCTCGATTCCGTTCATATGAAATTGAACGGTCAGCGTTACCAGATCAATACGTCGGGCGTAGGCCAAATCTATACGCCGACGACGGCGACGGGCGACTACAAGGCCGGCGACTTCCGGTTCGATTCCACGATCGCGATTACCGGCGGGCTGCAGCTCCTCCCGGGCGCCAACGAATTGATCTTCGAAGGGGTCGCCAACGGCGTGCCCGTGTCGACGAACTTCACGGTGTACTTCTTCTCCAAGGATAATCCGGCGATCAAGAATATTCGTCCGGTGCCGTTCGTCATCGACCCGGCATTGGATACGAATCTGGCGGATATCCGGCGGAAGTTCAACGATGTCGACGTCAAGTTCGCCCCGACGGGCGAGAAGCAGTTTACGACAACCGAGAGAGAGCTCGATTTGCTGTTCGACGTAGAGGCGCTTACCAGCCTGGAGGTTCAGGTCGACGGTCAGAAGGTCACGACGGCAACGGTTCAGGAAACGACTCCCGACGAAGGAAGAATGGACACGAGCGACGCGGTGTTGGATGATTCGATCAAGCTCTATATCGAGGATCCCAACTCGAATCTGGCCGTGACGTCTTATACCGATCCCGAGTACAAGTATCGTCTGCGCCTGTCGAACGTTCCGCTGCCGCAATCGGGTTCTACGAACATTACCATTATTGTTCGCAAAGGCACGGTATCCGTATCCGAGACATACACGATTATTCGCGACTTGTCTCCGTTCCAGATCCTGTCGCCGCAGCTTCCGAACGAGAGCGTCATTAACTCCAACTTCCTGAAGGTCAGCATCAAGGCCGAGGGAGCGGATTCGGTGCTAATCGGGAAAAACCCGATGGTCAAGGGCACCGGCGACGTGTTCAGATACGAGCTGAAGAACCTGAAGGTCGGGAAGAATACGATCAAGTTCACGGTTCAGCAGGGCAATCAGAAAATCAACGGATCGTTCGTGGTGAACTACGCCGGCGACAGCTCCGTTACGGCCCAGTATAAAACCACGCTGCCGACTTCCGGCAAAATTTCCTTGTTCAAGGGCGAGCTGGGACTCACGTTCCCTAAAAATACGTTCTTGAGACAGGCGAACCGCAATCCGGGTCAGGACGTCAAGACGATCAATCTGTTCGACGCCCAGGAGCTCTACTTCGGAATTGCCGACCGCGAAGACGGCAGAACGGTTAAACGCTACAATGCGGTCGGCGAGGAGGATGCGGACGGCAATCTGATGGACGGCATCCTGGTCGACGTGCCGGTTAGAGCGGAAGCGACCGACCGGCTGATTCCGAAAAACAGCTTTACGTTCGCCTCCAACCTGTTCTGGGTGGACGCAGGCTACTTCAGAGGCACGGGTCTCGTTAACGATTATCAGCTGATCGATGCGATGCATCCTTATTCGACGACGGACAACGGAGACGACGTGTTCTACATTCGCTCCTTCTATCCGGACAAGTGGCTGGAACCGTCGCAGCGCGGCACGATCACGATTAAATACGATTCGAACATCGTCGACGCGATCGCCCGCAACCTGAGCATCTGGCGCTATACGTCCCAAGGCTGGGAGAACGTAGGCGGAACGGTGGACACGAAGAAGAAGACCGTGACGGGCTCCTTTAACGGCTTCGGGTACTATGCGGTCATGTCGCTGCGCTACAGCTTCAGCGACATCGTCGGCCACAGCTACGCCCGACTGGCTCTGGAAACGATGTATTCCCGCGGCATCATGATTAATAAAGACAATAACTCGTTCGGCGTGTACGACAACATCACGAGGGGCGAGTTCGCGCAAGTGCTGGTGAAGATGCTGGACGTTCCGCTCGAGTACGATCCGAACAACATGACGTTCGACGATGTCATTCCGATCGACTTCCCGGATGCGCTGTGGAATTATCGATATATCGAGACCGCCGTTAAAAAGGGGTATATCCGCGGTCGTTCTCCAAGGCTGTTCTGGCCTAACGATACGCTGACCCGCGAGGACGCTTCGGTCATGATCGCCAGGGCGCTGAATCTGGTGAAGAGCAACGCCAACATGGATAAGGACAAAGAGGCGCTGCAAAAGCAGTTCACGGATGCGAACACGATCAGCGTATATTCGGCCAGCGCGGTGCTGGCCATGCAGAAGGCCGGATATATTACGGGCGTTCCCAATTCGACGACAGGCGGCGGCAAGCCGACCTATCGCTTCGAGCCGAACTCCAACCTGACCCGCGCCGATGCCGCGGTGATCGTGGAGCGGATTATGAAAAAGCTGAAGAAGCTGTAAGTCCGATTGGAGGGAGCTGCTTGCGGGCAGCTCTCTTCTCTTCCAGTCGAGAGAGCGATGCTTCAAGTTGGTTCTATAGGAAATGTTTTGACAATGATTTAAAGGATGGGCCAAGCTATACTAGAGTAGCGATTAGGCTTACATAACGAAATGGTTTATTCGCAAAGAAATATAACGAAAATCTTCGAGGAATACGATTTCCTCCGCAACTTTTCGCAATCCCATGCGTTTAAAGTTGTGGGTCGTCGCGAGAGGGGCTCAGAAACGCGCTCTTGCGGCTCTGTCTATGAATTAGTGCTTTACGCTGGGCAAGCGTCTCATGTATAATGAGGAAAGTGGCATATTTTACCCTGCCTAATTTTTGTTTGTTCGGCATTTCATCCACTAGTTTTCAAGTTTCTGCGACATGTATCTACTAAAATAGACATGCCGTCAGACATCAATTATAGACAATGCTCTTCTCAAGGAAGGGGGTGAAAACGCCGATGAGAGATTCGAGCTATAATTTTCACACACAAACACAACAGAAATTTTCTCGAGGAGGAGAAAAAAAGGTTATGAAGAAAAGTTTATCTATTCTGCTTTCCTTCGCCTTGGTATTCGGCTTGTTCGCATCCATGGCATCCGCAGCCGACACTGAGTTGACGGCAGCACAGAAGTACCAAGCACTCGTTGATAAAGGCGTTCTGAAAGGTAACCCTGACGGGGATCCTCGTCTGGACAACAACCTGAACCGCGCTGAGTACGCTACGCTCGCTATCGCTATTGCAGGTCTGGCTGAAGAGAAACCGGCTACGGCTACTTTCTCCGACGTTAACTCCAAGCAATGGTGGTATGGCGCAATCGAAGCTGCTGCTAAAGCAGGTTTGGTTGAAGGCTTCAACGGCAAATTCAATCCTCGCGACAACGTAACGGTTGAGCAAGTGATCAAGGTTGCTGTTCAAGCTGCTGGTCTGGAACTGGTAGCAGACGCTGAGGTTGAAGGCGCATCCGCTTGGGCTGGTCCTTACATCCAAGCTGCTCTGGACGCTGGTCTGATCCCTGCCGGCCTGAACTACACGGCTGACGCTACTCGCGGTCAAACATTCGTAGTCGGCTATGCCGTTTACGAGAAGCTGAACCCGACTGAGCCGGCTAAGGTTTCCGTTGCTAAGGCAGAAGCTACTGGCGTTAAGCAAGTAACGGTTACTCTGGACAAAGCAGTTGACACGGAAAAAGCTAAGTTCGCTTTGAAAAAAGGTACCGTTAATGTTGTTCTGGACAAAGTAACTTGGTCTGAAGACGGAAAAGTTGCAACTCTTCCTTTGAAAGACGTTAAAGTCACCGAAGGTGAGTACACTGTAACGTTGAGCGGCCTTGAAGAAGGTACTGTTGAAAAAGACAGCGCATCGTTCACGGCTCAAAACGAAACAGTTAAATCCATTGATTTCGTTACTTCCGTAGCTGAGATTGCTTACACTGCTAGGGCGAAAGTAAAAGTAGCTGCTAAAAACCAATACGACGAACTGGCTTCTTTCCCAGCTTCGTACTATACAGTATTCACTGGCTACAATGGCTTGAATGAAAGAATTACTAAGAACGATGCGGGCGAGTTGGTTGTCATTCTTGATACGAACGTTGCCGGCATCCAACAAAACTCGTCCCAAATTCCGTTGACGATTTACTTCAACGAAACTCGCATTCAAGCTCAAAAGACTTTCAAAGTAGGTAACGCACCTTTCGTTACAAAAATGGAATTGGGTGCTGTTAAATACGATGGAACGAAAACTAGTCTTTCCAATAGTGGTGAAGTTGCTACGGTTCCAGTGAATCTGTACGACCAATATGGCAACCCGATTACGAAAGATCAAATGAGCACTGCAATCAATTTCAATCAGTTTATCACTCCGCAGCCTAACAAGCTTACTGCATCGGTAGATGACTTTAACAACGATGATGAGTATGAAGTTAAAGTTACTCTGACTGGTAAAGAAGCTAAATCCAGCACCTATACTTTGACTGTATACGCTGGCGGAACGTCTGCGACGCAAACAATCAACGTTGGCAATGCTAAATTGGCAACAAAGGTTGCTTTCGGTGAGTTTGGCAAGGATATTGCAGAAGGCGATAATGATACGTATTACGTCCCAGTAATTGCTTACGACGTTGATGGAAACCAGTTGACGAAAGATGAGCTTGTCGATGCTGCTAACCTTGCCAGAATTAAGGTTACCGTAAGCAATGACTCGGCTGTAAATTCTCTCGTTGCAACTGGTCCTAACAAAGGGTCGATTCCTGTCAAAGCGGGCAGCTTAGCTGCAAAACAAGTTATCTTTGTTTCGGCTAGCATCGCTGAAATTGATGCACAAGATTACAAAACGACTTCCATTACGATCAAAGATAAGCGTCTGCCTGAGACTCTTGTAATAACCGGAAGGTCTGCAACTAAGGCGGTTCTGGGCGCTGGTTCCGACTTTACGATTAAGATCAGAGACCAATACGGCTCCGATATTGATGTTCCAACTGATTACAGCGTTGTTGTTTCCTTCGTAGATCTTACGGGCAGCTCGGGCATCGTTCTGAAAGGCAGAGATGGAAACACTCTGGATATCGCTGCTGGTACGCCGAATGCCCCTGCTACTGCAACGTATGAAACTGGAGACAAATTCAACGATGGATTCAAGTTTGAGACGACTGCTGGCGTCTTCGGTAAAGTTCAATTCAAGGCTGAGTTGTTCAAAAACTCCACTTCCTTGAGAGTTGTTACTCAAGAAATTGAGTCCATCGATCCGACAAAGGTTGATTTGACGTACTCCTTGAAAGATCTGGGAAGCATCTATGCAATTAGAGATACTAACTACTCCTACAAGACCGAGTCTGTTACTGACAGCAATCTGAAGAAGAAAGTTCAAGTTGCTGTTAAAGACTCCGCTGGCAACGATGTAGCATTCCCAGATGACAAAGTTGCTAGTGTAACGGTATCTAACGGTCAAGTAGTTGCAGTTGGTGCCACTGGTTCCGTTGGTGCAGCGGTGTACTATGTACTGGGTAATAAAGCTGGCGATTCTTCCGTTAACGCAACGGTGTACAGCGCTAAAGGCGAAATCGTTCATGCAACTGGCGCAGTAACCGTTAAGTCTGATCTGGTGACGGTTGAAACATTGTCTGCAGGTAACGGAGACATCAAGTACAGCACGATTGCTACTACTCATGCTGCTTATGTAAGTTCGGGTGTGTTCAATGCTTATGGCTTGATGGACCTCAAAGTCGTTGATAACTATGGCGTTGAATACAAAACTACGAATATCGCTAAGTACGTTGAACTGATTGGTATCACGTACTCCATCACTAACGTTAAGGGCGGTACGGTTAGCCTGAATGCTGCTAATGGTCAAATCACTGTAGGTGCAGGAGTACAAGAATTCGTATTGACTGCTCATGCTCCTAACGGCAAGACAGTTAGCACGTTGGTTCACAATAACTAAAATAATTAAGATAAAGTCGTCAGGGACAATCCCTGACGACTTTTATCTTTTTAAACTGTATCCGCAACTTAGAAAGCATCCATTACGTCTATATAAGTAGATAAACAAGAGCCAGGAGGATGGATGCGGTGATAAGGTTCAGAAGGATAGCAACATCACTATTAGCACTGAGTGTTATGTTAGGGGCTTTCCAAGCTACGATTCAAGCACAAGATACATCAACAAAATCAGCTGTGAAAGTGCTAGAGCCAGTTACATTAGGAAGCGTCAAACTAAAAGAGAATGTTACTGCTAAGGTGAATAATCTAATTATATTGCCTTCAAATAACAATCAAATTTTATCGTTGACACTTTCGGTTCAAAATAACAGCAACTCTGAAGTGAATTTTTTAGATTACTGGCTTACAGTGTCCACAAAGTCGGGCACAAAACTGAACATGCAATTGCTGAACACTAAGATCAGCAAGATCCCTGCCAAGTCTACAGTAAATATTGATTTCATCGGAACAATTGGGAGTTCAATAAAACTTACTGATCTGGTGGTAAGAGTAATAAAATGGGACTTTTCAGCTCCGTCTTATACCAAGGTTTTAGGGCAAATCACTGTGCCCGCTAAATATAATCCAACAACGCCGTCGACAAACGGACGGAAAGTGATTTCGGACGACATAAAGGCCTCGTTTGTTGTTAAGCAATCGACAATTGGTATAAGCGAAAGCTACTATCGTCCTGATATCAGATTGACTATTAAAAACGAAGGCAACCGTACCTTCTCGATGCCTGATTATCAGTTCTATATCCTAACCCAGAATAATTTGATGTATCCTTTAACGGTCCAGGATTTAAAAGGAACGAGTTTGGATCCATTAGCAGAAAAAGAATTTCAGTTGACCGCATCGATTCCGATTGCAGTTGAACAACAGAATTGGAAACTAGCAGTCGTGAATTCAATGAATGAAGGGAAAGACAAACAACCGGTAGCCATTTTCAACTTGGTAAAATCGCAGGTGGATACCGCTGATGTTAAGGGCAAGTACTATACCTTCTCCAACTCCAAAGGAACTTACAATATCAAGTTAAATTCGATTAACCGATTGCCTATCGAAGATGAGGATCTGGTTATTGCGAACTTAACAATAGCTAATAAAGGCAAATCTACTTTGCCTATGCCTTCGTTAAACGGGAAATTTGTCTTTAATGAGTCCATTGAGAAGACGGCATCCAGCAACAACAGCAACAAAGTGATATCGATCAAACCTGGAGAGTCGGCTAACATTCAACTGATTAGCAGAGTGCCTTACACATTTGAAGTTTCTGATTTGAACTTGGTTGTCCAGCAAAAAGAAACGTCGGGTACAAACGAGCAAATCACTGACCTCGTCAAATTTAGTACAAAAGGCAAGTTTGATCCAATCCAGAAGGTAGCATCTGATACAGGCTACTTGATTGAGGATATTGGCTATCGTGCGGAAGTAAAAGTCAAAAGTCGCAGTATTTACACTGGCGATTCAGCAGATATTCTGGTGGCACAATTGATGGTTCAAAACCAAGAGAAACGGCAAACTGCTGTTCATAAGCTGGCGGGTTACTTCGAGAAAGCAGATGGAACAATATTTCCAGCGACATTTGATAATGTCATAGAAAAGCTTGATCCTAGCGGAAAAGCGATAGTATATGTGACTGCCACTGTCCCGAAGAACACGGATACAAGCGATATCAGTCTGGTTGTCGGTAAAGCAGTCACGGAGGCTGCGTCCGGCGGTTCACAAGCCGCTGAGCCTTCAGATAAGCTTGTCGGATATACAGACCCACACTCTCTATCCCTTCCGCCAGAGAAGGAGCCGCAGATCGGTCTGCAAAAGTTGGATTTCAGTCCATATGAGTTTTCTATTACGAGAGTAGGAACTCAGACAAGATTTGATATAAATGAAGTTAGCATGGATTTCGATTATACGCTTTCGGCAGATTTACTTACTAAAGCAAACACGAAGGATCATAAGATTATTATTGAGATTAGAGATGATACGCGCGACTATGCGTTCTCGCGTGAATTGTCTCTGCCCACAGCCGCTCCTGCAACAGGGGAAGAAAATACAACGCTTCGCATAGGAGAACACAAGCTTACACCGCCCCCATGGAAAAACGATCAGTTTGTATTCTTGATCGACGTCCTAAAGGATTTCCATCTAAATGTTTATTACCAAGTTAAGCCTGGGTATAAGACATTGGTTGCCACACAAAAGCTTCCTTGGTATATAGATAAGAAATTGAATTAGTTTGTAACAAGGGCTGAGCAGATCAACTGCTCGGTCCTTTCGACATAATTAATGGTAATTCAATATAATTTGACGCCCGATTCAGTTAAATGTGGTAGAATGTAAGTAATCAATCAGATAAAGTTGGGGAAATATGGAATGCCAATTAGGGATTCATTAAACTATAGCACGAAGCCCAGTTCAACGTTTCCTGTCAGCGATATGACGAAGCAGCGAATTAAAGCAAGCAGAGCGACGGCACTAGTGCAAAGATATATAATAGTGGCTAAATATTTCGGTTTTATCCTTACTTTTATGCTTCTAATGGCCATCAAGGTTGTTCCTGAATTTGAAGGTGTAACACGATATAACCCCTTTACATGGGGGGGCATGACCGTATTCACGGACTATGCACTGTTTATGCTTATCATAATGATAGTGCATCTATTTATGCACTTCCAACATAAACTTCATTCTGAAGATATGATGGAATCTATATCTAAAGAGTGCATATCAGAATTTCGTATCATATTTACTTCCTTTATGATTACGCTCGGCATAACCTTTTTATTAAAGACCACCTTTATATATTCGCGATTTACTTTGGTTTTATTTGTCCTAGCCATGATTGTAGAATCTGCCTTTTGGATTATACTGCGTAGATCCATACTAGCCTATCTATATCGAAAAGGTACCATCAAAAAAAATATAGTAATTGTAGGGGCGGGTAAGGTTGGGTTAACTATCTACGAAAGGATAATGAAGGCTGGTAGAGCAGAAACTAATTTCATTGGATATTTGGACGATTATAAAGTCGGAGCTGAGGTTATTGGCAAACCAATCGATCTGGAAAAAATATTTCAATTATACAGAATAGATGTAGTCTATATAACAATTCCATCTGAGAAAAGACTAATCGAATCTTTGTTAAGCAAAGTATATAAATATGATGTGGATATTAAGATTATTCCGGAAATGTTTGATCGCATATCCAGCGTATTCGCATTTAAGGATGATCTCGAATACCCATGCCTGCAGATCGTCAAAACCCCATTGAGGGGACTTAATGTCTTCTTAAAAAGAATTTCTGACGTATTCGGCAGCCTCATTCTTCTAATATTAATGTCACCACTATTCTTGCTGATCGGATTGCTAATTAAATTTGAATCAAAGGGCCCCGTATTTTTCAAACAGCAAAGAATAGGTAAGAATGGATTGCCATTCGATATGTTAAAGTTCCGTTCCATGAAGAACAATGCAGAATCAATAAAAAGTTCGCTGCTTCACCAGAATGAAATGTCGGGTCCAGTCTTTAAGTTGCGAAACGATCCAAGAATAACCCGAGTAGGTCGATTCATACGGAAGTATTCAATTGATGAATTGCCACAGCTCTGGAATGTTTTTAGAGGGCAAATGAGTCTTATTGGGCCAAGACCGCCTCTTCCGGATGAGGTATCTAAATACTCAGATTATCACTGGCGCAGAATGGATGTGCTTCCGGGAATGACGGGGTTATGGCAAGTCAGCGGGCGCAGCGATCTAAGCTTTGAAGAATGGATAGATCTTGACATTTACTATATTGAACACTGGAGCTTTATGCTCGAAATGAAGATTTTACTAAAGACAATACCCGTTGTAATCAAAGGCGCCGGCGCATATTAATGAGGAGTGTAATCGTTGAAGAAGAACAATTCAATTGGTGCAATGGAATGGTTTGCTTGGTTTTGGATAAGTGCATTTTTGATTCTCGCAATTAGCACTAATGGTATTTTCCAAGGAATCAGTTTGCATTCAAGCGCTGCAACCTTAACCTATGAGCGCCCACTATTGTACTGTCTAATAATAACATCAGTATGTGCAGTATGGATTGGAACGTACTTCTTTCATAAGAAAGTTGAACTGGAAAGAAGAATGCTGTATGCGTTGGCTTCAATAGCTTTATGTCTGGTTTATACAGTCAGCTCCTTAAACTCTTATAGTGCAATTCTGTCAAAATATGGATTTTGGGCAAGTCTAATGGTGACCCTGTTTTTTATAGCGGGAACACTGCTTGCCGAGTATGAGCGATTGATTCAAGTGTTGCCTAGGGTCTATCTGATCTTTGGATACATTGTAGTATTTTATGGATTTTTAAATTTGTTTGGCAATACTTATTTGTTAGATTCCTTAGCATATTATGAGGGTGTTAGAATTACATCGATTTTCCAATATGCTAATGCGTATGCGATACTTTTGCTTACGTTGTGGATTGCGATAGTAATCGAAATAAATCACTCCAAGAAAAAGTGGATGCGCCTGTGGCACGGCTTCATGCTGGTACCAGTATGTGTATCGTTCCTGCTGACTCTTTCAAGAGGAGCGATAGTAGTTCTCCCAATTATTGCGATTGTCATGCTGCTCATGTTCAGATTCAAGCATCAGCTAATGGCAATTATTTACTCGATCATTGCGATTGGTTTGTCGCTCGTCATTTACAATAATCTTGAAAGATCGGGAACAAGGGTATATGAGAAAATACAACAAGCAATTACGAGCCAAACCTCATTTGAGACGAAATCCATATTTTCAGCGTCATCTATAGGTTCATGGGGACTCTTAGTTGCAGCCTCGATAGTAATGGCCGTCATAGTATATTTGGTTACAAAACATTTGGAGGGACCAATATCAAAATGGTCTGAGGGATTAAAGACGAGATTTACGGATAAAATGGTTCCAATATCAATCTTGATTTTAGTTATATTAGGAGTATTAATCCTTACGAACCGATCTGTTATACAAATACTGCCGGATGTTATTGCGAATCGGCTATCTAACATAAGCTTGCAAACCCATTCCGTATATGAGCGTTTGACCATGTATAAGGATGCGATATCGATCTGGAAGGAGAGTCCACTCATAGGGAATGGAGGGGGGGCTTGGGAGGCTCTATACGAAGAACATCAATCCTACTCCTACCTTAGCGCGCAAACACACGGTTACCTAGCGCAATTACTTGTGGAAGTCGGCCTGTTAGGAACCATTGTGTATTTAGGATTAATTGGTGCCATTATCTTCTTCTATATCAGAGGATATAGGAGGTCAGATGAAGAGAATCGCAATAAGTATATTTTTTATTTCATTGTTCCCATTACAATCCTTCTTCATTCGCTTATTGATTTCGGGATGAGTTACATGTTCTACTCCTTAATGGTATTCCTCTGTTTAGGAGTACTAGCGGGAACTCAACGTCAAAAAGTTAACTGGGCTTTGAACAAAAGTTGGTACAAGGGAATTCGATGGGGTGTGCCAATTCTCGTCAGTGCAGTAGCTTTGATTATTGTCATTCTATCAGGCAGGCAAATAAGCGGACTCAATAAACACATAGAAGTTCAGAATGATATCGTGAACAATGTTATTTTTAATCGTATTGAATATAAAATCGATCAAAGTCTGTCTATGTCTCCAAAGCATCCAATTATGTTGCTTCAAGCATCAATAATTAATCTTCAGGTATATCAACAAACAGAGGACAAAAAATATTTGGATAGAGCCATCGATTATATCGAGAAACTAAACAAATATGAACCTCGATATCGAGAAGCTGTGGAGTGGAACCATTCAATTGCACAGGCACAAGAGGATCATGATAAGGCTATAGATATTGCATTAGATGCGGTAAATCACTATCCTTTTGACCAACCATTGTATGATCTAGCGGCATCAGATTTACTGAAAAAATGGGAAGCTCTTATAAACTCCGATCCAGCTAATAGCGAACAAGTTGCTATCCAAATCAATGATCTTTATCAGAAGATGAAGCGACATCAGGAGATGAACGATGCTTTACCCGATACCATTAATTTGTTAAGAACGTTTGCTGTAAGTGAAAATGTGAAGGATGCTGTAGATAAAATTCAATAAGTCTCCTAAGAAAGCTATCTTATTGTTATGGTATAATTAAAAGAATTGATTATCCTATCAAACGGGCAGTAATATTGGCGGTGAGGATTGCATTGAAAGCATTATTTTACAAAGCACTATATAAAAGTGCGTTACCTTTTAAGAAGCTTTTAGTTCTAATAATTCCACAAGCCATTCGAAAGAGAATTAAAAAGATCATTATAGATAAAGGATATCAAGATGAACTTAAGAGTGTGTCAACGTTACCTAGTGCAAGTTCGTTTGGGCACTTTAACGGTATTAATCTTATAGGATATTCTCGGGCGGAGATGGGTATAGGAGAGTCTTGTCGTATTGCAGCAAAAAGTTTAGAGACCACTCGTATTGAGTATGCAGTCTTGAATTTTATCGGTACGAATTCTGCTAAAATGTCAGACACCACCTGGGAACATAAAGAGACAAGGGCGCCGGAATATAATGTGAATATTTTTCACTTGAATGCGGAACAGATGTTTGAAGTGTATACGCATTTTGGGGCCGGGCTATTCGAGGGGAGATACAATATAGGCTTTTGGCATTGGGAATTAGAGGATTTTCCGGAAGAATGGTTAGATGGATTTAATTTCGTGAATGAAGTATGGGTACCTTCTTCTTTCGTTTCTAACGCAATTTCCATGAAAAGTCCAGTACCAGTAGTAAGGATTCCTCATGCCATTGAAGTCAAGATTGAACATAAACGTAACCGAGCCTACTACGGACTTCCTGAAGATGCTTTCCTTTTTTTAACCATGTACGATATGAATAGCTTTCAAGAACGAAAAAATCCGATGGGTTCGATTCAGTCATTTAAACAAATGTTTGCTCCGGATGATATGTCGGTAGGGCTAGTAGTTAAGATCAATAATGCATCTGCAAACCGTCAGGATTTCAAAGCTATTGAACAATCTATAAAAGGTTATTCTAATATTTATGTTATTAATAAGACATTAAGTCGCAACGATACCAATGCATTACTTGCGGTTTCGGACAGTTTTATTTCCTTGCATCGAAGTGAAGGCTTCGGTCTAGGATTGGCCGAAGCTATGTATCTAGGCAAACCCGCAATCGGAACAAATTGGTCTTCAACAACAGACTTTATGAATAGCCAAAATTCCTGCCCGGTAAAGTATCAGTTAGTATCCGTTGGCGATGATTACGGGCCTTATCAAGCTTATCAGCGTTGGGCTGAACCCGACATTAGCCATGCTGCGAAGTATATGAAACGGTTAGTAGAGGATTCGGTCTACTACAAGCAAATTGCTGTGGAAGGCGAAAGATACATTAAGAGCGAATTATCACCGTATGCTGTTGGCAAGCTAATTGAGAAGAGAATGCGCTATATTCAACGGCATTTTGGAGGTTAGGTAATGATTACGAGTCTGATTATGGCAGGTGGAAAGGGCGAGAGATTCTGGCCAAAGAGTAGAACGAATCTGCCCAAACAATTTTTGAATATATCAGGTAATAAATCTATGATTCAACAGGCTGTTGAGCGACTGGAAAGACTTATGGATATACAACGTATTTTTGTAGTTACAAATGAGTTATATGCGGAGTTGATCAAAGCTCAGATCCCTCATTTGCCAACCGAAAATATCATAATAGAACCAGCTGGTAGAAATACAGCCCCATGCATTGCTCTTTCAACGCTTTATATTGAGAAGCGCTATCCCAATAGTACGATTATTGTGCTGCCGTCTGATCATATTATTAAAAATGAGAGCGAGTTCATTGAAATACTAAAAACGGCTGTAGAGGTAGCGGAGCAGGGAGAAAATATTGTTACCCTGGGCATAACTCCAAGCTACCCGGAGACGGGATACGGTTATATTGAGAGTTCAAATGAGTTGGAAGTTCTCAATAATCTTGAAGTTCATAAAGTGAACTGTTTTGTAGAAAAGCCGGACATACATACTGCCAAAAGCTACTTGGCTGCAGGGAACTACTTTTGGAACAGCGGTATGTTTATTTGGAAGTCATCCACAATACTTAAAAATTTCGAAAGATATATGCCGGATTTGTATGAAATTATTCTCAATATCAGGATGAATATTTCTGACGGAGCGCCCCGAGAGAATATTGATAGAGAATTTATGCAGATGCCGGATGTATCTATCGACTATGGAATAATGGAGAAGGCCGACAGCATTTACGTCATTCCATGTAAATTGGGTTGGGACGATGTCGGAAGCTGGACCGCACTTGATCGAATTAACGATCGGGATGAACATGGCAACGTTATTAAGGGTAATATCTTAAATATCGACACTAAGAGATGCATTATCGAAAGTAATAACGGCAAGTTGGTTGCGACTTTGGGAATCGAGGATCTGATCGTAGTCGACACTGATGATGTGACCTTGATATGTTCTAAGGAAAAGGCTCAGGAAATGAAGCTGTTATTGAAAGAACTTCGAGTGCAGAAGATGGAACAATACTTATAAGGTGGATCATCCTAGGAGGAAATGCATTATTATGGCTAAAAGAGCGCTAATTACAGGTGTTACAGGGCAAGATGGTTCGTACCTAGCTGAATTGTTGTTGGAGAAAGGTTATAAGGTGTATGGATTGAGAAGAAGAACTAGCACTCCGATCACCACCAATATCGAACATGTCAAAAATGAAATCGAGTTTATTGATGGTGATCTGCTGGATGTTAGTTCTCTGATTAATGCGAATAGAATAGCTAAACCCGATGAAATTTATAACCTTGCCGCTCAATCCTTTGTAGGCTCATCTTGGGAGCAACCGCTGCTGACAGGGCAAGTCACAGGCCTAGGTGTTACAAATATGTTGGAAGCATTCCGCCTTACGAGCCCGGAGGCGAGATTCTATCAGGCAAGTAGCAGTGAAATGTTCGGGAAAGTTGTCGAAGTGCCACAAAAAGAATCGACTCCGTTCTATCCAAGAAGCCCGTATGGCGTAGCTAAGCTCTATGGACACTGGGCTACTGTCAACCATAGAGAGAGTTATGATCTATATGCTTGTTCGGGGATATTATTTAACCACGAGTCTCCTCGTAGAGGGATTGAATTTGTAACAAGAAAAATTACGGATGCAGTTGCTAGAATTAAGCTCGGCGTACAGCAAGAGTTGCGGTTGGGCAACTTGGATGCAAAGAGGGACTGGGGTTACGCTAAGGACTACGTGGAGTGTATGTGGCTAATGCTTCAACAAGAACGAGGAGACGATTATGTCATTGCCACAGGGGAAACATACTCCGTTAGGGAATTCTGCAAAATCGCATTTGAATATGTTGGACTGAACTATGAAGATTATGTTGTGGTTGATCCCAAGTTCTTCAGAGCAGCTGAAGTCGACTTGCTGATAGGCGACCCTCAGAAGTCTATCAGCAAATTAGGGTGGAATCCAAGAAAGACTTCATTCGAGAAGCTTGTTAGAATGATGGTTGATAGCGATATCTCCAGAGTCGAGAAAGAAATACGATAAGGTGTGATCTTATTGAAAGCACTGATTACCGGAGCGAGCGGGTTTGTCGGCACATATATGACTAAAATTCTCATGGATCACGGTACGGAAGTGCTTGGGATTTCTAGATCGATTAGCTATCTCAATGGAGAACTAAGTAATAAGTATAGTTGCGATATATTGGATAAAGACGGGCTAAAAGGTATATTAAAGAAGTATAATCCTGATTATATTGTCCATCTAGCCGGTCCGGCCTTTATTCCTAATTGTTTGAATCAGCCTGAGATAACATATGATACAATTGTAAAAGGAACTTTGAATCTTTTAGAAGTAATGCGTAGTTTAGAATTGAATGCGAGAATGCTTTACGTGAGCTCCGCAGATGTCTACGGAGGAAGGTCTGAAGGGATTCTTACGGAGAAGGAGCAAGTTGTACCAGCGAATCCATATTCGTCGGCAAAGGCTTGTGCTGAATTACTTTGTAGACAATACTATATGTCCTATGGAATGGACATTATTGTGGCGAGACCTTTTAATCATACAGGACCTGGCCAGTCAACCGATTTTGTATGTTCTAGTTTTGCTTATCAAGTTGCACAAATGAGAAAGAGAAATACGCATGAGTTGTTTACAGGAAATATCGATGTCCAACGTGATTTTTTAGATGTTCGAGATGTGGTTAACGCTTATATGCAATTGCTTCAAAAAGGAAAGTCCGGTGAAGTGTACAATGTATGCTCAGGATCAGCGATAATGATAAGAGATATTATAGATATTTTATTTCGACTAGCCAGAATATCGAACTATCAGATTATCCTAGATCAAGAGAAAACCAGACAGAACGAAATACAAATTAGGTTCGGAGATAATAACAAGATTAAGTCGATCTCGAATTGGAGTCAGAGATATTCAATTGAACAGACAATAACTGATCTTTATCAATATTGGAAGGAGAACTTGCATGTTGAAGCATAAACGCATTGTTGTAACGGGTGGGGCTGGATTTTTAGGGCGTCATGTCGTTGACAAATTAAGGCTTCGAGGTTGTTCTCAAATTTTCATTCCGCGAAGCAAGGATTATAACTTGATTACCGAGAATGGGATTGTAAATATGTTCGAGGAAATGAAGCCGGATTATATTATTCACTTAGCAGCAGTCGTTGGTGGTATTGGCGCAAATCGGGAAAATCCTGGGAAGTACTTTTACGAAAATTTAATGATGGGAACTCAACTTATTGAAAAATCTAGACAGTACGGCTTGGAAAAGTTCGTTGCTGTAGGTACTATTTGCGCATACCCGAAATTTACCCCCGTTCCTTTTCAAGAAGACGAGATCTGGGGCGGGTATCCTGAAGAAACCAATGCACCATACGGATTAGCTAAAAAAATGATGTTAGTTCAATCACAAGCTTACCGTGAACAATATGGTTTTAATTCTATTTACTTGCTCCCTGTAAATTTGTACGGCCCTTATGACAATTTCGATTTGGAATCTTCCCATGTTATTCCGGCGCTTATACGGAAATGTGTAGAAGCCGTTGAAGCCGGAAGCAAAGAGATCGTATGTTGGGGAACAGGCTCCGCAACACGTGAATTTATCTATGTAGACGATGCAGCAGAGGCGATCGTATCTGCGGCGGAGAAATATGACGGAAGCGAACCCGTCAATATTGGCTCAGGAATGGAAATCTCAATCAAGGACTTAGTCGAATTAATTGCTAAACTTACGGGTTTCGAAGGAGATATCATATGGGATTCGACTAAACCGGATGGACAACCAAGAAGATGCTTGGATGTTTCAAGAGCAAAGAGAGAATTCGGTTTTGAGGCGCAAACGAAATTCGAAGATGGATTGAAACAAACTATCGAATGGTATAAATCCAGCCAAAGGAAGTAATACGCAATGTTGCGAAGTATTTGGCATCATAAAAACTTAATTTTCAATATGGCTCTAAAGGATTTACGTGATAAGTATGTAGGGACTGCAATGGGATTCATATGGAACATTGTCAGTCCTCTTACTCAAATCATTATTTATTCGCTAGTGTTTTCTCAACTAATGAGGGTCAAAATGGGAGAAGACCTTGGAGATTACGCTTTTTCCATTTACCTTTGCTCGGGCTTACTACCCTGGATTGCCTTTAACGAAATCGTAATAAGGGGCACTCAAACGCTTAACGAGAATGCAACCTATCTAAAAAAACTACCTATTCCGGAAATTGTATTTTTTACAAAAAATGCCCTCTCTTCATTTTTTAGTGCGGTTCTTTCCCTATGTATTTTGTTCATTGTAAACCTTGTTCTCGGTGGAGAAGTAAATGTATCATGGTTAGTGCTTCCATTTTATATTGTGCTTATGCTAACGTTCGGATATGCTTTATCTATTCTATTCGGAATATTAAACGTATTTCTTAGAGATACAGTTCAGATCGTGACGATTCTACTGCAGGTCTGGATGTGGCTCACACCGATCGTATATCTAATTGACATTTTGCCTGGAAATATGCAGAAATTAGTTTATTGGAATCCAATGTATTATTATATTGAGCCTATCCATCAGGTTGTTATGAATGGGCAATATGGGACATTGAATAATTTTGCTACGATGATGGCGTTCTCTTTGTTAACATTAATACTGTCGTATGCCCTATTGAAACGAATCAAGAGTGAAGTTAGGGATGTGCTATGAAAGGAACAAATCAAGTTATTCAAGCGGAGAACCTCGGTAAAACCTATAAGATTTACGCAAAGCCCCTTGATCGCCTGTTGGAATGGGTGAGTTTCGGCGTTTTAAAGAAACATAGCGAGTATCAGGCGTTAGAAGGCATCACTTTTAGTTTGAATAAGGGCGAATGTTTAGGAATCATTGGTTCAAACGGCGCTGGTAAAAGCACGCTTCTTAAAATTATTTCAGGCGTAGTTCCCCCAACTGAGGGGGATTTTGTTATAAAAGGAAAAGTAGTTTCGTTGCTTGAATTAGGGACGGGTTTTAATCCTGAATTAAATGGAATAGAGAATATCAAATTCAGTGCATTAATGCTAGGTTATGATGAAATTTTTTTACAGGAACGACTAGATGCGATAATTTCTTTTGCCGATATTGGCGAGTTTATCTATAGACCGATCAAAACCTATTCATCGGGGATGTTAGTGAGATTAGCCTTCTCATTATTTGCCAATCTTGATCCCGATATCTTTATTGTAGATGAAGCATTGAGTGTAGGAGATATGTTTTTTCAGCAAAAGTGCTTCGCCCGGATTAGGGAAATGATGCAGCAGGGCTCTACACTCATATTCGTATCTCATGATTTCGATGCCGTAAGAAAGTTGTGTGATAAGGTAATCGTATTAGCCAATGGTAAAATCCAATACCAAGGCTCAACGCTTGAAGGGATTCATTATTATACCGCATCCATTCGTAAAGAACTGAATCAAGCAAATGCCGCACAAAGCCTTGTAGCTGTTAAAGAGAGCCAAGCACAGACGGACGACTATTTTGAAAATTTTGTACGCGAAGGCTATTCACGTCCTGCTAGAAGTGACTTTTGTAGCAAAGACGTAGAGATATTGGGCGTTAAACTTCAAGATATGCATGGTAGAGATAAAGTCGTATTCCAATGGGGTGAGGAAGTAGTTGTTCGGACGTTGATAAAGGCTCATAAGCCCCAAGACGTGCTAAGTAACGGCGTTCTCCTATTTGATAGATTAGGCACGTTGGCTTGGGGAAGTGGAAGTATAAATCTGGGTTATAATTTAGGTCCCTGCAAAGCGGGAGACGTTTTCATTTCTGAAATGAAAATACAGTTAAAACTTCAACCTGGTAAGTATGGCATTACCATTGGAGTTTCAAGTCCGGATTTGGAAACTTCTGCACAAAGTGGAATTATTCACGATCGATATGAGCAATTCTGTATGATTGAAATTCTTAAGTTCAATCTTGAGGCAAATGAGCCTGTCCCGTTCTTCGGGGTAGCACCGATCCCATTCGAGTTTTATCGTAAGGTTAATAAGGCGGTGAGTAAATGAGTTATCAGCCTTTGTCCTTCTCCGACGAGTTTTTGATACAGCTATCCAGGAGACCTCTTGATTTAGTTTCGTTATATGAGAATTTGAATTTAACAAATGTCGAGCGCAGTTGCGTTGACAGATTAGCAATGATCCTGCACGACTTGGAACGCGAAAAAATTAATAGTCCAAGTGTATTGGATCTTGGATGCAGCGGTGGATTCTTCAGCATGGGACTTGCGTCCACTGTTGCGTCTTATGTCGTAGGGGTAGATGACGACCGTTATATTACGATTCAAGGCGAAGACAACTTGTCCAGTGTTAATAACACCAAAAAGCGAATAGAACAGCATGGGATTACTAACGCAATTTTTCATGATCAACCCATAGAGAACTTCTTGCTTCAGGGTAACGCTCAAGATCGGTTTGATGTGGTTCTCTGTCTAAACATTCTACATCATTTCTATAAAGGGTATGGCAATTTAACCTTAGAAGGAAAGCTGGAAGAAAACACATACTATCGATTGATTGCACGATTGGGCGAGATTACGAATAAAGTCATGTATTTTGAAACGAATGAAAGCTTTTTTGATAATTACGACAAGGCTTTACTAGAAATATTACATTACGGCCAGTTTTCCACACTGAGTCTATTGGGCGGATCGCCCGCTGCAGACGGGGAGTTGAGAATAGTTTGGAAATTTCAAAAGTAAGTCTTAAATTGCCGGTCCGGATTAAGGGCAGCGATAGATTCAATATCGCTATAGATCAATCAGTATGTGGTTCTGACTGTTTGCATCTTTCACATAAGAGATACCAATATGCATTGCCCCAAGGTGATCAAGGACGTTATGTGTTCGTCACGGACAACAATACAGTCATAAAATCCAAAAAGTATACAGAGACAGGAACATGGAAGGAGTTTGGTTTTCAATATAACATTGAAGCCGACCAGCAGACAATCCTCTATGACAGATTAATTAAACAAGAAATAGATGGATTAGTCGGGGTAAAAAAACAATGCAAGTGTGCTATGGAGACAAACTTTATTCATGGTGAACTTGCTTGGACGTCAACAAATCCGTCACAGATAACGCATGAGTTGTATTATGGGGGCAAACGCGATTGGAAGCCTCAAGAGTTCTGGGTCTTCGTCGAGTCATCCATAGATGCTCTTAAGACCATTCACTCAAATGAGATTGTTCACGGTGATCCGTGCGCTCATAATATTATGATAAACGGCTCGGAAGTGACTTATATCGACTTAGATACGCTGATGCCCGCAACACCTGAGAGAATGGAGCGGGATTACTTAATTTATTTCTTTTTCGGAGTAATTCCAATTGGTAGACAAGTGTTGCCCAAACAAGAATTCAACCAATTGGTATATTCTATCCTGCAAAGTACGGTTGCACGTAAGCTCACTAGTCTATCAGTTTCTAAATTAAGAAATGGATCCTCAACGGATAACCATGGCTTAAGATTTATTGCTTGGCATCAAATCTTTATGACCGATAACGTAGCTTCATTATCCCAAAGGGTATGGGAACAAAATAAGCAAATCGGCGAGCTTAGGATAGCATCGATGGAAATCAATCGTATTATGGGTGCAAGATTAGACATATCCGAAAAAGATCGCAAGTCGCGTCTTGAAGTCATTGAAAAACTTGAGGCTCTTTTGAAAGAGTCTGAAAAGGATCGGGCTGACCGGTTAGGTGGAATTAACCAACTAAATGAACTTCTGCAACAGTCGGAAAAGGATCGGGCTCAGCGATTATTGGACAACCAAAAGTTACATGATTTATTGCAGGCCACGATTCATGAGAGGGACGTTCTCCTACAGGAAATCGAACAACTAAAATCAGAAAATACGAATCATATAAATCTCATTAATGAACTTAAACAACAGCTTATTAAAAAATCTAAGTGGTTCAGGAGATAGCTTTAAAAAACTATAATCGCACATGTCGGAGGATATCAATAGCTATGAAGATCGGTATAAATCTATCAACATTAGAGCCAGGTAAAATCGGGGGAATGGAACAGTATCTGCGAAATCTAATATGGCATGTTGCCAATCTTTATAGTGAATATGAGCTATACCTTTTTCTTAATTCCCGCAATGAGCAAACCTTCCAAGAGGAGTCTAATATTCGTAAAATCGTCGTACCGGATAATCTGCAACAGAGGGATATGTTAGTAATTGAAACAATTGGCAAAAGCAATCTTGATATTTGGTTTTGCCCGTTGTTAAACTTGGAGCCCAAATATGTACCTATTCCTTCGATAGTGACAATTCCAGACTTACAGCATGAATTCTATCCTGAATATTTCTCTCCGGAAGTTTTGGAATGGAGGAAACGTAATTTATCGTTTTCCGTAAGGCAAGCGGACGCAATTCTTACGCTTTCCGATTTTTCAAAAAAAACGATTATCGATACGTTCGACGTACCATACGGAAAGGTACATTCAATTCATTTGGATGCATCGAAGGAATTCGCCGACAAGCTCGATGAGAATCGACTATCGGAAATTAAAAATAAATACAAGTTACCGAAAAGATATGGACTGTATCCTGCAAATACATGGCCGCATAAAAATCACATCAAATTACTAGAGGCTATAAAGATATTAAACGGAAATGATAATAGCAGATATAATATCGTACTAACAGGCAGTGAAATGCAAGCATCGGAGCAGGTTAAATCCTTTATTCAAAATAATGGTTTGAAGGACCAAATTCACTTTACCGGCTATATAGATCAGAAAGATATGCCTTACATTTTTAAAGCTGCCGATTATCTTGTTTTTCCTTCTCTATTCGAAGGCTTCGGAATTCCGCTTGTAGAAGCAATGAAAACGGAGCTTCCAATTATCTGTTCTCGTGAAGGGAGTATTCCGGAAATAGCAGGAGAAAGCGCACTGTATTTCGACCCCCGTAATGCACAAGATATTGCCGACAAGATTATCCAAGTTCAAGACGAATCCATTCGAAATGACCTTGTAAGAAAGGGGAAAATGCAAGCCGTCAAGTTCACTTGGGACAACTGCGCCGAATCCTCGCTAAAGGTTTTCAAAGACGTCCACTTACAAGCAAGGTTGGACCAATCAACTATGGAAAGGCCGCTAGTTACGATTGTTACTCCTTCATTTAACCAAGGTAAGTTTATTAGGGAGACGATTGAAAGCGTCCTGTCGCAAGATTATAAGAATGTTGAATACATCGTCATGGACGGGGGCTCAACGGACGAAACCGTGGATATTCTTAAAAGCTACGGGGATAGAATCCAATGGGTATCGGAAAAGGACGGGGGACAGGCTGACGCAGTTAATAAAGGAATTCGCAAAGCAAAAGGAGAGATTATAGGTTGGTTGAATTCGGACGACACCTATCTCCCGGGTGCAATCAGCCAAGCGGTGCGCTTTTTTCAGCGCCAGAAAGATGTGGGTATGGTATATGGCGAAGGGTACCACACGACAGAAAATGGCGATATAATTGACCGTTATCCAACGGAAAGTTTTAATATGGACCGCCTTGCACAGAACTGCTTTATTTGCCAGCCAACTGCATTTTTCCGTAAGGAAGTCTTAGTTAACGTAGGTATGCTTAATAAGGATCTGCACTTATGTATGGATTACGAGCTATGGATGCGTATCGGTAAGCAATACGAAATCGCATATATTCCATACTTTGTAGCTACATCTCGTATGTACGAGGATAATAAAACACTCTCCAGAAGAAAAGAAGTTTTTACGGAGATTATAAAAACCGTGAGATTCCATTATGGTTATGTACCTGTATCATGGGTGTATGGGTATATGGACTATAAATTAGGATCGAAGAGAAATTTTTATTTCTATATCATGTTTCTTATGTATTTCTTTCACGCAAATCGAAAAAGCCTTTCTTATGGTATTAACGAACTTAAACAAATATTGAAAGCCAAATTAAAAGATCGCTTAGCAAGTAAGCAAGCGAGTATTTCGGGATATTCTGACGGATGGGTATCCAAAGTATTTATCACCACTTTGGAAGCACTTGAAGAAATCCGTTCTGAGGAACGGCAGTTCATACGGATCTCCGGAAAAAATCACTCCCCCTATCGTAAATTTTTGAAGATTAAAGCCTATCTTGATGATGAGTACCTGGGCGTGTACACGGTGAAGGAGAAAGGTGAATTTTCGATTGCAATTCCAGCTAAGTTGAACAATAAGGCTGAATATAAACTCAAATTAATCGCCAACCAAAGTTTTGTGCCGAAAAAACTGGGAATAAATGACGATATAAGAGTGCTTGCTTTCGTCGTCGATCAAATTGCCATTAGCAAGGAGGCAACAGGGTGAGCGAAAACTATCCGTTAGTTACGATAGTAACACCATCGTATAACCAAGGCGAATTTATTGAGGCTACTATTCGAAGCGTTCTTGACCAAAATTATCCCAACCTACAGTATCTCGTTATTGATGGCGGTTCTAAGGATCAAACGATCGACATTTTGAGGAAATACGAAGACCGGCTGAGTTGGATTTCTGAGAAGGATAAAGGTCAATCGGATGCAATAAATAAAGGCTTTAAAATGGCTAAGGGTGAAATTGTAGCTTGGCTAAATTCCGATGATACTTATGAACCCGGGGCTATTCAAGCGGCTGTAGATTACTTCGTCAAGCATCCGGAAGCGGCGCTAGTGTATGGAGAAGGAGATATCATAGATCGGATCGGGAATAAAGTTAAGCGATTTGAGGCAACTCAAGAGTTTGATTTATGGACCCTGATTCACAAGTGGGATTATATTATGCAGCCGGCAACGTTCTTTAAGAGAAAGGCTCTTGAAGGGGTTGGTTACTTGAACGAATCGCTTCATTGGTGTATGGATTGGGAACTGTGGATTAAGTTGGCTTCTAACTATGAGGTTGGTTATATCAATCAAGTGATTGCAAATTCGAGGGAATATGAAGATACGAAGACGAGTACTGGGGGCTGGAAGAGGTTAAAGGAAATTAAGTTATTAATGAGGAAATACGGGAATATGAGGTATCCCCCTGGTTTATATTTATATTTCGCTAGTACACTATACATGGAAATGGGCAAATATTCGTATTTTAAGAAGTTAGCATCCTTAGTGATGCATGTTATTCATAAGATGGTACATAAGAATCTGCCTATGAGATATCCAGATGGATGGATTGGAACTGTTTATTATTTTGCTGTTCCAAAGCACAAAAAAAAGGTGGATTTGATAGTACATCCGGAAGTCGAGTCTTTGTTGCCGGTTAACTTAACAATTTCCGTAAATAACAAAGAAGTTAAGCGAGTTAATGCTGATTCTACTAATCCAATGGAAATACATTTACAAATGGAACAGATTGATAGTCTGAACTTTGTTAAAGTACATCTTAATAAATCATTTAAACCGTCAGCATTAGACCGTTCTAGTGGCGATGATAGAGTCTTGACTGTAAGGATTAAAACTTTATTTAAGTAGAGGGGTAGCATTTTGGAAAGATTAAGATCGAGCACAATGCTTCCATACTTGGTGGGTGTGATTGCATGGTTGTTAATTGTATACCCTGCACTAATTCAAGTCGACTGGTTTTATCTCGACACACCGACATTTACTACTATTGGAAGGGATCTCTTTAAGGATTCGACATGGCTCATTCCAACTGAATCGGGCAGATATATCCCATTCTTTTGGTTCTACTTTGGTGTAACATATGTCTTTTTTGGTCACGAATTGTTCTGGTATTTCTTTATTCAATCGTGCATCACATTAATAACCACATTTTTGATGATATTTATTGTTAAATGGATGAGTAAGAGTAATAGAATAGCAATTATCGCTGTTCTATTATTTTATACTTGTTCAACAGTAGCGGAAAATGTGTATACCATTGCTAAGCAAGAACACTTAGTTCTCTTCTTTATAATGGCATTGATTTACTTTCAATTAAAATACATTCAAACTAGTGTTCGTGCTAAGAAGCTCCTCTATTCAATAGGAGGAGTTCTTAGTACTGTTTTGGCCTGCTGGTCCAAAGAAACAAGTATGGTCATCGCAGTTTACGCAGGATCATATTCCACGTGATGCAGGAGATTTTAGACTGGTTGACAGGAAAATAAGGGTATTATATAAAAGAGTATTTTGCGCATTACTTTCTTCATGGGACAAACAATTCGTAAAGACATTTTAGGTGACTCAAGTTTTTGGGAAAATAAAAAAGTGTTCGTTACCGGCCACACCGGGTTCAAGGGTTCGTGGCTGTCTCTTTGGCTATCTCATAAAGGTGCAAGGGTAACAGGATACTCGTTATCTCCGCCTACCTCCCCTTCATTGTTTAAATTAGCTAAGGTCGAAAGCCAAATAGAAAAATCTATATTAGGGAATATCATCGATTATGATAGGCTTAATTCGGCCTTGCAGGAAGCACAGCCTGAAATAGTAATACATATGGCCGCACAACCTTTGGTACGGGAATCCTATAAATCCCCACTAGAAACCTACCAAGTAAATGTTATGGGAACCGTTAATTTATTTGAGGCAATCCGTAACACAGAGAGTGTAAGGGCAGTCGTGAATGTTACAACTGACAAATGCTATCAAAATAATGAATGGGAATGGGGTTATAGAGAGAACGAGCCTCTAGGCGGCTATGACCCATATTCCAGCAGTAAGGCTTGTTCGGAGCTAGTCACCGCAGCATATCGCAATTCATTCTTTCCCAAAGATTTGTATGCATCCCATGGGGTTGCTATTGCATCGGCAAGAGCAGGGAATGTCATCGGTGGCGGAGATTGGGCTACGGACCGATTAATTCCTGATGTCATTCGCTCTATGCTTAAGCGTGAAAAAGTCACTATTAGAAACCCCCATTCCATTCGTCCTTGGCAGCATGTGCTAGAACCCCTTGGAGGATACATGTTACTGGCGGAATTACTTTATGAACATGGTACTCAGTATGGTGAAGCGTGGAATTTCGGACCAGAAGATCAGGATGTGAAGCCGGTTCAATGGATTGTAGAAAATCTTGCGTATAAATGGGGCCTAAGCTCCGAATTATATGATATTGATCGTAATTCTAAAGGTGACGGTTCATGGATTAACGCAGGTTTCTTTGTATTAAACCCGGGGATATTCAAGTATATCGATAATATTGGATCAGCTTAAAGGGCTTGATGATGATCAACCCTATCTCCGAGGAGCCATAGCGGCTATGGGTTTTAATCAGGTTGGAATTCCGTATGACAGAAATGAAAGGGTGAGAGGGCAATCAAAATTCTCTTTAAACCAATTATTTAAACTAGCGTTTGATGGTATATTAAATCACTCCCTTGTTCCGCTTCGATTTGCAACGTATACTGGTTTAGCGGTAAGTGCTATAACTTTTTTTGCATTACTAGTTTACTTGATAGGAAAGTTCTTAGGGGCAGATTGGCCAGCGGGATTTGCAACAACAACTATTCTCATTTTGCTTTCATTAAGTTTAAATGCATTATTTCTAGGAGTTATCGGTGAATATTTAGGGCGGATATATAAGCAAGTGAAGAAAAAACCTCTAACGATTGTGGAGAAACAAATTAATCTACCTAATCAGACTACGATATCTAGAAATAGAGTGAAGACTCCGGAGCAAATTGAGCCATCGTTCCGGTAAGTGAGAGCCACCACTCCGGTGTTTTTGAGCCACCCTTCCGGTGACGAGAGCCACCCGTGTAAACCTCCTGCTAGAATGACTTTATGCGTTGTCGAAAGACTAGCGCAAATCATTCGTGAGGAGGTCATACAATGACCCAATATCGTGAAATCCATAAACTTTTGCTATACTAGTACTATAGATCGACAGATTGCTGTGAGGATAGATTGTAATGGAGTGCTCTTAATGTGAAAGGGAAATAATGGTGAAAATATCAGTTGTAATACCTACTTTAAATGCAGCATCTTATATACGTGAGCTCATTGATCGTCTTAAGCATCAGAGTATGGATTGTCATGAAATCATAATCGTTGATTCCATGTCCAACGACCAGACGGTTGAAATTGCACAGCGATTGGGTGTAACTGTACTATCTGTTCCTCGAGATGCTTTTGACCATGGGGGGACGCGGAATTATGCTGCATCTCATGCTGAAGGTGACGTTCTTGTATTTATCACTCAAGATGCTCTGCCTGAGAAATTGAGTTTTTTAGAAGAATTAACGACACCTTTAGCACATGGACATGTGGTAGCGGTTTATGGAAGACAGATCGCAAGGCCCGGGGCTTCTCCAATAGAGCGTATGACAAGGGAGTTTAACTATCACACGACACCAATGATAAAATCACTGGCAGATGTGGGGGAGTATGGAATCAAAACTTTCTTTTTTACAAATGTTTGCTCGGCAATTCGTAAAGATATCTTTCAAGAAATGGGCGGATTTCAAGAACCGATTATCTCTAATGAGGATATGATTTTTACTGCAAAAGCGCTGCTGAAAGGTTATTCTGTAGCTTATGCTCCAAAAGCGACTGTTCTCCATTCCCATCATTATTCATTGAGAATGGAGTTCAGAAGGAACTTTGACCTGGGCGTCTCCTTCCGAATGAACGATTGGATTTTCGAATATGCAACACCCGAGGGAGAAGGCTTTAAGTTAATAAAAGCCCAGATCCGATACTTGTGCAAACACGGGCTGTGGATATGGTTACCGAGATGGTTTGCGGAGTCAGTAGCGAAATATCTAGGTTACCGTCTGGGATTATCTTTTCGCAAAATTCCACGAAAAATCGTTCGAAAGTTCAGTATGCATCGATTATTTTGGCGTGTATGATGGAAATTGAGGAATATCTAACGTATTTAGTCGCAAATTCACGTAATTATCTGTCTCGAAACTGTCGAATTATACAGAAGGATGATGAATATGCGTTCGAAATTGTTTCAGCTTCTATCGATTGCAGTTTTAGTTGCAGTAATTGTTGGGGCTATTGGACTCTTTCAATCTGCTTATGCGGATACTAGTTCTACTCCGGGCACTGTTGACGACCCAATAGTAACGAAAGGTTATGTGGATTCTGTCGTTGCCAAGCTTGTCCAACAAGAACTGGATAAGATTGAGACCTCCGGTGGAGGTGGTCCTTCCAAACTGGAAGTCGTGACGGTCCCTTGGGGAGTCAAGCTTGTGGTTGAAGACGGTGGTGAGATAATCGTTCGGACCGGTAAAGCGTTGGCATATAGTTTAGATGCAAATGGATTATCAGATCTAACAGATGGTCTAGACATTAAACCTGGGAAACCGGTCGCTAACAATCATCTTATTCTCAACCCCAGAGGGGATCGAGGCGTCGAACCAGATCCCAAACAAACTAAAGGCTTGACGGTTCTAGTTCGTGGGCCTTACAAGTTGATTCAATAATATGAAAAACATAGTGAAAAGCCATGAAGCCGCCAAACGATTCAGTTGGCGGCTTATTGTACGCTTGGCAGCGCGCCGACTAAGGAGTGAAAGACTCCAGCATGCCGCGAGGTGGCGGAAGTGCATAGCTGACAGGCAGTGCGTAGTCCAACAGGATGCGTGCGGAGGGCCTGCAGGCAAACCACGGAACAGGTGGCTGAAACCATGTTGGCTGACGAGATCGGCACTACGTGCTGGATCTATGGTTTGAGAAAGCGATCAAACCACGGCTCAGGGGCGAGGCCTACCTCATTCGGTATATCGATGATTTCATCGTCTGTTTCCAGTACCGAAGTGACGCTATCCGCTTCCAGGAAGCGCTCCGGAATCGACTCCACAAGTTTAAGCTGGAGCTTGAACCGAGCAAAACCAGATTAATCGAGTTTGGGCGATTTGCAAGCAGACACAGCAAGGCCAAGGGAACAGGAAAACCGGATACGCTGTACTTTCTAGGCTTCACGCATTACTGTACACGAAACCGACAAGGGAACTTCATGGTGGGCAGAAAGACGGAGAAGAAGCGAGCGAAGCATTGGGAACGTGCAGGAAACGATGAGAAGAATGCAGCATGAAGCGGTAGAGACACAGGCGATAAAGATAAACCAGATGCTACAAGGCCATTATGCTTACTATGGAATGGCGGGCAACATGAGGTGTCTGAACAAGGTTTATGCCGCCGCTGTCACCTACTGGCGTAAAGTGCTGAGCAGGCGAAGTCAGAAAAGCTATGTAACTTGGGAAGAATACCGCCACATTCGCACATTATTTCCCCTTAAGCGACCGAAACTCTTCATCCCCTACAATCGATTGAAGACTTACGCTATGCTGTGAATCCATTTCTGAAGAGCCCGGTGCGGGAAATCCGCACGCCGGGTTCTGTGGGGGTTCGGGCCACCAGTTGGGTGGCCTTTCTACCCGGAGTCAGGGGCTAGCCGCCCCTATCTACTCGATTTTCGTGTATAATTAAACCCGAGATGTACGAAAGGGAGTGTTATGTTTGAAAGGCGTTATTCTAGCTGGTGGGACAGGTTCCCGATTGTTGCCTCTTACAAAAGTAACCAACAAACATTTGCTTCCAGTTGGTAGATATCCCATGATTTTCCACTCAATTGCGAAACTCAAAGAAGCGGACATCCTGGATATTTTAATTGTAACAGGCAAAGAGCATATGGGGGATGTCGTAAATCTCTTAGGCAGCGGCCGAGAGATGGGGGTTACTTTTACATACAAAGTTCAAGATGAACCGGGAGGAATTGCCCAAGCTCTTGGATTAGCCGAGCAATTCGTGGGCACTGATTCCATGGTTGTCATACTAGGGGACAATGTATTCTCAGATAGTATTGCCCAGCATGTTTCGAGCTTCCGGAAACAAGGTTCGGGAGCCAGGATTTTGTTGAAAGAGGTCCCCGACCCTACAAGATATGGAGTCCCAGATCTCCAAGGAAAAAAAATTACATCCATCGATGAAAAACCAAGTCAGCCGAAGAGTCACTATGCGGTTACTGGCATATATATGTTTGATGCCAGTGTTTTTGACATCATCAAGAAGTTAAAGCCCTCCAAACGCGGGGAGCTAGAAATTACGGATGTCAATAATGAGTATGTGAGAAAAGAGCTTTTAATGTATGACGAGCTACAAGGATGGTGGACCGATGCGGGAACTCATTCTTCGTTAAAGGTAGCTAATGAGCTCGCTAAAGACGTTGATTTCGGAGAGGAATTTGGAAAGCTCAAATAATTCTTGCAGGTGATCTCATGAAATTGCTTGAGGGACAAATTCTAAAAGAGATTAAGGTACTGGAACCCGTTGTTTTTGAAGACATTCGGGGGTTTTTCATGGAGAGTTATAATAAAAAAACTTATGAAAATTTGGGTATCAGAATCGCGTTCGTTCAAGATAACCATTCATTATCCGCGGAAGCAGGAGTGATTAGAGGGCTGCATTACCAGCTTCATCCCCAGGCTCAAAGCAAGTTGGTTCGTGTAACAGCCGGGGCCATCTACGATGTCGTGGTGGATATCCGCACAGGTTCTCCTACTTTCGGCCAGTGGGAAGGCTTTGAATTGTCGGCGGAGAACAAGATGCAATTATTCGTCCCGGCAGGCTTCGCTCATGGCTTCTGTACGTTGGTTCCTAATACCGAGGTGCAGTACAAGGTAGATCGCTTGTATTCCAAGGAGCATGATAGAGGAATTCTCTGGAATGATCCTGAGATTGGTATCGTATGGCCGACGAGTAATCCCATTCTTTCGGAGAAAGATGCCGGGCATCCGGTTCTGGCGCTCGCGGAGCGTAATTTTAAGGTTTAAGGGTGGTCAACATGAGATTGTTTGTTACGGGCGGTGCCGGGTTTATTGGCAGTAATTTCGTTCGCTATATGCGCAGTCAGCATGAGGATTATCATTTAGTCAACATCGACCTTCTCACTTATGCAGGAAATCCGGATAACTTGCTGGGAATGGAGAATTGGCCGAACTACCGATTCATGCAAGCCGATATCTCCGATGCCAGAGTCATGGAGACGATCGTAGGTGAAGGATTCGACGCGATCATCAACTTCGCCGCGGAATCGCATGTGGATCGAAGCATTGCCGATCCGGGTTTATTTGTGAGAACGAACGTGACGGGAACGCAAGTGCTGCTGGATCTGGCGAGAAAATATAATGTTCCAAGGTTCGTGCAAATTTCGACGGATGAAGTCTACGGCACGCTTGGTGACGTCGGATTATTTTCGGAAGAGACGCCTCTTGCCCCCAACAGTCCCTACTCGGCGAGCAAGGCTGGAGCGGATCTGCTCGTTCGCGCCTATCACGAAACGTACGGGATGGATGTCAATGTTACTCGCTGCTCCAACAATTACGGTCCGTATCAATTCCCGGAAAAGTTAATCCCGCTTATGGTGAACAAAGCGCTGCTGGATCAGCCTCTCCCCGTATACGGGGACGGGCTGAACGTAAGGGACTGGTTATACGTGGAGGATCATTGCCGGGCAATCGATTTGGTTCTGCATAACGGAAAAAAGGGCGAAGTGTACAATATCGGCGGCAATAACGAACGGACGAATCTTCAGGTTGTAAGAACAATCTTGAAAGAATTGGGGAAGCCTGACTCGCTGATCCGATTTGTCGAAGATCGGCTGGGACACGACAGGAGATACGCGATTGATGCCTCCAAAATTCGCCGCGAGCTCGGTTGGCAGCCTCAATATGATTACGAATCTGGCATCGCGAAAACGATCGAATGGTATTTGCAGCACGGAGAGTGGCTGGAAAGGATCGCTTCCGGAGCTTATCGCCAATGAGCGGGCGAAAACCGATTCTGTTGGTCACCGGCGCGGGCGGTCAATTCGGGCAAGAGCTCGTACGTATGAACATTGGCGATATCGATATCATTGGGAAAAAACATGCTGAGTTGGAGATTAGGGACTTCGAAAGCTGCGTGAAGGCATGCCTGTCCCTAAAACCGGAAATCATCGTTCACGCGGCAGCGTATACGGCCGTCGACAAGGCTGAATCCGAACCGGAGGCGGCCTGGGCGATAAATGTTGAGGGAACGCATAATATGGCCAAGGCGGCAGAAGCTGTTGGAGCTAAGTTCTGCTATATCAGTACGGATTATGTATTCGATGGAAAAGGGAATGTCCCTTATCCGGAAAATCATCCAACCTTCCCGCAGTCCGTCTATGGGGCGACGAAGCTGGGAGGCGAGCGGCAAGCAAGCGAGATTTGCTCGAAATGTTTTATTGTGCGAACGTCCTGGGTATATGGAAAGTACGGCTCTAATTTCGTGCACACGATGCTGCGGCTTGCGGCAAGCAAGAAAGAGCTGACCGTCGTGGATGACCAGATCGGATCGCCCACCTACACTTACGATTTAGCCAGGTTTATTGTCGACTTGGTCCGATCCGAAAAATATGGTGTATATCACGCTTCGAATAGCGGCAGCTGCTCGTGGTATGAGTTTGCCAAAGCCATTTTCGAAGAAGCGGGAGAAGATTCGATCGTCGTTCATCCCTGCTCCACGGAGCAGTTCCCACGGGCGGCGCCGCGCCCGGCATTTTCCGTACTCGGCCATAGGGCGCTAACCGAAGCGGGATTTTCCCCGCTTAGGCCATGGCGCGACGCCTTGCGCGATTACTTGTCGAGCCGTTCCTGCTGACTCCTATACTTTTCCCGTCCATCCAGAATGTAATACGCCTCGAAGAGCGGCAAGCGAGCCATAATAAGCTCATCACTTTCTAAGGAGGAATGGACGATGGCCAGAAGGAGCAACAGACTTATCGTACCGGAGTGCAAGAACGCGATTAATCAAATGAAGTACGAAATCGCGTCCGAGCTCGGCGTGTCGATTGGACAACATGCGGAAGGCTTCGATACGGAGTTTGCCGGAGAGTTGGGGAGTATAGGGGCGGCCGGATTCGGGCAAGCTTATCTCGGCAACTTATCCTCGAGGGAAGCGGGATCTCTTGGCGGCGGAATTACGAAGCGCCTGGTTCAGCAAGCGCAGCAAACGCTCGTATAAGATAAGGCTGAAGCAGACATGGTGTCCATTGACACCCCTCGACAAATCCGGTATCATTATTTATCGAAGGTTTATCTTAACAGCCTTTTCCAATTGGGAAAGGTTGATTTTTATATGTGGAGGTTGGAGACTTTGTCGATTAAAGGCCGGCATCTCTTCACATCCGAATCGGTCACAGAGGGCCATCCGGATAAAATTTGCGATCAGATTTCCGACGCGGTATTGGACGCGTTTCTGGAGGCCGATCCGCATGCTCGGGTAGCTTGCGAAGTATCCGTAGCGACAGGACTTGTGCTTGTTATCGGCGAGATCAGCAGTAAAGCCGATTATATCGATATTTCCGCCATTGCGCGCCGCACGATTAAGGATATCGGGTATACCCGCGCGAAGTACGGCTTCGATTCCAGCACTTGCGCGGTTCTGACTTCACTGAACGAACAGTCTGCGGACATTGCGCAGGGGGTTAACGCCGCGCTCGAATCCCGGGACGGCAAAGACGTTCAACAAGAAAACGAAGACATCGGCGCCGGAGACCAGGGACTGATGTTCGGATTCGCTACGAACGAGACGCCGGAGCTGATGCCTCTGCCGATCGCTCTAGCGCATAGGCTGTCCCGCCGTCTGTCGGAGGTTCGCAAGAATGGCACCCTCGGATACTTGCGGCCGGACGGCAAGACGCAGGTGACGGTGCAATACGATGACGGCAAGCCGGTTCGCGTCGACACGATCGTCGTCTCCACGCAGCACTCTGAAGAAATAACGCTCGAGCAGATCCAGAAGGACATTCGCGAGCATGTCATCTACCCGGAGGTCCCGGCCGAGTGGCTGGATGCCGATACGAAGTTTTTCATCAACCCAACTGGCCGATTCGTCATTGGCGGGCCTCAAGGTGACGCCGGATTAACCGGCCGGAAAATTATCGTCGACACTTACGGCGGCTACGCCCGTCATGGGGGGGGGGCGTTCTCCGGCAAGGATCCGACGAAGGTGGACCGTTCAGCAGCTTACGCGGCCCGCTATGTGGCCAAGAACATCGTGGCCGCCGGCTTGGCCGACAAATGCGAGATCCAGCTCGCTTACGCCATTGGCGTAGCCAGCCCGGTATCGATTAATGTCGACACCTACGGCACGGGCAAAGTGGCGGAGGATAAGCTGGTCGAGCTGATCAAGACCAACTTCGATCTTCGTCCTGCAGGCATTATTAAGATGCTGGACCTCCGTCGTCCCATCTACCGTCAGACGGCCGCGTACGGTCACTTCGGCCGCACGGACATCGATCTTCCTTGGGAGCGCCTGGATCGCGTCGAGGCGTTGAAGCAAGGAGCGCTGGCTTAATCTTCATGATTTGAAACTCAAGCGCGCCGCAGCCGATTGAAGCTGCGGCGCGCTTTTTTCTGTCGAAAACTAACTTTGCGGGGCATTCTAGCCGAAGAAAAAGGTAAGTATGTTCATTTTCGGGAGGTCATTCGGTTGCAACGAATTCGTATGTTATCGCTCATCTTGACGGTTGCGCTTCTGTTACAAACTTTTTCCTTACCGGCCGCCGATGCGGCTCCCGGCGGACCGCTTGTCGTATCCATGACACCGAGCAACGGCGCCACAGCGGCCGTGACGACGACGAACCTGGTCCTTACATTCGACGAAGAGATCGTTCGGGGAACGGGGATGATTCAGCTATATAATGCGGATAGCGGAGCGCTCGTAGAGCAGTATAACATCGCCGATACTTCTCCTCCGTCTGTCCAGTTGGATCATCAGAATAAGTCCATCGTGATGACGCCCACCGGAGGGTTAACGTCCGGAGCCCGCTATTCGGTCGTCGTGCCGGCCGGGGCTGTGCGCAATTATTCCGATAACGCTCCGTTCGCCGGGATCCCGAACGGTCAATGGAGCTTCCGCGCGGAGCAGCTGGCTCCGGTCGCAACCAACTTCGTTCCTGCCGATCGGTTCGAGACCTTGGATCCGGTGAATCCGGGGCACCTCTCCTTCGAATTTGCGAGAAGTGTCGTCAAAGGTTCGGGCTATATTCAGATCAAAAGGGCCTCGGATCATGTGACGGTTCATTCCACAAGTGTGCAGGCGGCAGACGTGTCGATAGCTTCTGCAGGTGCCAATTGGAGGGTCAGCCTGCCGCTGAAAGGGTTGGAGTACGGAGCATCGTATTATGTTCTGATCGACTCCGGGGCGCTTGTAGACCCGCTTAACGGAGCCTATGCGGGCATACAGACGCCGAGCGGGCCGGGAAGCTGGACGTTCAAAACGAAGCCCGCGCTGGATACGACCAAGCCGAAGGTCGTTACGTTCAGTCCTGCCAATAATGGCGTTCTCAGCAATGTGAACGCAACCGAAATCTCTATGGTCTTCGACGAGCCTGTTTTTGCCAATGCCAACCGAAGCGTGGCGATCATGTCCGGAGCGGGCAACGCGCTGGTCTGCACGATTCCGGCGAGCTCGACGGCCAGCGGTACCGCTAATGTGGTGTTCAATCTTAGCGCAGCCTCCTGTCCGAGCCTGATGAACAATACCGACTATACCGTTCAGATCGGTTCCGATGTGTACCGGGATGCCAGCGGGAACTATTTTGACGGCGTGACCTGGAAGTTCAAGGTGCTCAAGGACACGGCGCCGCCTGCTGTCAGCTCGTATTTCCCGGCCGTATCGGCGACGGCGATCAGCACGTCTCTGAACGAGCTGAGCCTCACCTTTAACGAGCCCTTAGGCCCGCTTGCTTCCTCGGCGACGGCGGAGATCTTCCCGCAGAATGCCCCGGCGAGCAAGCGGAACCTGACGATGTCGATCGATCCTGCGAATAACCAGAGGGTGATCCTGAGACTGACGGGCAGCGCCAAGCTGAGCAACTCCACGCTGTACTCCGTTACCGTGCCTGCGAATGTAATTCAGGACACGTCTGGCAATTTCTTCGCAGGAATTACGAATCCGCACCAGTGGACTTTTCGGACGGGCACCAACAGCGTGCCGGTCATTACGAGCTCGACGATCAGCGGCGCCGCCGTCGTCCTGACGTTTAGCGAGAATCTCGATTCTTCGAAGACGCCGAACGCCAGCAACTTCTATGCGACGGTTAATGATTCCGCAAGAGCGGTAACCTCGGTGTCCGTCAGCGGCAATGAGGTTCGCCTGAACCTGCAAAGCAGCGTGTTGGTGGGACAGACGGTCAGACTCTCGTATTATCCCGACACGAATGCTGCCAGAAGACTGCAAAATACGAGCGGCAACGAAGTGGCGTCCTTCACCAATCGGGTGCTGACGAATTCGACCAATTCTACGCTCCCTAGACCGGAGAACGGTCATTTCTTTGGCAATACATTGACATTAACGTTTAACCAGCCTATGGCTGATGTAGCGCCTAGTTTTCAAAGTCAAATATTGGGTCAGTTCACTGTCAAGCAAAACGGAAATGTGATTGGCATCAATTCCGCTTTTTTGAATGGAAGCTTTCTGAACTTAACCCTGAACTCATCGTCAACGAGCCCGCTGCCGGTATCGGTGTCGTACGCGCCGGGCGCCTATCCGCTTCGGGATCCAAGCGGAAGCATGGTGCCGGCATTTACGGACTTCTACGTCCGGAATCAGTACGACAACGAGTCGCCTCAGCTGACGTCGGCCGCCCTGAACGGCAGCAAGATCGTGATGACCTTCAACGAGGGGCTGAACCCGAACAGCGTTCCCCCGACGTCGGCCTTCTCGGTGGTGACGACCGGCGTTACGCCGCCGACCGTGAACAAGGTGACGGTGACGAACAATACGATCGAGCTGACGTTGTCCCAGAGCGTCTCTTCGAACGTGCCGGTTCTGCTGTACTATTACCAGAGCTCGCCGGCCATTATGGATTTGTCCGGCAATATCGCTCCGGCGATCGTAGGCTACAACTTTACTTCCGGCTCGAGCGATGTCGCCCAGCTGGCGTCGTCCAGCATCTTGAACAACCAGCTCACTCTGGTGTACTCCGCGCCGCTGAACGCGAATACGGCCCCGTACGCTTCGCAGTATACGGTGAAGTACGACGGGACGACGGTGCCGGTGACGGGAGTGTCCGTGGCAGGGACCCAGGTCGTGTTGAATCTGTCTTCGCCCGTCGGAGCGGGTCAGACGGTGACGCTCAGCTACACGACCTCTGGCAACCCGCTGCGGGATACGCTCGATCGCATCGTCGGCGCGCTGAATAACATTACGGTCGGCGCGCAGACCGGAACGCCGATCGCGAACTTGCCGGACTATCTGGAATCGGACAATGCCGGCGCTGTCCGGCTCGTCATCAGCAAGGCGGTGACGACAACCGCTGCGGTGACCCCTTCCGGAAAAGCGGCCAAGCGCTACACGGTGGATGCCAACAAGCTGGCGGCGTCGTACGCTCTGATCAAGTCGAACAGCGGTGTCACCGTGCCGAGGGTGTCCATTCGCATTCCCTCCACCGAGGCCGGAGCGCTCGTCAGCCTGCCGATCCAGTCGCTGATTTCCTCGGCGTCGAACGTGTCGAACGCGGAGTTCCTGCTGGACTTCGGAGACGTGCAATTCAACCTGCCGCTGAATGCGATCAACTTTACAAGACAGCTACAGCAGATTGGCGGGAACGGCTCGAGCGACGCGATGCTGCAGCTGAGCATCGAGAAAGTCACCGACACTTCGTTTATTGCGGCGTTGGCCGGTCAGGGCGCGCAGCGGGTGACGACACCTGCCGATTTCACGGCTTCGATACTGTTCGGCGGCCGGGAGCACCCGGTGAACAGCTATGAGAGATACGTGACGCGTTCGTTCGTCATTCCGTCCTCCGCAGGATCTCTCGGCAGCTTGTCCGTCGTTCATCTCGATTCGGAGACGGGGAAGATCAGCTACGTTCCGACGACTGTCACGAATAGCGGAACCTCGCTGTACGTCAACTTCATGCGCAAGAGCAACAGCAAGTACGCGGTCGTGCGCAGGACGGCGCAGTATGCGGATATGAGAGGGCATTGGGCGAACAACGACGTCTCCTTGCTGGCCTCGAAATTTATTATCGACGGGACGACGCCGACGACGTTCGCGCCGAAGACCAGCATTACGAGAGCGGACTTCGCGCAGTATATCGTTCGCGGGCTGGGCCTGAACGGCGATCGTTCGTCGGCAAACAAGTTCTCCGACGTGTCGGGCTCCGGCGCCACCGCCTCCTACATCGGAGCGGCAAGCGCGGCAGGCATCGTTCAAGGCGGAACGGACGGCAAATTCCGGCCGAACGCGCCGATTACCCGCGAAGAGATGGCGACGATGATGGTTCGCGCCATGACTGTCGCCGGCGTACAGCAGTCTCCCGACAGCTCCAACCTGAATCGCTTCAGCGACAGGGGAAGCATCAGCAGCTGGGCGAGAGACGGCGTGTCGATCAGCGTGCAAGCCGGCATTATCGGAGGGGTCACGCCGACGACGATGAAGCCGAAGAGCAACGCGACCCGGGCGGAAGCCGTCGTCATGATCAAGAGGCTGCTGGAATTCGTAGAGTTTATCGATTCCTAGTATTCCTAAGCGGCTAACGGAAAGAGGAGCGAGATGAATCACTCTCGGATAATCGATGAAGGATTGGCGAAGACCGGCGTTTCCCTTCGGCATCCTTTCGCTCCCGACTTGCCGGTGCTGTTCGTCGGGAGCAAAATGTTCGCGCTGCTCGGGCATACGGGGGATCGCGAGAGCGTTAACCTGAAAGCCGACCCGGAGGAGGCGTGGATGCTGCGGCAGCAGTATGCCGGCTCGGTGCTTCCGGGCTATCACATGAACAAGAAGCATTGGAACACGGTCATTCTGGACGGAACGGTGCCGGATGACGAGGTGCTCGCGATGCTGGAGCAGTCTTACCGGCTCGTCCGGAGCAAGCTGCCCAGGGGCGAGCGGGAAGAACTGCAAGAATAGAAGAGAGGGGGGCGGCGCATACATACGCGCGTCCCCCTCTTTTGCCTATATTATTTTTCAAGATAGAGAATTCGGGATGTAACTTTTAGCCTCTTTAGGAGTCTAATAGATTAGGGATAATAGAGAGCTTGCTAGGAACGCGTAGATGGCGCGGCCCCGAGCCTTCGCCCAAATCTAATCGACTTACAGGAGAACAGAAGTACATGCCATTATTCACTTCACAAGCCCGACAGAAGAGTTCCCGATTCGTGCTGCCTTTTCTCGCAGGAGTATTGGTGTTCACAGGTTCCGCCGCACCGGGGGTCCTGTCCGCTCCCCATGCCGTCGCCGCGACTCAGAAATCAGCGGTCACCTATAAGCTCGTCAAGCAAAATGAAACCTTCGTAACCTCCGGGGTTCGGCAGATCACGTATGCCTGGATTCCGTCCGCTCCGTCGATTCCGACCGAAATGATGCATGTTCTGCAGGTCGACCTCAACAATCCGTACGTTCAGCTCAACGCGATGGGCGGTCCGGGCGGGAGCGTAACCGGCAAACAGTCGGTCGGCGCCATGACGAGAGAAACCGGAGCGGTGGCCGGCGTTAACGGCGACGTATTCCGGACGGCCGGGAGCACGGAAGGCGTGCCGATGGGCGCGCAGATCACGTCGGGGTCGCTTCTCGTCAGCACGGAGCAGCTGAAGGGAATGTATGCGTTCGGCGTTACCAAGGACCGTCAGCCGATCATCGACAATTTCACGTTTACCGGTACGGTCACCGCCGTGGACCAGGGCGTCTCCTTCCCGCTGGCGGGCCTGAACAAATCGGCGTACCGCACCGAGCCGGACAAAGCCTACAGCCATGTGAACGCCCTGTACATGTATACGAGCGCCTGGACGGCGCCCGAGCGGCCCGTAAACAGCGCGACGACGCCGAACGAAGCGCTCGTCGTAGACGGAGTCGTTACCGAGGTGGTCGTAGGGGGCGCCGTCGCGACTCCGATTCCCGAGAACGGTTATGTCCTGCGGGGCCACTACGGAAGAGCTTCGGGCGACTTCGTCGCCAATCTGACGGCAGGAGACCGAATCTCCGCGGAGTATTCTCTGAAGACGGCTTCCGGCCAAACCTACGATCCGGCCGACTTCCAGATGATGGTGAGCGGTCATACGCTGCTGATGAATCAGGGGGCGCCGGTCTCCTTCACCCGGGACGTCAACGGGCTGAGCGGATATGCGGATCGCGCCCGTACGGCTGTCGGCTTCTCCAAGGACGGCTCCACCGTCTATCTGGTGACCGTGGAGGAGAACGGGGGCCGCAAGGGCGTTGCGCTGAAGGAGCTGCAGCAGATGCTCAAGGAGCTCGGCGTCTGGAAGGCCGTCAATCTGGACGGCGGAGGCTCGACGACGATGGTCGCCCGGCCTTTGGGGGATTTCCAGACGCAGCTCGTTCATCCGACCTCCTTCGGAACGACGCAGCGGCTCGTCACCAACGGAATCGGCGTCTATACGAACGCTCCGCAAGGAACGGTGCGAGGCATCGTGGCCAGCGGCCCGCAGACGCTGTTTATCGGGCAGCAGGCCAGCTATTCGCTTAAGGCTTACGATACGTACTACAATCCGATCGATCCGAACGGGCTGACGCCGACCTGGAGCGTCGACAAGCAGCTGGGCGCGTTCGCGAACGGCACGTTCCAAGCGGCCAAGGCCGGGACGGCGACCGTAAGCGTCAAGTCGGGCAGCGCCTCGGATTCGATGAAGGTGGAGATCGTCGGCGAAGCCAAGGTCGCCAAGCTGATCGTCGAGCCAAGCTCGACGCTGTTGGCGCCGGGCGCGGTCATCAACGTACCGGTGAAAGCGCAGCTGACCGACGGCCGCCTGCTGTCCGTGCCGGCCTCGTCGGTGTCCTGGGAGTTCCGCGGCTTCACGGCCACGGTCCAAGACGGCAAGCTGACGGTGAACAAGGTGCAGAACAACCTTGCCGCGGGCTACGCCATCGCGCGTTACGACGGGTTCGGAACGGTCGTCACGCTGGCTCCGGGAACGGAGCGATTGCTGGAGGATTTCGAGAACGCGACCTACAACGTAGGCTTCTCCGGGTCGCCAGCCGAGACGGCCGGGACGGCGGCGATCGTTACGGGCATCGCGGGGCGCGAGACGTCCAAAGTGCTGACGATGGATTACGACTTCACGGTAGGCTCCGGCAGGAGGTTCGCGAACGCGGTCCTCAACGACGGCAAGGGCATTGCGCTTCCCGGCTCGCCTAGCGCCATCTCGATCGACGTGTTGGGCGACGGCGGCATGCACTGGCTGCGGGCCGAGTTCATTAACGGAGACGGCAAGGCGGCTTACGCCACAATCGCCGACAAAGTCGACTGGACCGGCTGGAAGAACATCCGTTTCGATCTGGCTGAGGCTGCTTTGAAGGGGGAGGCCAAGCTGACCAAGCTCTATCTTGTGAACAAGGCGGAGGATCAGGACGAGCGCTCGATGCTGGGCCAGATGGCCTTCGACAATCTGATGCTTCAATACCCTCCGGGGACGGTCGCCGTCTCCAATCCGACGATCGTCATGACGGTCGGCAAGAAGCAGGCGATGGTCGACGGGAAGAGCGTGACGCTCCCGGGAGCCCCGTTCATCCAGAAAGGCACGAATACGAACTATTTGCCGCTCCGTTTCGTAGGAGACACGCTGGGCGCTCAGGTCGTCTGGGACAATGCTTCCAAGAGAGTAACGGTGCTTCGCGGGAATACGATGCTGGAGCTGTGGGTCGGCAAGGACACGATGACCGTCAACGGCGTCCGTCAGCCCGTGCCTGCGGCGCCGCGGTTAATCGGCGGCAGCGTCTACGTTCCGGTTCGTCTCGTATCCGAACAGCTGGGGCAGAAGGTAGATTGGGAGAATAAGACGCAGACGATTACAATTCGTTAATTTTAGACCCAAGGTCCTATTCCGCTCTCGATGAAACTTCAAAATATGGTATGATGTAAACATTGCGAGTTCCTGAGTTCGGCGGTAGGCGGATACAGGGAAGGATTTTAGACGGCGTCTCGAGTAGGGGAGTAATGATGGTGGATTATCATGTAGATCAAATAGACCGTGTAATCCAGAATGCGATTTCCGTCATGGAAGACAGCAAAGTTCAAGTGTTTGAAATTTGCGAGGCTGCCCGCCGAGAGCTTGTATCCCTCACGCAAGAGTTGGAGAGCGTGCTGCAAGAGACGTCGGAAACGATAGATAAGGTAGACCGCATCGAGCGGGACTACCGGCTGGCGAGAATCCGGCTCACGGAAGTGAGCCGGGATTTCGTCCGGTATTCCGAGAAAGATATCAAGTCGGCGTACGAGAAGGCCACGCAGCTCCAACTGGATCTGATGGTCTATCGGGAAAAAGAAAGCTATCTGAAAGCCCGAAGAGACGAGCTGCAGATGAGAGTCAAGGGCGTGGAGGTGTCCATCGAGCGAGCGGATACGATCAGTCTTCAGATGAGCGTAGTGCTCGATTATTTGTCGGGGGACCTGACGCAGGTAACGAGGATTTTGGAATCGGCCAAAAATCGCCAGATGATCGGCCTCAAGATCATACTGGCCCAGGAAGATGAGCGCAAGCGGGTGGCCAGGGAGATTCACGACGGACCGGCTCAATCGCTCGCCAATCTGGTGATGCGAACGGAGATTGCCGAGAGGATGCTGGACACGGGGGATCTCGAGCTTGTCCGCAACGAGTTGATCGACTTGAAATCGCAAATCCGGATCGGGCTGGAGGAGATTCGCAAAATTATTTTTAATCTCCGTCCGATGGCGTTGGACGATCTGGGCTTGGTGCCGACGCTTCGCAAGTTCGTGCAGGATTTCGAGGAGAAGACGAGAATCCGGGCCGTGTTCGAGACGTCGGGCAAGGAGAAAAGATTGCCGAACGCGATGGAAGCGGCCATGTTTCGGCTCGTGCAGGAGGGCTTCAACAATGTGCTGAAGCATGCGCAATCGACGTTCGTCTCGCTTGAGCTGATCTTTCTGGACGATGGCGTCCGGATGTTCATTGAGGATAACGGGGTCGGGTTTCGTCCCGAGGTGGCGGAGGCCCGGATCAAATCGCCCTCCCATTTCGGCTTGATCGGAATGAAGGAGCGCGTGGAGCTGCTGCAGGGCAAGATGGAGATCGATTCGACGATCGGCCAGGGCACGGTAATTAAAATCAATGTTCCTATAAAAGCGGATTCAGGAAAGGAGTTAATCGCGCATGGAGAATAAGAATGCGGCACGTACGATTAAAGTGCTTCTTGCCGACGATCACCAGCTCTTCCGCGAAGGACTGAAGCGAATTCTGAACATGGAGAGCGATCTGGAGGTGATCGGGGAGTGCGGCGACGGAATCCAGGTGCTGGAGTTCTGCAACCGGGAGAAGCCGGACGTCGTCCTGCTCGACATTAACATGCCGACGGAGAACGGCGTGGTGGCGACCGAACGGTTGCGCGATATTTTTCCGGAGATCAAGGTCATCATCCTCTCGATTCACGACGACGAGAGCTACGTGTTCGAGACTCTGCGCAAGGGCGCGTCAGGGTATCTGCTCAAGGACATGGAAGCGGAGTCGCTCGTCAACGCCATCCGCACGGTCGCGGAAGGACATGCTTACATACATCCGAAAGTAACGGGCAAGCTGATCAACCAGCTTCGCCGCATGACCTATCTCGACGAGATCGGCGCCGCCTCGGGCGCGGCGGCCAGCCGGGAGACGGTGACGAAGTTCATCCCGAGAGGCAACAACCCGCTCACCCGCCGCGAGGCGGAGGTGCTTCGTCTGATGGCCGAGGGCAAGAGCAACAAGACGATTGGCGAGAACCTGTTCATCAGCGAGAAGACGGTCAAAAACCACGTCAGCAGCATTCTGCAGAAGATGGAGGTCGACGATCGCACGCAGGCCGTCATCAATTCGATCAAGTACGGTTGGGTGACGTTGTAATACATAAGAGCGCATCGCGGTTCTCGGGATCTGAACGATCCTGGAGCCGCGATTTTTTTTGGTGATTCAGCAAGTATAAAAATCGTCGCTATATTTCTCTGAATCACCTCAAAAACGCGATTCTGCGTCTAGAGGGTGATGGAGGCGTTTTGCTTGGGTGTGGCCGGGCCGCAGCCTGGCGGAGGAACCCCCTGCCGTCCGGCGGCATATAGTGTGGAACGAGTAGACGGCGAGTGGGCGGGAACCCAGGGGGCGGGCGCGCGTCGGCCGTCGCTCACCTTCATGGCAAAGGAGGTCCGCTATGCTGCCCGATCTGTTATGGATTATTGGATTATATGCTGCGGCTGCGGCTTTCGCGAACTGGCTCATTCGCCGAAGCCCCGGTGACGGACGCCGCCGATATGTGTTGGTCGCGGGAAACCATCAGATGCAAATAGAAGGATATATCCGGGCGCTTCGGCAGTTTTCCAGAAGAACGGGAACGGAGATCGGAATTACGGTCGTGCTGGACCGTTCGACGGACGAAACCGGGGCGATTCTGGAGCGGTTCGGTCGGACGGATTCCGCAATCGAATGGGTCAGGCGGGACTCGCTCGGGGAAGGCAAGCCGGAGGAGCGCGCGAGCGAACCGGATACCCTCGGCCTCGCCGCCGCCGGGACGGATGTCGTCTGGGTGGAGTTGGCGCGTCAGGAGGATATGCAGCGGTTGCCTCTATGGCGGAGGGCAAGGAATAAAGAGTAGAAAAAGAGAAGCGATTGATTCACTCACTGTTCCGTGATACGATAAAAGAAATAAAGTACTCGGCCGTGAAGCACACGCCGCTCATTCTCCTCTGGGAGAACGGGCGGCTTTCTGTTTGGTTGGCGGGCTGGCGGCGCAGGAGGGAGTCAATGTGGTCAGGTTAAGCTGTTGTCGTATGTGATCGACGATATGCGATCGACGGCGTGCATCCTGCTTGGCTACGTCTAACGGTTACAGTGGCGCTTAATCGATCGTTTTTCCGAAAAAGGAAAAGCTAACGGTTGCCACCGCGCTTATTCTGGGGTTATCGAGCGAAACGGCGCGTGTTCAGCTGAAATAGCGGCGACTGCAACCGTTACAATCTTCATATTGCGAAAACGGCACGATTAGCCGCGCTGGCAACCGTTACGTTAGCGGGTGGCGTGGGGGGGAGCGATTTGGCGTGGGGTGCGCAGGTTGGCGGGCTAGCGTGGAGTGGCGGGCAGGCGCAGGTTGGTGGGCTAGCGTGGGGTGGTGGGCAACGTAGGTTGCAGGGCTAACGTGGGTTGGTGGGATGGCCCAAGTTGACGGATGTTGGACTGGCATAGGTTGGCGCGAGTTGGCCTTTGTTCGCGATGACCGTCGGGACTCCGTCGGCGGCGCCATAGTCATCGCCACTTGGTCTTCGTGAATTTGTTGTCCCTGGTCCTGTTTATCGCGTTCGAAGGAGCGGTGGAGGAAATTGCCGCAAGGCTGCTCGCCAAAGGCCTCGATCCGGCTATGGTGGAAGAAGTGACCGGACTAACGGCCGACAGGATCAGCATGCTTAAGGAATCGGTTCATTAACCTGTAAAAATGATCATCAGGTGAAGCACACCTCGTATCGCCCGAATAGGCGCAGGTGTGTTTTTTTGTTGTTGGAGGGGCGGATTCATGGCGATATTACGAGAAACGACGAGAGTCTGGATAAGGCGGGCAACTGCATCCGAGCGGGAGGGAGAGAAATGCGGGTTATCGTATACGCGGTAAAGACAGAGATTGGGCGCAGGGCTGCCTTCTCGATTGATTGGGGGACGGATTGCGAGTTTTGGAGCGGAAGGGCGGATGAAATCGTTCGCCTGAAAGAGGAGATGCCTCTGGGAGAAGCGGAAAGGCTGTGCCGAGTGTTGGCGGAAGAATGGGAGAGCGAGGCGAGAAGGCTTGGGAGTAAGGGAGTGAAAAAAGAGCCGCGCGACATAAGAAGAGCTAGCAAGGAGAAGGGGGAGAATCCCGTCGAGCATGGCGACTGGGCGGATTCGTTGGCGCATCATGCGAAACTGGCCGGGTATGCGGGGGAGATAGAGAGAATGAGGCCGAGAGAAGGAGCGGTTGCGGAGCCGCGCCTGCTCGAAGCGGCAAGATTGGCGTCCGCCCGTTTGGCCGGCCGCTCGCTGCTCCGCGAGGAAGCGCTGCAGCTGCTGGACGCCGTGCTGCCCGGCAGCTCGGGCGTCCGTCCGCTGGCCGCGCTGCAGCTCGCGGCCCTGCAGGGGGCCGTGCAGCTTGCCGCTGCCGTGGCCCCCGATTCGGCAGCCCCGCCGACGCGGGGGCTGCGTCGTTGGGCCGAGCGGCTGCGCCTCGCTCGGCCGCTTCGGGGGCGCGGGCCGGGCACCCGCGCCCAGGAGCTGCGCTGCCGGCGGTGCGGCAGCGCGGACAAGCTGCGGCGCACGGATTGCGCCGCATGCGGGCAAGCCTGCGCATACTGCGAGGCTTGCCTGACGATGGGGCGCAGCCGCGAATGCGGGCTGCTCGTCATCGGCGCTCCCGCCGCCGGCGGGGCGTCTGCGCAGCTTACGGCTCGCCGGCTCGGCGATCGCTCCCCGTCCGCCGTCCCGACAGCGCCCCTAGCGGAGCCGCCTATCATCTCGTCCGTCAACTCGCCAGCCAGCCGGCCGGCCATCCCGTCCGCGAACTCGTCCGCGAACTCGTCCGTCAACTCGTCAGCCAGCCCGTCGGCCATCCCGTCCGCGAGCTCGTCCGTCAACTCGTCAGCCAGCCCGTCGGCCATCCCGTCCGCGAGCTCGTCCGTCATCTCGCCAGCCAGCCCGTCCGCCGTCCCGACTGCGCCTCTAGCGGAGCCGCCTATCATCTCGTCCGTCATCTCGCCGGCCAGCCGGCCGATCAGGCCCGCCGCTGCCCGGGCGGCGGCCGTTCGATTCGGCGGCATCCTCCGCCGTCCGGCGACGCCGGCCTCCGCTTCGCAGACGCTGTCGGCCGAAGCCGTCCGGCGCCGGCTGATCGAGCGCTGGGGACTCAGCCCGGCGCAGAGCGACGCGGCGGCCCAAGCGCTCGCCTTCCTCGAGGATCCGACGGCGTCGCGCGGACGCTCGTTCCTGCTGTGGGCCGTAACCGGGGCGGGGAAGACGGAAATGATCTTTCCCCTGCTCGAGTCGGTGCTGGACAGGGGCGGCCGCGCCTTGGTGGCAACGCCGAGAAGGGACGTCGTGCTCGAGCTGGCGCCAAGACTGGCGAAGGCGTTCCCGGACCGCCGGCTGGCCGTCCTGTACGGGGGAAGCGCGGATCGTTGGAGCAGCGGGGAGCTGACGCTGGCGACCACCCATCAGCTGCTTCGTTACCAAGAGGCGTTCGACCTCGTTCTGATCGACGAACTGGACGCCTTTCCCTTCCATAACGATCCGATGCTGCACTACGCCGCGGCCAAGAGCGGCAAGCCCGACGGCCGCACCGTGTACTTGAGCGCCACGCCCCCGGCCGCGCTCCAGCGCGAAGCGGCGCGCGGGAGACTCGCTTATGCGAGGGTTCCGGTCCGGTATCACCGTTACCCGCTGCCGGTGCCGCGCCGGCTGAAGCTGCCGTCCGTCTACGAGATGCTTGGCCGGCAGACGCTGCCCGCCCGCCTGCTGAGGCCGATGCGCCAATCCGTCTCCCGCGGCGCGCAGCTGTTTCTGTTTGTCCCGTACGTGAAGCAGGTGGAGCCGATGGTTCATCTGCTGCGCGGCAGAGCGGGCGAGCTCGGTCTGGCCGCGACTGCCGTCGCCGGAACGTCCTCCCGTGACGGGGAGCGGGGCGGCAAGGTCGCGTCCTTCCGCGGCCAGTCCGTACAGCTTCTCGTCACGACGACGATTCTGGAGCGCGGAGTTACGATTCCGCGCAGCGACGTGTTTATCCTCGACGCCCATCATTCGCTGTTCGACGCGGCCTCGCTCGTTCAGATGGCGGGAAGGGCGGGGCGTTCCGGGGACGATCCGTTCGGCTTCGTGTTCTTCGGGGCGCCGGAGTGGACCCGGTCCCAGAGAAGCGCGATCCGGCAGATTCAAGCGATGAACGCCGCCGCCGGACGCGGCGGCTATTTGCGGACGGACGGGCCGCCAACGCAGGTGTAACTTTTTCGTTTTTAAACTCGTTAGAATAGGAGGGATCCGTCATGCTTCCGAAGCTCGGCTCATGGTTCGCCGCAGCGAAGCGCGAATGTCCGATTTGCGGACGCGACGCGCGCCAGACCGCCAACGCCGCCGTGCCGATTCCGCTCCGGCATCCCGCGCCCAGACAGGCGTTAGCCTCGCTATGCGGGCTGTGCCGGCAGTCGATTCCGTGGATCGTCCATCCGGTTTGCCGGGTATGCGGGAGGGCGGAACGCTGCGAGGATTGCGTGCGAAGAACGGACCGTTCTTACTTCATAAGCCGGTGCGCGGTGCGCTACACGGACACGATGAAGGATTGGCTCGCCTTGTATAAATACCGGGGCAACGAAGGCGTCGAGACCGTTCTCGCCGCCATGCTCGCCTTTGCTCTCGAGCGCCTGATCGCGTCCGAGCCCGGCGCGTCCTTCCCGCTCGTAACCTCCGTGCCGCTGGCGCCGGAACGATTGCGGGAGAGGGGCTTTAATCAGGCGGAACGCCTGGCGGTTCGCCTGGCCGGGTGGTACGGGATGGCTTACCGCCCGATGCTGCAGCGGCTTCGCCACACCGAGAAGCAGAGCCTGAAGTCCCGTCTCGGCCGCATCGCCGATATGAAGGGCAATTTCGCGCCCGTCCAGCCGCTCTCTCTGTCCGGGAATCTCATTGTGCTGGACGACGTCTACACGACCGGCAGCACTCTGGACGAGTGCGCCCGCGTGCTGAAGCAGGCGTACGGTCCGGAGGAGCGGAGCCGGATCTACGGGCTGCTCTGGGCCCGTTCCTAGCAAGCGAGGCGGAAGATTCCATGCCCTCTCGCTTTTCGACGGCGTTCGCCGTATGCTATGATAGGATGAATTCGAGAGAGAAAGTCGTTCTTACAACGCCGAACTTCAAGGAGGAGACATGGAACGTCGCGCCAAATTAAACGAGATCGACATCGTACGCGGCATCGCAATTTTGGGAGTGCTTATGGTGCACTCGACATCGTTCGCTACGCTCGATATGAAGCATACTTCCCTGTACGGGGTCTACAATTTTTTGAACGTCTTCTTCAAGATCGGAACGACGTCCTTTATTTTGCTCAGCAGCTTCGTTCTATTCTATAATTACTATCCGCAGCCGCTTACGGTCCAGCGCTTCAAGAAGTTTTACCGCAACCGGCTTATGTATATTATCGTCCCTTATTTGCTGTTCTCGATGCTGTACTTCGTGCTCAGATGGTACCAGAACGGCTATGCCTGGGATTTGTCGCAGATGTGGCCGAGCTTCTGGAGCAAGGTGTCGCAGGGGCAGGCTTATACGCACCTTTATTTTGTGTTTATCAGCATTCAGCTATACTTGCTGTTCCCGGTTTTGCTGTTCCTGATGAAGAAATACAAGTGGCTCGCGGCTTCCGCAGTTGTGATCGGCGTCGGTCTGCAATGGGCGTTCTTCCTATTGAACCGCGAATACTGGCAGGTGACGAACCGGGGAAGCTGGTCTCTGTCCTACTTCGGGCAGTACTTTCTCGGGGCGTGGCTCGGCATCTACTTCGACCGGATCAAGGGCTGGCTGATTATCGCCAAGGAGAACGTCACGAAATCCAAGGTCGCCGTATGGATCGTCCTGTGGGCGGCCTGGCTCGCTTCCGGCATCGCTTATGTCTCGATTTTCTACAACGCCCGGCTCTACCAGACGAGATATCACAACGCGCTGTACGACGGGCTGTGGGACATCTATACGATGTTGACCCCGCTGGTGCTGATCCAGATCGCCTTCCTGATCGGCGGAAAGATGAACAGCTCGTTCTGGGTCGGAAGGCTGCGGCATCTGGGGATCGTTTCGTTCGGGGTGTACCTGGTCCATCCGATCGTTCTGCTCGTCTATCGCCAATTTCCGGTTTCCGGGGGGAGCACGCTGATTCACCATGCCTGGTACGCCGGCGGCTTCCTTCTGGCGCTGCTGATCTCCTGGGTCGCCGTCACCGCTCTGAGCCGGCTGACCGGCTGGTCCTGGCTGCTGTTCGGCAGCGTGCCGAACCAGCTTAAAGCCGCCTACGGCGAATCCAAGCGCGGCGATACGCCGGCCTCCAAGCCTGCGGCGTCGGGATGACGGGATTTCACTGGCTATAACTTGTCGTTTTTAGTATAATTCAGGTAATTAGAGTCGATTCAATGTCGGAGATCGGGGGGTCATGAAGTGAATTTGACTTACTGTCCGAAATGCGGGAGATTGTTCTCCAAGAGCTTCCGCGATGTGTGCAACAGCTGCTATCAACAGCTGGAGAAGGATTACGAGAGATGCGCCGAGCATCTCCGCAAGAATAGAGGCATGGACATCCAGCAGCTGTCGGAGGAGACGGAGATCAGCATCAAGCAGATTACCAAATGGGTGCGAGAGGGCAGAATTTCCTTGATGGACGCTCCCAATCTGTCCTATCCTTGCGAGTCGTGCGGAACGCTGATTCGCGAAGACCATCTGTGCGATTCCTGCAAGAAGAGGCTGACGCGGGATGTGAAGAATGCCGTGGCTACTCCGACGGAACCCCGATCGAATCCCGACGAGGATAGACACCGCAATACGTACCAGATTGGAGAACGCCCGAGCGATCGCGGGAAATAATCGCAATAACTAAACATTTCATATACGCCGACCGATAATAGGGATAGACATTATCGGTCTTTTTATTTATTGAGGTGATCGTCGTGAAAATAAATGAAACGCAACGAATCGGTGCCTATCGCACCTACCAGCAGCAATCCGATATTCGCGCCAATCAGGCTGCCGGCAAGCGCCGCAAGGATGAGGTGCAGTTTTCCGCCGAAGCGATGGAGATGCTGAAATCGAGACAGCCCGTAACCGATCCCGATCGGACGAAGCGGATCGAGCAACTGAAGAACGAAGTGGCGACGGGCAATTATTATGTGGAAGATCAGCTCATCGTCGAGAAGCTGCTTCCTTTTTTTAGAACCTGACGATCGGGGGATGACGGGTGGCTTTTCAACCTTTTATGGATTCATTGCAGCAGATGAGCGCTCTATACGCCCGGCTTATTGAGCTAGGCCTGAGGAAAAAGGAGCAAGTCATCGGCAATCAAATCAACGAACTGACGCAGACGCTGTCGCAGGAGTCCAAGGTCGTGAAGTCATTGGCGTCCGCCGACGAGGCGAGAAGACAAGCGCTCGTCGCGTTCCAGCAGTCGGCCGGCCTCCGGGGAGATCCCTACATGAGACTTGACGGCGTAGTTCGTCTGTGTACGACGCTGGCCGACAAGCAAGCTTTGCAGACGATGGCCTCCGAGCTGTCCGAGCGGGTGCGGACGCTTCAGGAGCTGAACGAGAGCAATCAGCAGCTGGTTCGCCAGGCGTTGGACATCGTGAATCATTCTTTGGATCTGCTGGTTGGCAGCCCGGAAGACGAGATGGTCTATCAGAATCCGGGACACGGCGCCCCGCAGGCCAAACGCAACTCCTACTTCGATACCCGAGCCTAGCCGAGAGGGACGCCTTTGCCGGCGCTTTCTTGGAAGACCAACGGAGGGATATAGCCAATGAGATCGACATTTCACGGGTTGGAGACAAGCAAGCGCGCGGTGCTGACCCAGACGACAGCTTTGACGACGTTAGGACACAATATTGCGAACGCGTCGACGGATGGGTATTCCCGCCAGAGGGTGAACGTCTCCGCGACGAGCCCTCTCGAGACGATGAGCATGAGCCGCAGCGTCAATCCCGGACAGATCGGAACGGGCGTCCAGTACGACTCGATCACCCGGGTCAGGGAGAGCTTCCTGGACCTTCAGTACCGGAGAGAGAATCAGATGCTGGCTTCCTGGGAAGTCCGAAGCAGCACGATCAGCGCGATCGAAGGAATCATTAACGAGCCTTCGACGACCGGATTAAGCGCGGTCATGAATAAGTTCTGGAATTCGTGGGAAGTTTTGAACCGTGACCCGACGCTGCTTAGCGCCAGAATCGACGTCGTCGGCTCCGCAGTCAACTTCGCCGATACGCTCCAGCACATCGGCCAGTCGCTGGCCAACGTCAGTGCGGATCTGGCCAGCAACATCACCGCCAAGGTGAATGAAGCCAACGTGATTACGCAGGAGATCGCGCAGCTGAACGATTTTATTCGGCGGACGGAAGCGTTCGGCGATAATGCCAACGATTATCGCGATCAGAGAGATCTTCTGATCGACAAGCTCTCGTCGCTTGTCGACGTGCAGGCGACGGAATCCCCGGATGGCGTGGTTACGATCGTTGCGGCCGGCGTCGAGGTCGTGAACGGAGACGCATTCACGCCGCTGACCGAGGCGGACGCCGAAGCGGCTGCCGCTGGACAACTGCACGGGTACGTTCAGTCCCGAGGCGAAGTGGAGATCATTACGAATCAACTTAATGCGATGATCAATACGCTGGTCCAGGGCGAGCTGACGGTTACGCTTCCGAACGGATACGTGACGGGCACGGACATGACGGCCGTCAACGACGTCACGCTGGAGAACGGAACGGTCGTAACGGCGGGGACGCTTATTCCTGCAGGCACGAGAATCGCTTCTTCGGCGCAATTCGTCGTCAACGGATTTAACGGCGTTCATCAGCTCGGCTACAGCCAGTCCGATCCGGCCACTTCAGGCATTCCATTCTTCGTCACTTCAGATAGCTCCAGCACGTTCAACATTATGAACATCCGCGTCAATCCCGCCATTCAGAACGACACGAACCTGATTGCGGCATCGGCGAAATACGAGACGAACGCGACCGGCAATTCCACGATCAAGGGCAACAGCGACGTCGCGCACGCGCTCGCCAAGCTGAGGGACAACGTCTTTAATTATCCGGCCAACTTGACCAATCTTTCCTCCGGCACGACCGACGACTATTTCCGCGCGGTGACAAGCGATCTCGGAACGAGAGCCTCCAACGCGGAGCGCTCTATGAGTAACCAGCAGCAGCTGGTCGATTCCGTCAACATTCGCCGCCAGTCCGTCAGCGGAGTGTCGCTGGACGAAGAGATGGCGGATATGATCAAATTCCAGCACGCCTATAACGCCGCCGCGCGGAATATGACGATGGTGGACGAGATGCTCGATCGCGTCATTAACCAGATGGGACTAGTGGGTAGATAAGGAGGGGGAAATCGCCGATGCGTGTAACCAGCATGATGAAGACGACGCAGCTGCTTGGAAATCTTCGCCATATGAATACGAACATTCAAGATTGGCAGAACAAGCTGGCGACCGGCCAGAGAATTCATCGCCCCGGAGACGATCCGGTCGGCATCAGCTATCAGATGAGGTACGATACGGAGCTCAGCCGAAGCGAAGAATATTTGGAAAATACGAGAACCGGCAGCGGCATTCTCAAGACGATGGACTCGTTGATGCAGCAGGCTAACGACGTTCTGAAGAGAGCCAAGCTGATCACGCAGCAAGCTTCGACCGGCACGGTTCCCGAAGATGCCCGGGCGACGATCGCGGCCGAGATGAAGCAACTGCGCGAGCAACTCGTATTGATCGGGAACAGCACCTATAACGGACGCTACCTGTTTAACGGGCAGAAGACGGACCAGGCGCCTTACAACTCGGCCACCGCGGCCAACGATTCGACCGATCCCGGAGTTTACTTCCTGAACGTAAGCCCTTCGGTCACCGTTCCGGTGAGCTTAACCGGGGAGGAAATCTTCGGCGCGGCCGGAGATCCCGAGAATACGTTCCAAATTTTGGACGACACGATCGCTCATCTGGAGGCGAACGATCAGGATCTGATTCTGGCCGACATGGATCGATTCGATATGGCGGCGGACAGAATCGCGAGAACTTGGGCGGAGATCGGGGCGCGTTCCAACCGGTTCGATCTTGTCGAGAACCGGATTTTGGACGAGCAGGTATCGCTTAAGGAGCTGAGAGGCAAGGTCGCCGATGTGGACATGCCCGAAGCGATTATGCAGTTGAAAATTCAAGAGAACGTGCTGCAAGCGGCACTGTCGACGGGGGCGAGAATCAGCCAGCTTTCGTTGATCGATTTCATCCGATAGACGGACGGTGGCCCGTCTGGCCTGCGTGAGGAGGTGTGGAGCATGCAAGGGATAACATCCGGACCGCCTCTTGGAATCCCTAAACCCAATCCCGTTCGCACGATTGCGCCCAAGGCTGAGATTGATGCATCCCATGTGCCGGCCAAGCTGGAGATTCGCAATCGTTCCGCCGAGATCGATACCGATTGGAGGCAGGTGTGGGACGAACTGGGGTTGCTGCGACCTTCCACATACCAACGGCAAATGGACCGGAAGATGGCGGCGGAGTTCGCGGAAGGCGTGGCGATCAACGCTCGGCAGGGGGATGAGGCCGGCGATCTGAGAAACCCGTCGAATCCCAACATTTTCGGAAGACAGGCCTATGAGGATTATATGAGAAGGAGCCGAGTGGAGGTCGCGATCGACGTCGCTCCAAAATCGAGAGTGAAGTTCGACGTGCGCGTGCATCCGCCCGAGATCGATGTTCAGACCCGTCCGCTTGCCTGGGCGAAAAAGTGATTTGGAGCGAGGAATGGAGTTGGCGCCGTGAATAAACAGGAAACCGTCATTAGGAGCGAACGATACGGCGAACTCGTGCTGTCCGAGAGCCAGATCATCCGCTTCAGCAAAGGCATCGTCGGTCTGCAGAATATCGAGTCGTACGGGCTTATCGCGATGGAGGACACCCCCTTTTACATTCTTCATGCGCTGGAGGAACAGCTAAGCTTCATTCTGATCCCCGCCGAGAAAGCCGTCCGCGACTACGGGTTCGAGATCGACGAAGAGACGGTGGAGCTGCTGTCCATCCAGAAGCTGGAGGACGTCGTCACGTTTCTGATCGTGAACATCATAGACGACACGCTGTACATTAATTTGAAAGCTCCCCTACTCATTGCTCCGAATCAGCGTACCGGCTGTCAGTTCGTCATTCATCAGAGCGACTATCCGATCCGGCATCCGTTGACCGGCAAGGAGGAGAGCTGATGCTTGTACTGAAGAGGAAAGTCGGAGAGAAAGTGATGGTGGGGGATTCAATAGAACTTCAAGTGCTGGCAGTCGAAGGCGATAATGTTAAGCTGGGCTTTGTCGCTCCGCGTCACATCCAGATCCTGCGCAAGGAGCTTTATGAAGGCTTGGTGGAAGAAAACCTTCAGGCGGGTCAACCCGATTCGGCACAGAGTTCTCAAGTCATCGGTTTGCTTAAAAGCTTTAAAGAGCGAGGATCAGATCAGGACGAGGAGTGATGAGGATGAGCGGAATTACCGGTTTGGGCGGAGTCCCCAAGCTCGAGGCTCCCAAAATCGAAATGAGCGTGGAGCAAAGAAATTTTCTGAGAGGCGATCTCTCCCTGAAGCAGGCGGCTCAGAACGGAGACAAGAACGTATTCGATATCAACTCTTTAAAAGAGGAAGACCAGAAGAAGCTGGACGAGGAACTGAAGAAGTTGAACGAGTCTCTCGCTTCCAGCGGAAAAATGTTAAAGTTCAAGTACAACGAAGAGGCGAAGACAACCTACGTCGAGGTGATCGACGCCGAATCCCAGAAAGTCGTGGCCAGCATGCCGCCGGAGTTTCTAATCGATCTGTCGATTAAAATGAAGGAATTAATTGGAATGTTTATCGACAAGAAGTTGTAAACACTCGGACAGGAACAGGAGGAACAGCAATGAGCGGAATTAGTTTTAATGGTCTTGCATCCGGAATTAATACCGGCGAGATGATTGAAAAGTTAATGCAGCTTGAGCGTATTCCTTATAACAAGCTTGGAGAGAAGAAGACCAAGCTGTCGGATGAGCAGGGAATCATTCGAAGCCTGAACACCAAGCTGGTCACGCTTAGAAGCGCAATCTCCGAGCTTATGTACACATCGGCTTATAATCTGACATCGGCGAAGACGAGCGACAGCACAGCGTTCAGCGTCTCCTCTTCAGAGCAGGCGGCAACCGGGAGCTATAATGTAGAGGTTACGCAACTTGCCAAAAAGCACGTGGTGAGTTCCACAGAATTTAATGTTAACGATCCGAGCGACACTTCCCTCACTTCTCTGGTTGGACAGACGTTTCAGCTGTACGGCAAAGGGGGAGCCGATCCTAAAACGATCAAGCTGGAGGGCGAGACCAGCAAGGAGATTTTGACCAATCTCAAGGATTCCATCAATAATGCGAAGCTGGGAGTTAGCGCAAGTATCGTCGAAACGTCGCCCGGCAAGCAGTCGTTGGTGTTAACCTCGGACAAGTTTGGCGAGAATGCCGACATCCGATTCGGAGCGATGCCGGATCCCGCGGACGAGCATGTCTACATCAGCGGGGACGACGCGCTGCTTAAGAGTCTAGGGGTGATGAAGTCCGACGACACGATCAATACCCGGCAAGCGGCCCAGAACGCGATCGCGGAAGTCAACGGCATTACGATCAACTCTTCCACCAACGAACTGAAGGATGTTCTCCCGGGCGTTACGTTGACGCTGCTGAAGGAGAACACTTCGGGCACGATTTCGGTGACCAAGGATACGGACAAGGTCGCAGACAAAGTTCAGGCGTTCGTGGACGCCTATAACGATGCGATTACCCTGATTCGTTCCAGTTCGGCCCAAGAAGCCAAGATGCAAGGGGATTCCACCCTGCGAATGCTGCAATCCGAACTGAACGATATGGTTAGCGGCGCCGTTAAGGGAGGGGGCGCCTTCAAGTATTTATTCGAAATCGGACTGGAAATCGATAAAGGGATTACGAGCGGCAAGGCGATGACCGGTAAGCTAAGCTTCGACAAGAGCAAGTTTGCGGAAGCCTTTAACAAGGATCCGGAATCGGTGTATAAGCTGTTCGCTTCCGATGAAGGCGAGAAGAACAGAGAAAAGGGAGTCTCCACTCGGCTGTACAATATGCTCTACAATTGGACGCGCACGGGAACGGGGCTGCTCGCTTATAAGATTTCGGGCTATGACGCCGATATTAAAGCCGTCACGCAGCAAATGACAGACATGGATATGCGTCTCAAAATGAAAGAGAAGCAGCTGCAGAGTCAGTTTACTGCGATGGAAAAGGCGCTGTCGTCCTTGCAAAACCAGCAGTCCTGGTTAAGCAACCAGATCAACGCTCTGTCCTACTAGTCCGTTAGCGCAGCTGTTAGAGACAAGGAGATGGGTAAGCAGTGACTGTGCAGCAAAAGCCCGGCTATCTAGCCTATCAGAAGAACAAGTACGAGACGGCCTCCCCTCATCGCCTTATTCTGATGTTATATGACGGAGCGTTAACGAATTTGAACAGGGCCGCTCAGGCGCTGGATTCGAATAATCGCGCAGACGCTCACCGGTTTATTCAGAAGGTGCAGGAAATCGTTCTGGAGCTGATGGCTTGCCTCAACATGGAACATGGCGACGAGATCGCGAAAAATTTGCGCGAAATCTACTTCTACGTGGTGAATCAGCTGGTGAAAGCCAACATCCATAAGAGAAAAGATGAGCTGCTTGAGGTACAGACGATTGTGCGCGATCTTCGCGATACGTGGGGACAAATCGGGAAAGAGGTCGGCAATGGCGGAGCTTGATCATGCGGCGAAGATCGGGGAGTGGAAGTCGGGTTATGCAAGGCTGCTTGACATCAGCGAGCAGCAGCTCGTTCTGATCAAGTCGGGCGAACTTAACGACGCCATACTGGATCAGCTGCGGCAGCTGGGGGAAGATCGGCAGGCCATTCAAGAGCAGATGGAGAGCCTGCAGTCGGAATTGGAGGGACGGATCGGATCGAGCGAGCTCAAGGCCGTTTTTCGCCAAGAAATTCAAAGTCTCGCGGAATCTGCACGAGTGCTGACGTTCGAAGCCGCCTACAAAATCGAGACGATGATGATTAGCACCGGTTCCGAGCTTCAAACGGCCAAAGCTCATCGCAAGCTCTTCGACGCTTACAGCGGGATCCAATCGGACGACCAAATCTCTTATTATTTCGATGAGCGAAAATAAGCAGATTTTGTCTGATTTTTTTGTTTCGCCCTATAAAGTTTGAATTCCGTTCTTCCGATATACTGTTTAGGTCGCAAGGATGCGATTACTACCTACTATCATGGAGGATGATTGAAGATGTCGATGTTCATTAACACGAACGTAAGTGCAATCAACGCTCACCGCAACCTGGGTTTCAACAACACCCACATGAGCAAAACGATGGAGAAGCTGTCTTCCGGCTACCGCATCAACCGCGCTGCTGACGATGCTGCTGGTCTGGCGATCTCCGAGAAAATGCGTTACCAAATCGGCGGTTACAACCAAGCGATCGCCAACGCGCAAGACGGTATCTCCTTGATCCAAACGGCTGAGGGTGCGCTGACGGAAGTTCACTCCATGCTGCAGCGTTTGAACGTTCTGGCGAACCAAGCTTCCAACGGAACTTTGGACGACACGGACCGCGCGAAAATCCAATTGGAAGTTACGGCTCTGACGGACGAAATCAACAACATCGCTACGAGCTTGAAGTTCAACGGCATCAGCCTGCTGAACGGAACGCAATCCAGCGTATCCTTCCAAGTCGGTTTCGAAGCGAATACGACGATCAGCGTTTCGCTGGGCAGCGGTACGTCCACTTCGGTTCTGGGCATCGACAGCATCAGCGTTTCCTCTGCTTCGGCTGCACAAGCTGCAATCTCTTCGATTCAAGCAGCTATCAGCACCGTATCCCAACGTCGTGCAGAATTCGGTGCGGTTCAAAACCGTCTCGAGCACACGATCAACAACGTTGGCGTAAACGCAGAGAACCTGTCCGCTTCCGAATCCCGTATCCGCAATGCGGACATGGCGAAAGAAATGACGGACTTCACTCGTCGTCAAATCCTGGTTCAAGCAGGAACGGCAATGCTGGCTCAAGCAAACTCCGTACCGCAAAACGTGCTTCGTTTGCTCGGCTAATCGTTGGATGCATTTGGAACTCTCCGATTCTAGGATCGGAGAGTTTTTTCTATTTACAAAAGGTGCCCGCCAACCGATATATGTTATAGATTCAAGTAAAATTCTATGGACGTACATAGGGATGAGAAAACTAGAATAGGGTGCTGAAGAGAGTGCGTATACAATCTCAGTTAGGGACGACCGAGTTGGATGCATCGCAAGCGGATGCCGTAGTTGCGGGGCTGAACGAACTGTACAAAGCCCTGTTGGAGAAGCAGCAGATTGTCCAAAGCGTCGTCATCGACGGACAATCGTATTATGAGGGGTACAACGATCACATCTTAAACCATATGCAGAGCATTCGGGAGATCGTCATTCATTCGGTTGGAGAGGAACAACTGATGAAGGAGATCCGGGACGAGCTGGCGGCGTACTTGCCTAAGCTGATTCAGGGACTGGATTCGATATCGGAACTGTTCTACGGGGAAATGAGCAATGAGGACTGGGGCCATTTCTCGCAATTGACGGAGGGAATGCAATGGACGATGCAGTGCGTCTACGGCTTGCGAAATTATGCGGAGCGCAGTCCCTCTTATTCGGCGTTGCACGGAAGCTTAAAGCAATTTGAGGCGTTCTCCGAGCGCCATCTTCCCGAATTGGAAGCGGCGCTGGAGCAGAAGGACTATACGGCCGTCGGAGACCAGCTGAAGTACGAGTGGCCGGAGAGCTTCGAGGAGCTGCTGGAGGCGCTGCAGAACGCATGAAAACTTACGCGGCCGACAATCTGATGTTTTTACGGGAGCAATATCCGGCGATCTACAATGTTGTTCGCAATCGTTCGATCCATGCAGACAGGTTCCGCAGAGAGGAAACGCGAGGCGGCAGCCCTAATCTGGTTGTGCAAGACGGCAGCACGGAAACTTATCTGTACAGCAAGTACGATCCGATCCTGGAATGCGAACGTTGGGCGGCTACGCTGCCGGAGTCCATACGTTCCGCGTCGGACGTGCTGCTGGTGGGCGTGGGCCTGGGCTACCATGCGCTTGCGCTGGCTGTGGCCTACCCGGATAAGCGGCTATATCTATATGAGCCGGACATCGAGATGTTCATTGCCGCAGTGGAGACGATCGACCTGCGTCCCCTGCTGAAGAATAAGCAAATTGCGCTGTTTGCCGTCGGGGACGAGGAATCGGTTAAAGTGAAATTCCTGGTCGGCGTATTCAAGGCTATGACGGGCACGCTCGGGGTTTCCGTTCCGCCTCCGCACCGAAAGTTGCTGCCGCAATTGGAGGCGGACTGGGGGGAGCGGGTGTCGAAGGTGGCTCATGGCTATAGTACCGACGTCAATACTATTGCTCATCATACCGAGGAGTGGATTGAAAATGTGTTTGTCAATCTCAAACGCAATTTCCGCACTCCGAATTTCTATCCGCTGAAAGGGGTATGCGAAGGCATTCCGGCGGTCATCGCAGGCTCCGGACCGTCTTTAGGCATCGAAGCGGAGCGGCTGCGCGAGCTTCAGGATAAAGCGTTTATCATTGCTGCGGGCACGGCCGCTGCGGCTTTATTGCACTTGGGAATTACACCGCATCTCATCGTTTCTATGGACCCGGGAGAGCCGAACCGGCGGGCCTTTGCGGCCATCGACGCATCCGCGATTCCGTTTCTCTATTTCACGACCATTAAGCACTCTGTCATTAAGGACGACCATTCCCCTTATTTAATGCACGGATATCTTTCGGTGGACAGACTTTCCCAGCATCTGATGGAAGTCAAGCCCGAAGACGGGCTTCTGGTCAGCACTTCATCCGTTACCGGAACCGCGATTCAGATCGCCTCCTTCTTGGGGTGCCCGGAGATTACCTTCATCGGGCAGGATTTCTCGTATCCGAACGACCAGATCTACGCGGAGGGCGTTTCTTATCTGGGCCAGCATATCGTCGACAGGAGACTTAAGGAGTCGCAATTAACGGTTCGCAACGTAAAGGGCGGGCTGAACCGAACCAATGCTTCCATGAACAATTTGCGTCAGGACGTCGAGTTCGTGATGGAAGTGTTCCCTCATGTGAAATTTTACAACGCTTCGCCTGTCGGGGCTGTCATTGAGCATGCCGAGCCTCGTCCGCTATCGGATACGGTGAAGGAGCCGGCGGCGCTGGAAGTGAGCGCAGCCTGGTTCAAAGAGCGTATGGCCGAACGGCTGAAGCTGTATCCGGAGGAACGGAGACAAGCCATGGAAAAGCGCGCATTGGACATGCATAAGAACTTGCAGCAATTGGAGAAGGAGCTGGCTCGGATAGAGCGTCTGATGTCTCAGCCTTCCCAGAGGGAAGCTCATATCTGGCTGGGGCAATTCGAAGCCCATTGGAAAAAAATTGTGGACCATGCGCTGTTCCAGGATGTGCTTAGCTTCTACTTGACCAAGGAGAAGGATCATGCGGAGCGGTACTGGGGAGAGATGTACAAGGAAACGAATCAAGCCAAAAAGCAGGAGCTATTGAAGTTCTGCACAAGACCGCTCGTGCAGGGGTTAAGGAAGCTGACCCCCCAGCTCCTTGAAGGGCTTGGCGGATTATACGGAGAGAACGTCCATTCGGGCAAAATCTGATAGCTGGGGAAGGTTGGGAAGTCCGTGTACAAAGGGAAAAAAATACTGATTACGGGCGGGACCGGGACGATCGGATATTATCTGACCAAACGGCTTCTTCAAGAGGATCCTGCCGTGATTCGTATTTTTAGCAGAGATGAATATAAGCAATACAATATGAGCCTGGATTTTCAAGACAGCGTTTCGAAGCTTCGATTTTTAATAGGAGACGTACGGGATCAGCAGCGGTTAATAAGGGCGATGGAAGATATCGACTATGTGTTTCATCTGGCGGGGATGAAGCATGTGCCCTTTTGCGAATACAACCCGTTCGAGGCGGTACAGACGAACGTGATCGGAACGCAGAACGTTATCCAAGCCTCCATTCAGACCAATGTCCAGAAGGTCTTGTTTACGAGCACCGATAAAGCCGTCAGTCCGTCCAACACGTACGGAGCGACCAAATTAACCGCTGAGCGGCTCATCTCGGCAGCCGGTTACCAGAAGGGAGCGAAATCGACAACTTTTGCTTCGGTACGGTTCGGCAACGTGATGGGATCGCGCGGCTCGGTGATTCCGCTGTTTAAGAAGCAGATACTGGAGCAAAGCATGGTTACGGTGACGGACACGAAGATGACCCGCTACATGATGACGCCCAACCAGGCGACGAGTCTCCTGCTGGAGGCTAACCGGATGTCGCTTGGGGGAGAGGTGTTTGTACTGAAAATGCCTATCGTGAAGCTCATTGATCTGGCAGAGGTGATGATAGAAGAATTGACGGAGAGGAACAAACTGTCCGAGCGGATCGAGATTCGGGAGATCGGTCTTCGAGCGGGCGAGAAGATGGAAGAAGAGCTGATGACCTACGACGAAAGGTGCAAGGTAATCGACAAAAGATACGTATATATTATTCCGCCCATCTATAGCAGCAGTACGTACCCGGACGAAGAGAACATGTCGGCTGCGATGGGCGAAGCGAAGTATTCCCCGAACGAGCTTGTCAATAAGGCCAAACTTAGAAAATGGTTGAAGCACGAAAGCTTAATTTAACGGGTACATAAGAGTGCGGACTAAGTAAAATCAAACCGATGCTCCAGGACGATCTTCTGAATCTCCTGAAATAAAAAGTAGTGTCCGGCCTTGTCCAGATGCTGATGATCGGCATGCAGGTAATTCGGCGGCTGGACTTCCTCGATTCTCTTGGCGATATCGAGAAAAAAGATTTGCTCGGAGTCGACCCCGGCTTTTAACACTTGATTATATCGATCGATTTCATGAAGCACTCCCGGGAAGCGTTCCTCCATGACGGGATCGGGCGGACATATTCCGATAATGATGCACTTCATTTTGGGCCGGTTTTTTAACAAATCGATGATTTTGCCGTAGTAGTCCGTGAACTTCTCGATCGGCACATACTGCTTGGGGTCCGTTTCCAGCGCCGGACGGATCCAGCAATCGCACAACCCGACTTGCACGAGCAGCAGAGAAGGCTGCAGCAGAAATAGATGCTGTTCAATTTCCCGATACACGTCTCTAATGGTTGAGCCCTTGAACGCCCGGTTGCTGTATATCGCTTGAAGCGGATCGGGACATCTCTCTCTGAGCCAGGAATACGTAAGGTAGCCATAGGTGTCTCGATAATAGAAGGACAGCTCTTCTTCGAAAGTGAACGTCTTGTTGTTGAAAGGGCGGGGAAGAGCATTGGAATCACCGGTAACGACAATGTGCAATGCGCTCAACTCTCCTTGTTTTTGGATACAGACATTATAGTAGAGTGCTTCAAGAACATCAATCCATACCTTGAACAGGCTGTAACCTGTTATCGATTCCCGTTTACGCAAAGGAGCAGGACGGTATGAAAATCGCAGTTGCTGGAACGGGTTATGTCGGCCTGTCCAATGCGGTGCTGTTGGCCCAATCTAACGAAGTGATCGCTCTGGACATTGTTCGGGAAAAGGTGGATCGGATTAATAACAGGCAATCGCCGATTCATGACGAGGAGATCGAAAGGTTTCTGGCCACCCGGCCGTTAAAGCTGCATGCGACGACCGACCCGTCGGAAGCCTACTCAGACGCGGAATACGTCATCATCTCCACGCCGACGGATTACGATCCGGACCAAAACGTCTTCGATACGACCTCCGTCGAGGCGGTTATCGCCAGCGTCCTGTCGATGAATGCCGACGCGATAATGGTCATTAAGTCAACGGTGCCGGTGGGCTATACGGAGAAGGTGCGCAAGAGGTTCGGTACGGACCGCATTCTTTTTTCTCCGGAATTTCTGCGGGAAGGAAAAGCTTTGCACGATAATCTGTATCCGTCCCGAATCGTTGTCGGAGAGCGGTCGGAGCGAGCGCGGGTATTCGCCGACCTCATGATTCAGGGGGCGGTTAAGAAGGACATTCCCGTTCTGTTTACCCATTCGACGGAGGCGGAGGCTATCAAGCTGTTTGCCAACACCTACCTGGCCATGAGAGTCGCGTTTTTTAATGAGCTGGATACGTTCGCGGAAATCCGGGGCCTGGACTCCAGGCAGATTATCGAAGGGGTAGGACTGGATCCGAGAATCGGAGATCATTACAACAATCCGTCATTCGGCTACGGCGGATACTGTCTGCCGAAGGATACCAAGCAGCTGCTGGCCAACTTCAGCGATGTGCCTAATAAGATTATGGCGGCGATCGTAGACGCCAACCGAACGAGAAAAGATCATATCGCGGACCGGATCGCGGCCAGACGACCGAAAGTCGTCGGGATTTATCGATTGGCGATGAAGATGAACTCGGATAATTTTCGGCAGTCCTCCGTTCAAGGCGTGATGAACCGGCTGAAAGAAATGGGAGTGGAAATGATCGTATACGAGCCGACGCTCCGTCAGGAAAGCTTCGACGGATCCCGGGTCGTGCAGGATTTGGATCGGTTCAAGCAAGCTTCCGACGTGATCGTCGCCAATCGCATGTCGGAGGAGCTGGAGGACGTGGCGGATAAAATCTATACGCGGGACTTATTCGTTCGAGATTAACGATGACGGCAGCGAGGAGGGCTTGGAATTGAATATCGTCGCAGTAACCGATGACCGATACGCGCAGCATCTGGGCGTTATGATTACTTCTCTTTTGGAGAACGCCTCCACGCCGGACCGAGTGGTGATCTATGTGTTGACCGGGGGGCTCGCCTCGGACAATGAGAAGAAGCTTAACGAGATTACGAATCGGTATCGGGCGAACTTAAAAATTTTAACGTTAGACGCCACCCTGTTCGAAAGCTTCGGAACCCGAAACCGGATGAGTCATGCGGCTTACTACAAATTAGCCATTCCGTTGATTGTGCCCGAGGAAGTGGATAAAGTCATCTTCCTGGATTGCGATTTGATCATTAAGGAGGATATTCGATATCTGTGGGATACCGACGTGTCGAATGTGTCCCACGCGGCGGTCGAAGAGCCTTTTTTTAACCGGCACGAGCAGCTGGGGTTTCCCAGCTCGCAGATCGGAATTTTTAATTCGGGAGTAATGGTCATCAATGTCGCCTGGTGGCGCCAAAACTGCGTTTTCGAGAGAACGATGGCGTTTCTGCAAGAAAATTCGCATCGAATTGTCCTTCACGACCAGGATGCGCTCAATGCGGTTCTGTATTCGGACTGGGCAAGAATACATCCCAAGTGGAATCAGTTTGCCACGATTGTTTATTTGCGCGCCGAGGAAATACCGGGCGATACCGAAGCCTGGGAGACCGCTCTCCGCAATCCCGGCATCATCCATTATTCCTCGTCCAAGCCGTGGTACTTTTTGAACGATCATCCGTTTAAGCGCGAGTACTTTCAATTTTTGCAGAAGACGCCATGGGCCGATTTCGTGCCGTTGGAACAAGAGCAAGCGATTACGCTTCTGAACAAGCCAACTATCGTTGTATACGGAACAGGATCAAGCGGGCTGAGGGTTCACCGCATCTTGACGGAGCACGGAGCGAACATCTCGTATTTCGTCGACGGAGACTCGTCCAAATGGGGGATGAGCTATTGCGATCGGGAGGTTCGCTCCCCCGAGCACTTGAGACAGGAAGAGATGGGGCAGTTGGCCGTCTTTGTGGCGAGCTACAGCTATTACCCGGAGATGGCTCAAAATTTGCAAAGCATGGGATTGGTAGAAGGCGAGCATTTTATTGCGGGGTTTGGGCGAAGATAGCGTCGCTTCTGCGGAAAGGATGAAGGCAATGAAGTATAGACTGCCCCGGAACGAGCTGGTCGGAACGGCGTCTATCGCGATCTATGGCACCGGCGAGATTGCTCATCAGTATATGGATCAGCTGGAGGAGTCGGGAGAGGAAAACAGGGTCGTATGCTTCGTCAATACGTATCCTTCCGAGTGCAAGAAGGTAAGAGGAAAGCCGGTCTTCAGCCTGGAGGACGTACAAAATCGCGAAACGAGCCGCGAATGGCTGTTTCTGATCGCTTCCTATGGATCCGCGCAGTATATCGCCGACGGCCTGCGGGGAATTGGCATCGAGGAGGACAAGATCGTCCTGCCGGCGGCCGCAGCAATGGGAGGAGAAACGGCCTATTTTCCGCTTCTTCGCCGTCCGGTGCAGCATCTCGTTATTTATCCTCGGATAGAGGACGAAGCTGCGGATCGGGACATGGAGGCGCGGTTGGACTGGTACTTGCCGACGCGCAAGGAATTGACCGTATTCAAGCCGGGAAGCGCAGCGAACGATCAGGAGTGGCTGCAGCATTTCGAAGCGAGCGACCTGATTTTGGTTTGGCAGCAGCAAAGGCTCGGAGACCGCCTCCTTGAGCCGTTCAAACAGAAAATCGTCTGCGTGGATCCGGAGTATTCGACAACGCTGGAAATCCTGACCTATATTCGCCTCCACTACCGGACGCTTGCTCCCGAGCAGAGAAAAGCGCTTTTGGATCAATACGTTGCGAATTTTATGCGGATGAAAGAGCGGTTCAGCGGGAGCAGACTGGCTTACGTGTTCGGCACCGGTCCGTCCTTGGAGAAGGCGTGGGAGGAAGCGTTCGAGACGTCTTCCGTGAAAATCGTATGCAATTCCATTGTGAAAAATCCGGACCTGGTGAAGCGCTTGGATCCGGATATTCTGGTTTACTCCGATCCGCTATGGCACAGTCATACCCGATACGGCGTCGATTTTCGAAAAAAAGTGGTAGAGTTTCTGAGCGTTCCGGGGAGATACTGCGTCGTTCCGGAGATGAATGCCGCGCTTCTCCTCGGGCATTATCCGGAGCTTCAGGATCGGATTATCGGAATTCCGGTGGTCAGTCCGTCCTTCAACTTCCCTTCCGCTGCCTCGTTCACAGTAATGGAGACGTACAACGTCATTACGAGATTAGGACTGACCGTGGCCTCGTCGTTGGCGGGAACGGTACATATTATGGGGTGCGACGGCAGTCCCCGCAAGGATGTCGCATGGTGGAAGCGCAGCAGTCTGCTGCAGGAGGATACGGTGCAGGACGAGGTGCGCCGGGCCCACGAGTCGTTTTTCCGCTTGAATACGGCTGCCGATTATTTCGACAGACATAACGACTTTATGGAGCGGTTGATCGAGTATGGAGAGTCGCAAGGCATTACCTACCGGTCGATCACTCCTTCGTATATACCGGCATTGTCTAAACGTGAAATACGCTAGAGCTTCGTCGATGGGAGGGGAAGATGGAACCATGTCCGATGTCTCCGTCATTATGCCCGTCTATAACGGATCGGCATATCTGAAAGAGGCCATATCCAGCGTATTGGCCCAGACGTACTCGTCCTTTGAATTCGTCATTGTCGACGACGGCAGCACGGACGAGTCGGCCGCCATCATCGAGTCGTTTGCCTCCATAGATTCACGAATTGTGTACGAGCAGCACGCATCCAACCGCGGAGTATCGGCGGCTCGCAATACGGCCATACGGAAGAGCTCGGGCAGTATCATGATGATGACCGACGCAGACGACATTCAACTGCCCGACAGACTGGAGAGAAGTCTGGCCCATCTGGAGCGGCATAAGGCCGATATGGTTTTTCACGACTGCCGATTAATAGACGAGCACGGGAAGACCATCGGATCGGGCAACGGATATCCGGCGGCGATGGACGAGCGCAATGCGCTTCTCTATCAGTTGCAGCGCAACTACTTGTGCAGCGGACTGTCCCTCGTTCGCAAAAGCCCGGACATCGCGTTCAGCTCGGAGTTTCCCAATGGAGAAGATTTCGCTCTCTTTTTGACGCTCTTGCTGAAAGATTACCGCTGTTCGATTATGCCGGACGTCTTGACGCTGTACCGGAGACATTCCCGCAATATTTCCAACGGCCTCGCCTCCTCGGACCAAACCGTCCGCAACGTGCTCTCTCAGCTTAACGGAGAGGAACTGCACCGCCGGCTCGAGCTGCAGTACGGGGCGGAAGAAGCGGCGAAGTCCATGGCTGCGGTATATCTCTGGAGAGAGCAGCCGGAGAAAGCGAGCGAGCTGCTTGAGGGGCTGCGGCCGGCCTTCGAGGTCGGCTTTCTGTTGGGAGTGAGTTATTACAAGCAAAATCGGCTATCGGAGAGTCTGAATGTGTTTCGTACGCTGCACGCCAAGCAGGAAGACGCTGCGGTCATGAATAATCTGGGCGTGCTGTATGCCCGGGGCGGCGGAGAACGGAACGAGGCGTTCCGCTGGTTTGAGGAGGCATTGCGCGTCAAGCCGGGTTATATGGACGCTGAGCATAATCGGCAAGCGGCCCATAGCGGGAATACCGCTCAGATGCGTTTCACCGAAAGGCCGCTTCGCGATCGTCTGGTTCAATATCAGCCGGGATGACCGTAACGGCAAGGGGCTTTCTTTCCCTGCCTGAAACACCGATAATAGATCTAAAGGAAGAATGCGAGGAACCGCGAGCTATGAAGTATATGCACTTACAGCAGGCCGCTTATTCCGTGAACGATTATGTCGTGGAGCCGCTTCAGCCTTCGCATATGCCCGAGATTCGCCGCTGGAGAAACGAGCAGATGAGCGTGCTGCGCCAGTCCAGGCCGCTTACCGAAGCCGATCAGTCCCACTATTACCGGAGCGTTGTCGTTCCTTCCTTCTCGGATCCGGAGACGCGCATAATGCTGTTTGGCTATTCTTATGTGGGAGAGCTGATCGGATACGGAGGGTTGACCAATATCGACTGGAACAACCGGAGGGCGGAAATTTCATTTTTGCTGGAAACCAGCCGAAGCGACGGTCATGGCCAGGATCCGGATCAATACCGGCGGGATTTCTCCCACTTTTTGCTGCTGATGCGGCGAATCGCCTTCAAGGATTTGAAGCTGCAACGGCTGTTCACGGAGACGTACGATATTCGGCCGCTTCATATTCAGGTGCTGGAGAATTCAGGGTTTATCTTGGAAGGACGCATGCGCGATCATGTCCGGATAGGCGACAGGTACGTCGACTCGCTTATTCACGGATGCTTAAAGGAGACGGAAGATGTATAGAAACAGGAGAGTGTTTGTCAGCGGAGGCGCCGGCGTCATCGGCACCGCACTCGTAAGCAAGCTTCTTGAAGCAGGCGCGATCGTCATGGTCGGCGACTTGAAGGCTCCTCCCGCAGTCTGGAAGGACTCCGTTCGTTACTGGCGCGGGGATCTGAATCGGATAACGTACGACGAGCTCTCGGATTTCGCTCCGGAGTATTACTTCCATCTGGCCGCTACGTTCGAGCGCTCTACGGAAACCTACGAGTTCTGGCAGGAGAACGACCGGCATAATACCCGGCTGAGCCATCATCTGATCGATCTGATGAAGGATATGCCCTCCTTGCGCAAGGTGATATTCGCTTCCAGCTATCTGATCTACGATCCGGCGCTGTACCAGTTCGAGGAACCGGCGAGCAGCCCATCCGCCTTGAAGGAAAGCGATCCGATCCGGCCTCGCAACCTGTGCGGAATGGCCAAGCTGCAGCATGAGATGGAGCTTCGGTTTCTGAGCGAGTTCAAGCCGAATTTGCAGACGGTCAGCGCCCGCATCTACCGGGTCTACGGCAAAAATTCTCGCGATATCGTATCGCGATGGATCCAGTCGCTGCTCAGAGGGGAGACGATTCGAGTCTTCCGCAAGGAAGGGCGATTCGATTATATTTATGCGGAGGATGTCGCGGAAGGGCTATACCGGCTGGCGATGGCCGAGTATTCGGGGGTCGTCAATCTGGGGAACGGACGAGCGCGCGAGGTTCGCGAGCTGCTCGACCTCTTAAAGGCGCACTTCCCCGAGATGGAGGCCGTGGACGAAGAAAGCGATATTCCGTTTGAAGCTTCCGAAGCCGATATGACGCGCTTCTATGAATGGACGGGCTGGAGGCCTGAACACGATCTGGAGAACGTGATCCCCGAGCTGATCGCTCACTATCGCCAGGTACGGACGGCGGAGCCGGCGGACGCGGAAGCGGCTAATGTGCTCGTCACCAGCCTCTCCAGGAAAGTGCCGCTGGTCAAGTGTCTGCGTCAAGCGAATGAACGGTTGGGAGGCAGGAGGCTGATCTACGGCGCCGACAGCAATCCGGAGGCGATCGGCCGACATTTCGTCGACGGATTTTGGCCCATGCCTCGTCTGGATCAGCTGCCGCTCACGGAACTTGTTTCCTATTGCCGCAAGCATGGTATTCGCTCTATCATTCCGACGAGGGACGGAGAGCTAGCCTATTTTGCCGCTGCCAAGCCCGCGCTGGCGGAAGCGGGGATCGCGGTCATGGTTTCTTCGGAGCAGACGATCAAGAGGTGCGCCGACAAGCTGGCGTTCTACGAGTACGGAGCGGAACACGGCTTCCCGGTTATTCCTACAGCCGCGCAGTATGCTGCGGAGATGGGGGACCGCGTCGTCGCGAAGCCGAGATACGGAGCGGGCGCGCGAACGATGGCGCTCGACGTCTCGCCTGAGGATGCCGTTCGGCAAGCGGAGCGGATTCCGGAGCCGATCTACCAACCGTACGTTCCGGGGCGCGAGGTCAGCGCGGATCTGTACGTGGATCAAGCCGGACGCTGTCGCGGCGTCGTCCTGCGGTATCGTGAGATCGTCATCGACGGAGAGTCGCAAAGCACGGTGACCTTCAGAGACGAATCGATAGAGAGGCTGTGCTCGGATCTGGCCGAGAAGCTCGGCATTTATGGACATGCCGTGATGCAGCTCATGGTCGACGATTCCGGGCGGCCCCATATTATCGAATGCAACGCGAGATTTGGCGGCGCCTCCAGATTGAGCCTGGAAGCGGGGTTGGACAGCTTTCGCTGGTTCCTGATGGAGGGCGAGGGGCAGCCGCTCGACGAGCCGTTCGTCAGGTTGGGCAGGGAGCGGAGAATGATTCGTTTTCCCGAGGACGTATTTCAATGAGAGCGGAAGTCGTCGTCTTCGATCTGGATGATACCTTGTATGAGGAGCTCACCTACGTCCACAGCGGATTTCGGGCAGTCGCTTCGTTCCTGGCCGAAAATTACGAGCAGGCGGATGCGGAAGACGCTTACCGCTTCATGGTGACGGAGGAGAAACGAAGCGGGAGGGGACGAGTATTCGACCGTTTGTTGGAGCGGTACGGAATCGGTACGCAAGCCAGAGTGCGCCAGTGCGTGCAGGCGTATCGCACGCATACCCCTCATATCCGCTTATATCCCGATGCGCGGCGAGCGCTGGAGGCGCTGGCGGATCGTTCGCTTTACATCGTGACGGACGGCCATGCGCGCGTACAGGAGATGAAACTGCGCGCGCTGGGGCTCGACCAGGAACGGAAGATTCGCCGCTGTTGGGTTACCCGAAGGTACGGACTGCATAACGAGAAGCCTTCACCCTATTGCTTTCAGCGCATCTGCGAGATGGAAAGGGTGGAACCGCAGCGGGTGGTGTACGTCGGAGATAATCCGAACAAAGACTTTGTCGGCATCAAGCCGCTCGGCTATCGCACCGTTCGAATATTAAGGGGCGCCTATGCTTCCGTTAGATTGACGGAGGATTACGAAGCCGATCATACGGTGCTCAGTCTAGACGAACTGCCCGTCCTGCTCGGGTGAACAAAAGGGATAACGTGGGGGGAAATTCAATGGCGATTCAGATTGGCCCATATACGATTGGCGCGGGCAACCGGCCGTTCATCATTGCCGAGATGTCCGGCAATCACAGCCAGTCTCTGGAGAAAGCGCTCGAGATTGTGGAAGCCGCAGCCAAGGCGGGGGCTCATGCCCTGAAGCTGCAAACCTATACGGCGGATACGATGACCTTGAACGTCAACGACGGAGAGTTCTACATCGACGATCCCGGAAGCCTGTGGAAGGGAAACTCGTTATATTCGCTGTATCAACAAGCTTATACGCCATGGGAATGGCATCAAGTGATCTTCGATAAATGCAGGGAGCTGGGAATGATCGGCTTCAGCACGCCTTTTGACGAGACGGCCGTCGACTTCCTTGAGTCGCTGGAGGTGCCTTGCTACAAGATCGCTTCCTTCGAAAATACCGACATCCCCCTTATTCGCAAAGCTGCCGCGACGGGCAAGCCCTTGATCATCTCCACCGGCATGGCGACGCTTGCGGAGCTGGACGATACGGTTCGCGAAGCTCGGAAAGCCGGCTGCCGGGATTTAATCCTGCTGAAATGCACCAGCACGTATCCGGCCTCTCCGGAGAGCTCGCACATGATGACGATTCCCCATCTTAAAGAGCTGTTCGGCTGCGAGGTCGGACTGTCCGACCATACGATGGGAATCGGGGTGTCGGTCGCCAGCGTGGCGCTGGGAGGCTCGGTCATTGAGAAGCACTTGACGATATCCCGCGCGGAGGGCGGAGTGGACGCTTCCTTCTCCATGGAGCCGCACGAGATGGAACAGCTCGTCATCGAGTCGGAACGCGCATGGCAGAGTCTCGGCCAGGTCCGGTACGGTCCGGAGACGACAGAGTCGGTATCCATGAAGCACCGTCGCTCCTTGTACATAACCGAGGATATGAAGCCGGGGGACCGCTTTACGGCGAGCAACATTCGCTCGATTCGTCCCGGCGCCGGCCTCCCGCCGAAATACCTCGATCTGTTTCTCGGACGGCCCGTATCCAAGGCGGTAGCCAAGGGAACGCCCGTCACCTTCGATTTGTTATAAACGAGTAACGAGGCGGTGCGCAGCTTGAAGTCTCTCGTCGTCCTTCAGGCCCGTATGGGGTCGACCCGATTGCCCGGCAAAATGCTGCTTCCTCTGGGCCGGAGCTGTTTGTTGGATTATAGCGTCAGCCGCAGCCGCGCCATGGGCGCGACAATGGGGGTCCTTGTGGCGACTTCGATTTCGCCGATGGACGATGAGATTGCTCATTGGTGCGAAGCCCATGACGTTCCATGCTTCAGAGGAGCCGAGGATGACGTATTGGGCCGCTTTGCGGACGCAGCCCGACAGTATGCGCCGGACTACATTGTTCGAGTCACCGGGGACAATCCCTTCATCGATTACGAGATGGCCCGTCGGATGCTTCAGGAAGCGCTCCGCCGCCGGGCGGATATCGTCCGAGTCGCCGGAGAATGCCCGTTAGGGCTTGCCGCGGAAGTCGTCTCGTATTCAACGTTGCTGCAGATGTGCGAAGCCGGAACAGAGGTCAGACACCGGGAGCATGTCACGCCCTACGCCTACGAGCACCCGGAGCGATTTTCCATCCATAGTCTGGAATGCCCCGACGGCATCCGAGCGGAGCCGTTCAGGCTAACGATCGATACGGAGGAAGATTATCGGCTCGGCTGCGCCGTAGCCGACGCTTTTCCCGGCGAGCGGCTGGTTGCCGCCGCCGATGTGATTCGCTTTCTGCGCGAGCGTCCGGAGCTCGCCGCCATTAACCGGTCCGTTATCCAAAAGCCCGTGGTATGAACGACAGACAGGAGGATGGGTTATGAGACAGGTGCTGGACCTCTTTTCTCTCCGCGGCAAAGTCGCGGTCGTGAGCGGAGGCTACGATAAGTTCAGCCGTCAGATCGGACTGGCCTTGGCGCAGGCCGGCGCGACGACGTACGTCACCTCGCGCGACCGCAGCAGACTGGGCGAGATGGAGCGGATGTACGCCGAGCTGGGCTGTACGGTTGTCGCGGACTATTTGGACGTGGGGGATGCCGACTCTATCGAGAAGCTGAAGGAGCGGGTTCTGAGAGAAAACGGCGGCCAGGTGGATATTCTGGTCAACAATGCCGGCGGCCGATTGATGAACGCTTGGGAGGACGGCGCTCAATTCGCCGAGAGCATGAGGGTTTATGCGCACGGGTTGTACGCGATGACCAGAGCCTTCGGAGACGCGATGGCCGCGAGGAAAGCGGGCTCTATCATTAACATCGGCTCCATTCACGGGATGGTCGGTCCGACGGAGTCGTTGTACGAAGGGCTGGATTTGCCGCTTCCGGTTCCGGATTACTTTTTCGTGAAGGGCGGCATGATCAACTTTACCCGGTTTGCGGCGGCACGCTATGGCAAGCATAACGTTCGCTGCAATTGCGTCAGCCCGGGCGGGCTGCGATCGGAGCGCAATTCGGAGGCCTTCGCGGAAAGATACGGCAAGCTTACGTACCTAGGCAGAATGGCGAACGATACGGATTTGATGGGGGTCATTGTGTTTCTGGCATCGGATGCTTCTCTCTATCTGACCGGCGTCAATATTCCTGTGGATGGGGGATATACCGCTCAATAGCCGAGAGAGGAGGGGAAGAGAATGCGGAAATCCGAACGGTTCAGGCTTGCTCCTTCGCGGATGACGCTGGGGACGGTTCAACTGGGGATGCCCTATGGCGTCGCCAATCCAACCGGACAGCCTTCCGCCGAGGAAAGCTGTCTGATGATCGGCGAAGCGCTCAGGCTGGGGATTAATTGCCTGGATACGGCCAGCGGCTACGGGGAATCCGAGCGGGTGATCGGTCAATGCTTGCAGGGAAAGCGGGACAGGCCGGCTATCGTCACCAAGTTTGCGCTGCCCCGAGAGATCGAGAAAGGCGAGGTCGAACGCGCGATTGTCCGCAGCGTGGAGGCGTCGTTGGAGCGGCTTCGTGTTCCTGTCCTCGATATGGCTATGCTCCATCATGCAGGAGACCTGCTCCGACAGGGTTCGGAGATTATCCGCGCATGCCGAAACTTGATTCGAGCAGGCTGCATTCAGGCGGCCGGGGTTTCCTTCGGAGCGGAGCCTGCCCGTCAATTCGAGCAAATCTGGGAATATGCCAGCGATCCGGTATTTGAAGGCGTGCAGGTTCCCGTCAACGTCCTGGATCAGAGACTGGTTCACAGCGAAGCCTTGAGGAGGCTGCAGGATGCCGATAAAATCGTATTTGCGCGAAGCGTTTTCCTGCAAGGTCTGCTGTTGATGAACCCGGACCGGGTTCCCGCCCACCTGACGGAGGCCGGCGATGCGCTGCAGCATCTTCAGCGGCTGTCGGAGCGCGAGGGGATGTCCGTCGCGCAGTTGGCGGTATCGTACGTTCGGGATCTGCCCGGCGTTCATAGCCTGGTCATCGGCGCAGAGTCCGTGGACCAGATTCGCAGAAATTCGGAATTAATAGAAGGCCCGCCGCTGCAGGAGAGGATCCGTTCCGAGCTGCAGAAGCGATTCGAGGCCATGCCCGATCGGTTAATCAGCCCGCAGCTTTGGCAGTAAACACGATCAGGGCGAAGCGACAGAAGGGGAGGCGTAGGATGTCTAGCCGTGAATTGCATCCGTTTAACGGGCAAATTATACTGTTCAAAGGTCAAAGCCAATATGATGTGGTTCGCGGATTTATCGATGAATTAAAGCTGGGCCTGGAAGAGCTGGGGCACCGCGCCGTGATCATCGATTTTACGGAGCCGAGCTTTGTCCAGCAGCTTCAGCAGGCGCTTAGTCAGCCGGTTTTTTTCGCTCTAGGAATGAATGGGATCGGAATCGAGCTCAAATCGGGAAATCAGTCCCTTTACGACGCGGGGGGATTTCCTTTTTTTGCTTATCTGGTCGATCACCCGCTCTACAACATGGAGCGCCTGAATGCCTCTGTTCACCATCTGATCGTGTCATGCGTAGACGAGAGTCACACGCAATATTTGGCGAAGTTTCACCCCAAGAAATATACACGAGCTTTCATTCCGCACGGAGCCAGCGCGAACGACGAGGCGGTCAAGCCTTTAAGCGAGCGCGAGTATTCGGTCATATGGACCGGGACTTTGGCCGATCCGGAAGGTTACAGACGGAAATGGACGCAGTACGACCCGCATTTGTCTCAACTACTGGATGAGACGGTGGAGCGCGCCTTGTCTGCTTCGAATCGCACGTTGGTCGAGATTCTCTCGGATCTTCTGCGCGAGAAGGGCATCGGAGAGAATCCGCTTTTCCTGCGCAAGCTGGCCCCTCTGCTTCTCCCGCTGGACGGGTACGTTCGGTCGACTCGAAGAATGCAGCTGCTCGATGCGCTGCGCGACGTTCAAGTTCATCTGTTCGGCAATGGCTGGGATCGACTGCCCTCTTCGCTGCGCGCCAATAAGGTCATTCACCCCTCCGTAAATTACGAGCAGATGAAGCAGCTTCTCGGCAACTCGCAAATTTCTTTGAACGTCCTGCCGTACTTCACTCAGGGAGGACATGAGCGGGTGTTCATGTCGATGCTGAGCGGCTCCGTCGTCGTTACGGATTCCAATTCGTATCTCGATCGCGCCTTCACCCCCGGCGAACACTTCGTTTCGTATTCGCTGTCCGATTGGAAGGCCATACCGGAGATGGTGTCCGAACTGCAGGACAATCCGGCTCGCATGGAACAGATCGCAGAGGCCGGAAGAGCGGCGGTCGAGTCGGCGCATCTGTGGAAGCATCGCGCCGCCCAGATTGTCGAGACCGCTAAGTTCCACTATACGTTTTATCCATTCGAATAGAAGAGAAGGGGCGACCAGGCCATGAACATTCTACTTACCGGCGGAGCCGGATTTATCGGCAGATGGGTGACCAAGCGACTGCTGGACGACGGGCATGCCGTATGGATTCTCGACGACTTGTCCAACGGCCGGGAAGCGAATCTGGAGGAGTTTCGCGGACACCCGGGACTGAAAGCGTTCATTCCAGGATCTATTCTGGATGAAGGCTTGCTTGCGGAGCTGTTCAGCGCTCATTCTTATGAGATTTGCTATCATCTGGGAGCGTCGATCAACGTGCAGGACTCGATAGACGATCCGCGAACCACCTTTAACAACGATACGGTCGGAACGTTTTATATTCTCGAGCAATGCCGCAAGCATCGGGTTAAAGTCGTGTTCATGAGCACGTGCATGGTGTACGATCGCTGCACGGACTCGACCGGAATTACGGAGCTGCATCCGACAAAGCCGGCTTCTCCTTATGCCGGGGCCAAGATCGGCGCCGAGAACATGGTGCTGTCCTATTACTATGCCTACGGGCTGCCAACCGTAGTGATCCGCCCGTTCAATACGTACGGTCCGTTCCAGAAGACCGGCGGCGAAGGCGGCGTTGTCGCGATATTTATCAAAAACAAGTTAGCGGGAAAGACCCTGAATATATACGGAGACGGAACGCAGACGAGAGATCTGCTGTATGTGGAAGACTGCGCACGCTTCGTCGCAGAGGCCGGATACTCCGACGCCGTCAACGGAGAGGTCGTCAACGCGGGATTAGGCCGGGATATTTCGATTAACGAGCTGGCCGAGCTTGTGGTCGGGGATTCCGAGCGGATCGCCCACGTCGAGCACATCCATCCGCAAAGCGAGATTCAAAAGCTGCTATGCGATTATAGCAAAGCCAGCCGACTTCTAGGCTGGAAGCCCGAGGTTTCGTTGGAAGAAGGCATTAGCCGCACGGAGCGGTGGATTCAGTCCACCAGCCTAATCTAAGCGGATGGAGGGAAACCGATCATGACCCATTCTGTCCGCCCGGCAAGAGAGACATTTCTTCCTTACGGGCAGCAGGCCATTGACGATGACGATATCGCCGCAGTCGTTCAAGTGCTGAAAAGCGACTTTATTACGCAAGGTCCGGCGATCGAGCAATTCGAGCGGGCGGTCGCGGAATACTCCGGCGCCCGGTTCGCCGTTGCTTTCTGCAACGGAACGGCAGCGCTCCACGGCGCCTGCTATGCGGCCGGTATCGGCGCGGGAGACGAGGTCATTACGACGCCGATCACGTTTCTGGCGAGCAGCAACTGCGTTCTCTACTGCGGAGGAACGCCGGTCTTCGCCGATATTCGCCCGGACACCTATAATCTCGATCCCGACGAGGTCGCCAAGAAAATAACATCCAGAACGAAAGCGATTATAGCCGTCGACTTTACCGGTCAGCCGGCCGAGGCCGACCGTCTATCCATGCTGGCCAGAGATCACGGGCTGGTGCTCATACAAGACGCGGCCCACTCGCTCGGAGCGAGTTATGCGGGCAAGCGAGTCGGCTCGTTGGCCGATATGACGATGTTCAGCTTTCACCCCGTTAAGCATGTGACGACGGGAGAGGGCGGAGTCATCGTCACGAACAACCCGGTGTTCTATCACAAGCTGCTGATGTTTCGCAACCACGGCATGACCAAGGACCCGCAGCTTCTGGAAGAGAACGATGGCCCTTGGTATTACGAGATGCAGCAGTTGGGCTACAACTATCGCATGACGGATCTGCAGGCGGCGCTGGGAGCGTCCCAGATGAAGAAACTGGATCGGTTCGTCGAACGCAGAAGGGAAATCGCCCAGGCGTACAACAGCGCTTTCGGTGATATCGAGGGACTTTGGATTCCGCATCAACTGCCGCAGGCCGCTTCCAGCTGGCATCTGTACATCCTCAGGTGGGATGAGGACGTATTCGACGGCGGACGGGATCGCGCCTTCGAGGAGCTTCGCAGCAGAAACATAGGCGTTCATGTCCATTATATTCCGGTCTATCGTCAGCCTTATTATCGACAGCGAGGCTACGCTTCGGAGGGTTACGACGAAGCGGAGCGTTACTATCGGCAGGCGATGACCTTGCCGTTGTTCCCGAGAATGAGCGATTCGGACGTGGACGACGTCGTCGAGGCGGTCGTGTCGGTCGCCGCCGCTTTGCGTCAAGGATAAGGGCCATAAAGGCATCCGCAAGGCGCGGCAAGGCAGAGGGGATGACACCGCTTACAAAAAAATGATTGACACCAATCTTTACCTGATGTTATATTCGGGGTGTGGGCTGGGTATAGATGCCTATGTCTAACGTCATTTGAATATGAAGGGAATGTTTAACACATGCAAGGTAAAGTAAAATGGTTCAATGCAGAAAAGGGTTACGGTTTCATTGAAACCGAGCAAGGTGGGGACGTGTTCGTTCACTTCTCGGCTATTCAAATGGACGGGTACAAATCGCTTGAAGAAGGCCAATCGGTGGAATTCGACATCGTTCAAGGCGCAAGAGGCCCTCAAGCGGCTAACGTTACCAAACTGTAATCATACCGGCGGGATTACGCCGAACTCACATACAAGATGCGGTTCTATCGCGTTGCCCCGGAGAAATCCGGGGGTTTTTCTTTTTTTAAAAAAAACTTACCGGCTCGAAAGTAAAATCTAACACGAATCCAAAGTAAAGTCAAAGCGGTTTATGATATAATTGTGATCGAAATAGGTTGAAAAAAGTCGAATCGAAGAGGCGAGCAGAGCTCGAGGGGGGAAGCAGGGTGCGGCAATCCAACAGATTTCATATTGGCGATATTCCGATCGGCGGGAATCAACCGTTCGTTCTCATTGCTGGGCCGTGCGCAATCGAGTCGGAAAAACTGGTTATGGAAACCGCTGAGAAGCTGGTTCATCTTACGAGCCAATTAAACATTCCATTGATCTTCAAGTCGTCATTCGATAAGGCCAACCGAACGTCGATATCGTCTTATCGGGGTTGCGGAATAGAGGAAGGCTTGAAGATCCTGGATCGAGTAAGAAGCCAGTATCGAATACCGGTCATTACGGATATCCATCTCCCGGAGCAGGCGGCCGCAGTCTCCCCGGTTGTGGACGTCTTGCAAATTCCGGCTTTCTTATGCAGGCAAACGGATCTCCTGGTGGCGGCTGCGGCCACGGATAAGCCGGTGAATATCAAAAAGGCCCAATTCCTGGCGCCGTGGGATATGAAAAACGTATACGAGAAGATGGTTCAGTCCGGCAATGATCGGATTATGCTCTGCGAAAGAGGAACCTCATTCGGCTATAATAACTTGGTTGTCGATATGACCGGATTAGTAGAGATGAAAAAAATCGGGCCTCCGGTTGTTTTCGACGGCACCCACAGCGTTCAGAAGCCCGGAGGAAACGGAACCTCTACCGGCGGCAATCGGGAATACGTCGAATACTTGTCGAAAGCCGCCGTTGCCATAGGGATAGACGGTCTGTTCATCGAGACGCATCCCGACCCGGACAACGCGCTTTCCGACGGGCCCAACATGATTAAGCTGAGCGACATGGGAGAAATGATAAGAAAGCTGCAGGAGATCGATCGGATTACAAAAAATAGTTGAGCGAGGGGACGTCGGCCGATGCCCAACACCGCGTCAATCCAGGTGGACATCGTTTCTGAAGGGAAAAAGGTGTTTGAAGATGAGATTGAGGCTCTACGGTACATAAAAGATAGAATAGACGCCAAGTTCGAAGCCTTGGTGAACATGATCTACGCCAGCAAGGGCAGAGTCATCATTACGGGAATGGGGAAGTCCGGCCATATCGGCACCAAGATTGCGGCAACGATGTCCAGTCTCGGCACCCCCTCGTACTTTCTCCATCCGGCGGAAGGCGTTCATGGCGATCTGGGCATGATCACCCGAGAGGATATCGTCATCGCGGTAAGCAACAGCGGCGAAACCGACGAAGTGCTGAATTTGATCCCTTCGATTAAAATGATCGGCGCGCAGCTCGTCGGCATTACGGGGAAGCCGAATTCGTCCATTGGGAAAGTCGCGGACCTAAATATCATTTTGCCTGTTCCGCGAGAAGCTTCGCTGAACAATCTGGCACCGACGTCAAGCACAACCGCCCAATTGGTGTTCGGAGATGCCTTGGCGGTCGTTTTGTCCCGGTTAAAAGGCTTTAATACGAACGATTTTGCTTTGTTTCACCCAAGCGGCGCGCTAGGCAAAAGACTGCTAATCCGAATCAAGGATATTATGCTCAAAGGGGAAGACAATCCGGTCGTCAGCGTACGCTCCAATCTGAAGGAAGCCATTATCGTCATGAGCTCGAGAGGATTAGGCGGCGTCAGTGTCGTGAATGAGGAGAACAAGCTTGTCGGCATTATTACAGACGGCGATCTGCGGAGAATCTTCGAGAAGAGCAACGACAGCTCCAACGTTTTTGAGATGCGGGTGAAGGACGTCATGACCGCCACTCCGATTACCATCAACGAGAACGAACTGGCGATCACCGCTCTTGAACTGATGGAGAACAGGCCCAAAGAGATTCTGGTCCTGCCGGTAGTGGATGATCATCACGTTGTCGTTGGAATTGTAAGAATTCATGACATTCTTAAGGCGGGAATTATATAGTGAAAGCTGGAAGCCATCTGGGAAAGCTCAAAATGCTCATTATGGACGTAGACGGAACGCTGACGGACGGGAAAATTTACATAGGCCCTCAAGGGGAGCTGTTTAAGGCTTTCAGTGTCAAGGATGGATACGGTATCAAGCTGCTTAGAGAAGCAGGGATTAAAACCGCCATCATTACGGCCAGAGTGTCGGAGATCGTCGACATCCGCTCAAGAGAGCTCGGCATCGATGAAGTCGTCCAAGGAGCGGAGAACAAGCTGGAGAAGTACGAGGAAATCAAGAGGAAATACGGACTAACGGACGAAGAGATCGGCTATGTCGGAGACGACATGAACGACCGGGAGATTTTGGAGAGGGCAGGCAGCAAATTTGCGGTAAACAACTGCGCCGAAGAACTGAAACCGATTGTCCATTTCATATCGAGATCCGACGGGGGCAACGGTGCGGTCCGGGAAATCATTGCCTATATTCTTAATAATCGCAACAGTGAAAGCTAGCTTTCGGACGTCGTGCGCTGGAGGGATGCGAGATGAGTAAAGTCGTGGCTATTATTCCCGCAAGATATCATTCGACCCGGCTCCCTGCGAAGCCGTTGGAAGATATCTTCGGAAAACCGATGATTCAGAGAGTATACGAAGGGGCCAAAGCGGCCAAGAAGCTGGACCGGGTCATTGTGGCGACGGATGACGAAAGAATTGCGGGCGCGTGCCGCCAATTCGATGCCGAAGTCTTTATGACGGACTCCAAGCATGAGAACGGAACCTCGAGGGCGGCGGAAGTCGCGGTTCAGATCGACGCCGACTATATTGTGATCGTTCAAGGCGACGAGCCGATGATTCATGGCGACTCCGTCGATAAGATCGTCGACGCCATTAATGATACGGATGTGGCCTACAGCCTGATGCATAAAATTACCGAAGACATCGACTTAAGAGTCAGAGCGAAGGTGATCACGGACTTAAACGGCTATGCGCTTACTTTTTCCCGGAGCCGCATCCCCTTTAATTTCAACGATCCCAATCCGGTCTACTACAAGGGGGTTGGCGTGTACTGCTTCGAAAAGGATTTTTTAATCAAGTATTTGACGCTGCCCATGGGACCGATCGAAAAAGCGGAATCTATCGAGTTTCTGCGAGTTCTCGAAAACGGGTACAGAGTCAAGATGGTCGAGATCGAGCAGCGGGTTCAATGCGTGGATACGCATGAGGATTTGAGGAAGGTGCGCGACTATTTCGAGACCCATCATATTCTATAAGCGAAAGTAGGGGAATTATGATCACTCTTCCGGATTTTAAGAAATCGTTCGAATACGAGAATAACTTTTACCTCTCCTGCGACATTACGAGAATAAGCAAAATTCTGGCCCATTACGAGCTCTTCAAAATGACGCTGGATTTGCCCGGAGCCGTCGTAGAATGCGGAGTATTCAAAGGCGTATCCTTCTCGCGGTTCGCCATGTTCCGGGAGTTGTTCTCCTCTCCGTATTCCCGCAAGCTCATCGGGTTCGATACGTTCGGCAAATTTCCCGAAACCCAATTTGAAGAGGATGCCGCCGCTCTCCATAAATTTATTCAGGCCGCCGGAGATTCGAGCATTTCCGTAGACCAGCTGAATGAAGTTCTGACGAACAAAGGGGTCAACAAGCAGATCGAGCTGATCAGCGGAGACATTACTCAGACCGTTCCGGAGTACGTACGCAACAATCCGGAGCTTAAAATCTCATTATTGAATTTGGATACGGACATTTATGAGCCTGCGGTGACGATACTGGAGCATTTATATCCCAGAATCGTGACAGGCGGGGTCTTGATATTGGACGATTACGGAACCTTCCCGGGAGAAACCAAAGCGGTCGACGATTACTTTAAGGGAAGGAAAGTGCAGATCCGAAAGTTTCCTTTCGCGATGACTCCGTGCTACATCGTCAAGGAGGAGTAAGCTGAGGGAAAGCTGCACGCGCTCGGCCGTATTCGACATCGCCTATAGCGCCCCGGAGCCGTCCGGGGCCTTTTCCTTTTCGCGTTTGCGCTGGAGCTGCAGGCCGTGGGCCAAGTTTTCAAAAAATTCAAAATTATTAACTGAATGTTTTGAATCGCCCATCCTGGATGTGATATGATGGTGGTAAGCAAAGGAGGAGTTGCCCCATGAAATACAACATTCGAGGTCAGCGAATGGAAGTCACCGATGCCTTAAAAGAGTACGTCGAGAAAAAGCTGAGTCGTCTGGAAAAGTATTTTGAAGCGCCTCCACAATCTGGCGTCAACGTTACTCTGAGCGTCACGAAGGGCCATCAGGCCGTCGAGGTGACGATTCCGCTTCCGGGCGCGATGCTTCGGGCGGAAGAGAAACGGGACGACATGTATGCTTCGATCGATTTCGTAGTGGACAAACTGGAAAGACAAATTCGCAAGCACAAGACGAAAATCAACCGAAATTTCCGCGAACCGGGCTCGGCCAGAGCGCTGTTCAAGGAAGATTACGCGAACGGGAACGGCGTCACGACGCTGGCCAGGGACGAGGAGGAAGAGCTCGAGCTGGTCAGAACGAAGCGCTTTAACCTGAAGCCGATGGATGTCGAGGAAGCGATCCTTCAGATGAACCTTGTCGGGCACAATTTCTATGTGTTCTCCAATACCGACACGAAGGAAGTGAACGTCGTCTATCGTCGGAACGACGGCAAGTACGGGCTGATCGAAGCCCAATAATCCATAAGGAACATCCGGCCCCGGCGATCTCGCCGGGGCTTATCTAGGTGGTTCAGAAAGCATATAAATTCGCTATGCTGATCTGAATCCCCTTCGATATCAACGCGATCCAGCTGGCTCCAAGGACGTCGTGAGCCGCTTATGTTTGCTTCGCCCGGCGGTTAACGCTCCGGCCGAGGGACAGATTCCCAATTTCGGCAGAAAGCTATCGATTATCCAACTCTGTTTGCCGATAGTATTTATATCAGATATAGAGTCCGGAAGGAGGTGACGTCCGTGAATTTGCTTACTCCGGGAGTCATGGCAGGATTGATAGGAGCTTCATCGCACGTGCAGTCCACTCAAGCATCGATGGCTATTTATTCGCAAGAAGCGGCGAAGCGCAAGCCGAATATGGAGATGATGGGGCGCGCTATAGGTTATGTGGGCAACGCTCTTGCCGCTGCCAAGAGCGAAATCGATAAAGCGGCCGAGGAATTGGAAGCTGCCCGGGAAAAAGCCGAAGCCGAAGCCGAGGCCGAAGAGGCCAAGCTTAGGGAAGAAGCGGCCGAGAAGCTGAGGGATCAGCAAGAACATGCAAGCGCGCCTGTCGACGGGGTGACAGTGGAAATTAGCGAGGAAGGGCAGCTTGTTTTCAAAAACAGTCATACATCCGGCGCAGCTGCGGCCCCAACCGAAGGGAAAGCCGCCATCGCGCATGAACCGAAAATTTATAGCTCCTCGGGAGCAAGCCGATCTGCATCCGCGGGGGCCGAGCCTGCCGTTTCCATTCGCGTATAGAGTCGAAATTCAGCCTCGAAATCCGGCAGCTTTTCAAGCGAAGGGCCCGGCAGCGGAGGAGATTCGGTTGATCGTGGAGGAAATTCGTCGATTCGCGCTGTCTAAAAATGAATTTGAACGCGGCGCCTGTCCGTGTTATAATACAATCATCAAACACCGGACGCGAAGCACGCGCCGCTCGACTTCCTCGCGGAGAGTTGGGCGGCGTTTTGGCTTCCAGCCAGCGAGATACGATTCATGATTTCAGGGAGGGAATCGAATGGACGAAACGAAGGAAATCCTGTTAGCGATCAAGCACAGCGTAGAAATGATGGATGCCAAGATCACCAGAATCGAGCACGACATCGCGGGACTTAAATCGGACGTAACCGAACTAAAAACGGACGTAGCCGTGCTCAAATCGGACGTAGCCGTACTCAAATCGGACGTAGCCGTGCTCAAATCGGACGTAGCCGTGCTCAAATCAGACGTAGCCATCCTAAAATCCGATGTAGCCGAGCTCAAATCGGACGCATCAGACCTGAAGAAAGGCCAGCTTCGCCAGGAACGCCTGCTCGAGACGCTGTCCCTCCGTTCGCTGGAGCAGGAGACGATCGTCCGCGACCTCCAGATCAACAAGTAACTGCCGGCTCTTGATGCCGTCTTCTTAAATCCGCCTCCCCGCGAGGCCTTTTTTATGCTCAAAATGACTTTCATTTCCAGTCCAGGCTCCACGCACCTGAATCAAAAATGAATCGTTAAAGCCATGTGGGAGTAAGGTTGCGAGGGTATTGTCGAAAATAAAGAAAATCCAAATTTTACTGGCAATTTTGGAGGAGGAAACGGCTTAAA